>CAZHZP010000038.1:0-15632 GCA_964537165.1 uncultured Roseivirgaceae bacterium | reverse complement strand
AACTTTTCTCTGGTTCATGCGGTGTTTGATGTCGTGATAGACCTTTGATTAATCCTCGTCCTTATCATTCCCGGGGCTGGAATAAGACGGTGGGTCGCTGGCTGGAAAGGTTTGTTCCAGCTCCTCATCGATTTCTTCTTCTTGATCCCTCTTTTCTTTTTCAGGAAGCGCACGATCAGATTCTGAAGTGGCTTTTCTTTTGTCATCTTCCATAATCATTTTGGTTTTCGTTAAGGTATTTCCAACAGATAGCAGCCAAAATTAGGCCACAAAATTTTATGTACTTGGGGTGATATAGAGATGGAGCCAGCTGTAAGTCCTCGAAAGGGAGGACACCTCCAGGAGATTTTGAATGTAATTAAATGGATTTTACTATGAAATTTTTGTTGTTTTTTTCGAATACCTTTTTGATGTACAATATTTTACCATACCTTTGGAAAGTGAAATTTTTGGACGGAGAGGTTGAGGGGTTCTGTTTTTAGATTTTGTTGGGCTGGATAAGCATATTATAAAGTTCGGTTGAGAGTTAGGGGGAAAGTAAAGGTGTTTGGGTTGGGAAGAATGGTGGAGCTATCCATCACTTTGGACGCAAACAGACTGTCAGTTGATAAGGTGTCGGTATTTTCTGTCGCCTCTGTGATAATTTGTAGCGGAATTCAAGTGTTGGAAATGTTTCAGTCGCCCCTACGAATGAAAGCGGTCAATTGACTTTCCGGGTATATCTCTGATTATAGTGCTTTAGATGGTTTTGCTTCTGTTAATGTATCTCCATCGAGCGGGTCTAACTATTTATAATAAAGCATACACTTAACGCATAAAACAATGACTAACATGAACCACAATCGGCCAAACTTTATTTTAAAAGGCTCCAATCTGCTGGCCTTGTTGATGATAGGGTTGTTCTTTGTCCATTGTACCACTCAGGATATAGACACCCTTCCGCCTTATCAAGCGGACAATGACTTTGACGAAGTGGATGACCTCCCTGATTTGGAAGATCCTGATCCCGATGGAGTGGATGTGGAGATCGGGGACATCGACAATTCAAAGATTATTGACGCTATCCTTGAAGGTATTCGTGAAGCTGGGAATGAAGAAGAACTAGCGGGGCTCTTAACTAAGCTTTTTGAAAGGATGGGAAATGTTCCGGATGCATCAGGATCACTGGATCCCGAAATCCAGGCCTTCTTAGACGGATTAAATGCGGAAGTGGCAGCCCAAATTATCAAAGGGGAGATTGAAATCAGCACTAAATTAAAGGATTTTGCTGCCAAAGCCGGTTCCGAAAGTTCGTTTACAGAGCTTTTGCCTCAGGCGGTTTTCCCAAAACTTAACGGAGAGACATTAAGAACCATATCCGACCTAAATAAGAAAATTTCCGCCAAGCAAAGAGCAGAGAAGGTAGAGGAGGGTTTGGTCGGGTCTGCTAACCTTCGCGTCACGCATTGGGGAGAGACTTGCGACGAGGCGGCCCAGAATGCTTTTGATATTCGTGTAGGAGAACTGGATCTGCAAAAAGAAGATCAATTGAACACTATTGAATTAAACTATCAAAGACGGTTAAGTGAGATAGAAGTCGCCCATGAACTAAGGCTTAAACAGCAGGAACAAATTTATAACTTTCAACTTGACTATCTTATCCTTAATGTGTCGAGCGTTCTACAGGCAATCTCCGCAATCAACAACCCGGAGTTAAAGAACAGCTTGCTGTTGTTCGCAGCAGTGTATACCATTCAGGCAGCCCAATTGGTCCAAGCATGGAACAATGTCTCTTTGGGGACTATTGAAGAGGCTTACCAAAAGGAACTGGAAATCATAGAAGATCACCGAAGTGCCATGATTTCAAATGTTGGAACCGCCTATAATAAAGCTGTTGCGTTTGCGGAAGAGGTTTTGGAAAAAGCCCTAGAGAAATGCCATAACCAAGGCTCCGGAAATTGATGCACTTGGTGAGTCATGATAAAACCCGGCTGCATTTTCTTAGCGCCTATCCTTTGGATTCTTATCCCGTTTCAAACGTTCGCACAAGTTCAAATAAATAATTTCGGTGCCGGTGTTTCATACTGGCACCGTATTTATCAGGGTGTTGACGAGCGGTCGGTTTTGATTAATTACCAGCAGGAAGCTCAATTTCGTTCTGGGGCGCTGATGCCTACCATTTCTGCAGAAGTAAAGCTCATAGATGAGCTGGCTATAGACGGTAGAATCGGGCTGTGGTCTTCCACCTTCACCGGTGAAGGGACCTCAGAACAAGGAGCAATTATCCGGGAGGAAATTGATCAGCGAATTATTCCTATAGCCGTAGGCGGGGTTTATACCTTCCGCCATATGCTGCCGGACATTTTTAATGCTTTTGTTGGCGCAGGAATAAATCGCTACTACATTAGGAATAGCATGGAGAGAATCGTATTTAATGCCGGCGGCTCCTTGCCCGAACAGGTTTCGACTGGGAATAACTTTGGGATGTATGGGAAAATCGGTATAGAATATATGGTCGTCCCAAATTTGGGGTTGGCGTTGGAGGGTCGCTACAACACGGGATCCTACAACCAGGTGTCGGTGACAGCACCAAATCTCCCTCCTGAACCCGTGAAGGTTTCCTTGCAAGGCGTTGAAGTAGGTATAAGCCTGAGGTATAATATGTTTCCGATGTTTGGGAGACGTTATGGAGGCTATTAAATCCATAGCCGCGACTAATGCTATCGGTAAATCACCATTTAGGACTTGCTCATCATGAGCTGGATTTTTGTGCCCTCAGCTTTGACGATATAACAGGTGACTTTTTGTATGAATAAGGTATGTCTATTTTGTGGAATCCTGATTTGGAGTCAGGGCCTTTATGCTCAGGTAAACATCCTTGGTAAACCAGGCCATGTCATGACGCCGTCAGCCTACTGGAAGGAGGAGAAGCATTTCGGGATGAGTTTTGCCTACATTCCCAGCCCTTATGCCATTAATGCGTTTATGGGTACTTTAGACCATTCTGAGAATATCTATTCATTTAGAGCTGCCCTTACGGATTTTCTGGAAGTCAATTTAAATATTACACGTATTCCAGCGCTTGCTGATAGCATAGGGATAGGAGACAGGCATCTTGATATTAGGTTAAAATTACTCAAGGAGAAAGAATTGCTGCCAGCCTTGTCAGTGATCATTTCCCCCCCTGGTAGTGTCGCCCCGCATATATCGCATGATGTGTTGGTAGCCAGCAAAAGCTTTGAGATGGGATCTTTGGGAAACTTAGCGCTTACTGCAGGTTATGGCTTGCCGTTTTATTTTGGAAGAGTTTCGAAGAATAGCGGCTCAGGTATTTGGGACAGGCTGTCGGTCGCAAGGAAATCCGAAACAGGTAATAATTACCTTAACGGCTTTTTCGGGGCTGCACTTTGGCATCCATGGGATTTTCTTGGCCTCATGGCCGAACATGACTCACGGAACATTAACGTTGGTGCTGTAGTCAAGCTAAATGACTGGCTACTGTTGCAGGCCCATTCCTATGAATTAAAGCAGTTGGGCTTCTCCATAGCTCTACAGGTGCCCCTAGACTTCGAACCAAAAGAATTGAGAAGTTATGGCAAATAAAAAGTCAATGCTTCTTATGGCGATTTGGTGGGTTCCCTTCTTGGTATCTGCCCAGGAGTTGGAGCAACGGCTTTTTGAAGCGGGGTTCGAACAGGTTCACGTGTTGGAAAGCAACGATTCGGTAACGGTTTTTTTCGAGCATCGCTCATTCAGGAATCCCTTCCATAGCTTCCAATACGCCCAAAAAGTACTTGAAGAAGACCGGGTTATTACCTGGATTCCCCTGTATAATAACCAGCCAATGGGGGCATATCGGGGGGAGCATCTCCGATTTAGGGCGATCAGCTCTGAGGAAAAGACCTACTTTAAGAACCACAACAACCTTTTGAAGGATTACCGTTTTCATTTCCGGATAATGCCGGATTTTCACGGGAGGTTTGGACGTTTTGATAGACCGTTGGAGACCAAAACCAATATCATCTTAGACTCCAAGGTTTATTTATGGTCTGGCCTCAGCCTGCAATCAGGGATCGTATTTCCCATTCAAAATTCACTGGATGGCCGAGAGGAAAGCATCAGGCTGGCACCCAGTCACCTACATTACTTCAACCAATGGCGTTCATCTTTTTTTTTGTCATTGACTGCGGGTACATTTTATAATGACCGTTATGGTCTGGATCTTCAACTCCGTTATGCTCCCCTGGATTCCCGCTGGAGCTTGGGGATGGAAGGGGGCTACACGGGCTTCTACTATATTGCAGAGGGTGTAGTCTATAGGCAGTCTATAGGAGATCTTCTTCTTATTGGGGATATTGAATACCGCCTCCCTATCTCTGATTTATCAGCAAAATTAAGCGCCGGACAATTCCTTTTTCAGGACAGAGGAGCGCGAGCCGAGATAATACGGCAATTTGGAGGGGTAGACATTGGGTTTTATGTTTCTAGAACACAAAGGGGATCTACAGCGGGCTTTCAATTCGCGTTTCCGCTCTTCCCCGGAAAAATTATACGAACCAAAAGAATCGAGCTGCGAACCACCGAAGAGTTTCGATGGGAGTACAGCTATAGTAACCGACCCGTAGCTAGAAAATATCGCCTAGGTGTACCCCGGTTGAGTGATCAGGTAAGACAGTATAATGTTTTTTTCATTCAAAGCCAGCTTAGATAAAGTGAGTAGAAGGGGTTGGCGATGCCCGATCCGGAGTTTTAATGCAAAGAGACAACGGTATTTCTTTGATGGGAAGATGCCTCAATCCATCTGTTCGGAAAAGATGAAGGGAAGTCTTAGGCGAATTTTTTATAGTATAGCTTTGTCAGACGAATCAGGCCAAATTTTTGAGGTGCTTTGGGGCTAACTAACACCTACACATCATGAACATACCTACATACGCATTGATTACCGGAGGGTCGGAAGGAATCGGATTTGAGCTGGCCAGGCTCTTTGCCAAAGACGGTTACCAATTGGTACTAGTAGCCCGTGATGGGGAAAAACTTAACCGTGCGGCCCATGAATTGAGGCAAGCGCACGGCGTGACGGTGCACACCATCGCTAAGGACCTGATGCAAAGAGAGGCCCCGTCGGAAGTCTATCAGGAAGTGCTAGCCAAAGGCATTGCCGTAGAGGTATTGGTCAATGATGCGGGGCAAGGCGTGTACGGCAAATTTGTCGATAATGAAATACAAGATGAATTGGACATCATCCAGTTAAATATCTGCGCCACGATGATCCTTACCAAGTATTTTTTGAAAGACATGTTGCAGCAGAACAAAGGCAGGATTCTCAATGTAGGCTCCATTGCGGGCGAGATGCCTGGCCCGTGGCAGGCGGTGTATCATGGCACCAAGGCCTTTATCCATTCATGGTCGGAAGGGTTGAGAAATGAGCTGCAGGATTCAGCTATCACCCTGACTATATTGGTTCCTGGTGCTACCGACACTGCTTTCTTCGATAAGGCAGGAATGAAGGGCTCAAAAATATATCAAGAGTCCAACCTGTCTGACCCTGCGAAAGTGGCACAAGATGGTTATGAGGGCTTGATGAAGGGGGAACACAAGGTGGTTTCTGGCATCAAAAACAAAGTCATGGTGGGGTTGGGCCAAGTCATGCCCGACCCTATGGCAGCTGAAAATATGCGCAGACAACAAGAACCCAAAGATAAGGAATAAGACCGGGCTAAGGTCACACAGCTATGTGACCTTAGCCCGGATTATCAGGGCAGTTTATGGGCGAATTTTCCATACACCCAAGTGCCTGCCACCGCACTGATCAGGGTAACCGACACCACGGTGAACCCCATCCCGATTTGGGCATATAAAGGGCCGGGACAAGCGCCCGTCAGCGCCCATCCAAGACCGAAGATAAAGCCGCCAATAATTTGACCCTTTTCAAATTTCTTCTCGGCGATTTCTACAGCTTCCCCGTCGATGGTTTTTAGCTTAAGCTTTTTTATAAGTTGAACCGAAATCAGGGCAACTACGACGGCTGATCCGATCACGCCGTACATAAAGAAGCTTTGTAACCGGAACATCTCCTGTATCCTGAACCAGGAGATAATTTCTGCTTTAGAAAAGACGATCCCAAAAAGGATCCCCAAAATCAGGTATCTCGCCACTCCCCCCGGACTGTCTTTCTTTTTTTGCATATTGGGTGCCTCGCAATGCGCTGGCAAATCCGCCGTGTTTATTTTTTCCATCTTAGAATAAATTAAAATCCCACCCATGACATAATCAACGGCAACAGCAAGTGCGTCATCACAAAGCCGCCTAACATAAAGAAAACCGTGGCTACCAAAGAAGGCCATTGGAGGTTGCTGAGTCCCATAATGGAATGGCCAGAAGTACATCCGCCAGCATATCTCGTCCCGAAACCCACCAGAAAACCTCCTATCACGAAGAAAAATAAACCTTTTGGTGAAAATAAATTCTTCCAGGTGAAAATCTCTTCGGGCATCATCGCATCAAAATTGGTGAGGCCCAAGGCAGCCAAGTCCTCTTTGGTGGACGCCGCAATCACCATCGGGTCGGGGTCAGATAAAAAGGTAGCGGCAATCATTCCGCCGATGAATATCCCCAATACAAACAGGAGGTTCCAGGTTTGCCTCCTCCAGTCGTAGGTAAAGAAAGGGATTTTTGACGGCACACAGGCGGCGCAGATATGCCTTAGAGAGGAAGAAATCCCAAAGGACTTGTTCCCCAACAGCAAAAGTGCGGGCACCGTCAGGCCAATCAAAGGTCCGGCTACATACCATGGCCAAGGCTGCCTAAGGTAGTTAAGTAAGGTTTCAATCATGTCAGATAAGGGTAATAGGTGTCTGGGATAAAAGAGAACTCTTCCATCGGGAGACCCGGGGATAATAAACTAATGGGGGTATAAAAGAGGTGGGGTTAAGAAGCGCGTTCGCCCCACTTCATAGATAGGTCTCGCTGGGGGCAAATCCTGCCCCCTAAGCAACAGCTTGGTTGATCACCTGAATCAACTGGGAGGTTTGGACTACTCCAGATTGCCTCCAGAGAATTTTTCCATTTTGAAACAGGATCAGGGTGGGAACTCCCTTCACCTGGTAGCTATTGGCAGCCGCCGGGTTTTTATCGACATCGACTTTGATGATCTTTACCTTCTCCCCCAACTGCTTTGCGGTATCTTCCAATATGGGCTGCATCATTTTACAGGGACCGCACCAGGTGGCGTAGAAATCCACCAGTACAGGCTGGCTACCTGCTATCAGTTCTTTAAAAGATTTTGCTTTAGCACTCATCTTATTTGAATTCATTGATGGCTTCGCTCATGTCGAGAACAATAGTCTCCGGCCGTTGCTTCCGGATAATGCTGCTACCGGCCGCTGATCTGTATCCCCCCGCGCAATGCACGACCACTGGCTTATCGGCGGGGATCTCATCCACCCTCTCCCTTAATTCCGGCAGAGGGATATTGATTGCGCTATCAAAAACCAGTCCTTTGCTGGTTTCACTTTCGTTGCGGATATCAACGATGGTGTAGGTATTCTGTGCTTTTTTGAAAGCCTCTTTGTCGAAACTCTCCATCTTCTCCCCATCTTCGGCATGATACACAAAAGCGCCTTTGATCAACAGTTCGTAACCTATTTTTGCGGCTTTTTCTATCAATAACAGCAAAGTATCCTCATCCTGGGCGACCAGGTAGAACGCTTCGTTAGGTGAAACGATACTTCCCAGCCAGGTTTCGAATTTTTCTCCGTTCATCAGGTTGATAGCCCCGGGGAGGTGTGAGCTCCTGTACTGCCCTGAAGGTCTTCCGTCAATGATGAGCGTCCCGGCTTCAGGGGTAAAATTCTTAGCAAGTTTTGCCACCTTCTGAAGGCTTTCTTCATAGGCTGGTGCTCCCTGCTTGTTCAAGGCTACATCGTAAGGGAAATATTTGGGGATAAAGGGCTGGTCCTCCAGTAGTATTTTAACAAATTCATCTTCCGTCATCTCCTGAAGGGCATAGTTGCTTATTTTTTCTTGGCCGATCGTGCTGCTGTTGGCGTCGCTCATCGCTTTTCCGCACAAGGATCCTGAGCCATGTGCAGGATAGACCAGTACATCATCATTCAAATTCATCAATTTCTCCCTTGTGCTATGGTACATGGCGCGGGCCAGCTCTTCCCTCTTCGCCTGTAGCTTGCCGGCCTTTTCCCTTAAATCCGGTCGCCCAACGTCACCGATAAATAACGTGTCTCCGGTAAAGACGGCTTCGTCTTTGTCATTTTTTGAAAGCACGATGCTGATGCTGTCAGGGGAGTGGCCGGGGGTGTGCAAAGCCTTCATTTTGATGTCCCCTCCGAGGTCGATTTCATCCCCTTCATCAAAAGCTTGGAAAGGATAATCAGCGCCTACCATTTCACTCACATAGAGGGTGGCTCCCGTTGCCTTATGGATTTCATTGTGGGAGCTGACGAAGTCCGCATGCGGATGGGTCTCTATCACCGCTATTATTTCGGCATCATGGGCCGCTGCAAACTCATAATAAGGCTGGGGGTTGCGGGCGGGATCTATTAAAATGATTTTTTTACCCGCCAAAACGGCGTAAGAAAAATGCGCTAACCCTTTATCTTCGAATTGTCTGATCTGGTAGTTTTTCATGACTGCTATTATTTTAGCGCAGGCTTTGGCGTGTGGGCCTGCTTCCGTTTTTATATTCGATGGCTCAAAGGTAGTGGGTTAGCAACATGATCTTGGTGATAAAACTCACATAATTTAAAATTTATTGATATCATTTTTGCTACTCGTTTATTTGCCGTCCCATATTTTCGGATATTGAACCAACGGAATTACAATTAATGAGTAAACTAACCAAGATCCTTTCGAAGTTCATTCCGATCGTAGAATGGCTTCCCCAATATAGGAAAGCCGATTTTCCCGGAGATCTCTCCGCAGGTTTGACCGTTGGGATAATGTTGATCCCCCAGGGCATGGCTTACGCCATGCTGGTGGGACTCGAACCGGTTTATGGGCTGTATGCAGTCACTGTTCCCTTGCTATTATATGCTGTTTTTGGGACATCCCGCCAGCTTGCCGTCGGGCCTGACGCCATCATTTCTATGTTGACGGCAGCGGGTATTGCCTCTATCACGGCTGTCGGGGCACCGGACTACCTGTTACATGTGTTGACACTGACCTTTATGGTAGGAGGGATTCGCTTTTTGATGGGCCTTCTCAGGTTGGGGTTTGTGGTCAACTTCCTTTCCCGTCCGGTGGTCAATGGATTTACCTCGGCGGCAGCAATTGTCATTGGCTTAAGCCAGTTCAAGCATCTGCTCCGTATCGAACTGCCACAGACAGGTCATATACAAGATATGCTTTATGCGCTGGTTACCACTGCCGGTCACATCCATTGGTTGACTTTTGGGATAGGGGTGCTTGGGGTATTGATCATTGTCGGGGGGAAGATGATCCACCGTGTATTCCCGTCTTCATTGTTGGCAGTAGTGGCGGGCACTTTGGCTGTTTGGGCTTTTTCCTGGAATGATCATGGGATAGAAATCGTAGGAGCAGTTCCGGGTGGTTTTCCCGATGTGTCAGCGCCCGGTTTTGATCTTTCTTTGTGGAGGCGGTTGTTTCCCCTGGCTTTGACCATTGCTTTGGTAGGCTATGCCCAAAGCATCGCCATTGCCAAATCGCTTCAAGCCAGGCGGAAGGATCATGTGGTGGATGCCAATCAGGAACTGGTTGCTCTGGGAATGGCCAATTTGGGCGCTGCTTTTTTCAGCGGATTTCCGGTGGCCGGCGGGTTTTCAAGATCTGCGGTCAATGATAAGGCCGGAGCCAATACCGCCTTGTCTTCGATTATCACTGTGGGAGTGATCCTTCTTACCTTGGCTTTCTTTACCCACTTGTTTTATTACCTTCCTTCGGCCATTCTAGGAGCAGTGATTTTGGTGGCGATTGCCGGTTTAGTGGATCTGAGAGAACCCAGCGTCTTGTGGAAAAAAGATCCAGCTGACTTTGCCATGTGGCTCGCTACCTTTGGAGCCACGCTGGTGTTGGGGATAGAGATAGGCATTCTCTCCGGGATGGGGCTTTCCCTGTTAATGGTAATTTACAAAGCGTCCAACCCCCATATGGCCCAGCTGGGCAGGGTGCCGGGCACAAGCATGTACAGAAATATCAAACGTTTTGACCATTTGGAAACCCGGGAAGACCTGTTGATGGTGAGGCTGGACGGGCCTTTGTATTTTGCCAATGTGGATTATGTAAAAAGACACCTTGATCAGTGGCTGGGTGAAAGGCATGGCAAGGTCAAGTCGCTGGTGTTTAATATGGAGAGTGTTACCAGCCTGGATAGTACAGGGGCGAACGCATTGGGAGATTGGATAGTCGAATGGAGGCGACAGGGGATAAGATTATATGTCACGGCGGCCAAAGGTCCCATAAGGGATGTACTGATGGGCTGGGGGCTGATAGAGAAAATAGGAGTGGAACATGTGTTTATGGACGACCAAACGGCGGTGGAATATATCAGCCACCGGCTGGATAAAGACCGGCTTCGCCGGCATACGCCCTATTCCACCCAATCAAATGTCAAAAAAGATTAATCCTGCTTAGCGGCCAATTCTTCAAAGTCCTCCCGTATATAGATGACGTTGCGGCCTAGTTCAATCCATTTTCTTTTTTCGAGTTGCTTGAGCAAGCGTGAGATCACCTCACGGGAGGTGCCCATTTCAGTGGCGATCTCTTGATGGGTGATCTTCAGTTCGGTGGCCTTCTGTAGCTTCATCTTGGTGCTCAGGTAGCGCATCAGCCTTTGGTCAAGCCTTTTGAAAGCGACAGCGTCCAATGTCTGCAATAGTTCCTGAAACCGCAACTGGTAGGTAGAGGCGACGTACTCTTTCCATTGGCGGTATTCATCCATCCACTTTTCATGCAGGTCAACCGGAATCCCCAAGAGCGTTGTGTCCTCTTCGGCCAAGGCTTTGATCTCACTGGGCTTGGAGACGTTGCAGCAGGTCAAAGACAAAGCGCAGGTTTCGCCGGGCTCCAGATAATACAGGAACAGTTCCTTGTCGTCTTCATCTGTCCGAATTACCTTTATCGACCCTTCCAAAACGATGGGTATGGACTTGATGAACTTTCCCGGATCCATAATGGACTCTCCTGCATTAAACCTCATCACTGAGCCGGACGCCGCCAGCGCGGTCAAAAGCCGTATATCAGTAATTTGGGGTAGTTTACTTTTCAAAAACGCTATATCCATGGACTTGCTTTTTACTGAGGTGGATGACGGCTGTAACGGTTTCTCTGGAACAACTGTGGTTCGTGGCTCCTGGTACGCCCCATCCTATTGTGTACCTTGTAGATCCGATAAATATAAGGATTAATAGGATGTGATGACAAACAGCTCTCAAATGTGAAAAAAAAGGAACTATTCATTGCAATTGATGTTTCCATTGCTACACGTTAAACAAACATTTTACCATGCTACAAACTCAGAAAAGACCTGTGCAGCTATATATGGAGGCCAATCCCAATCCCAACTCCCTTAAGTTTGTTTTGAACTTTATGCTGACGGATGATGGGGTAAGTTTCGATTTTCCTCATGCTGAAAGTGCTTCTAATGCCCCTCTTGCGCAGGAACTGTTTAATTTTGCCGCCGTAGAACGCGTATTTATCGCTGCCAATTTCGTGACGGTGACCAAAAAGGAAGAAGTGGACTGGTTAGATATCCAGGATTTGATAAGAGATCATATTAAATCTTTTTTTGAAGCAGGCAAACAGCCCATAAACAAGGTCTTTGACAAAGATCCCTTGTTTGATGAAAACGACAGTGAGATCGTCAAGAAAATCAAAGGGATTTTGGATGAGTACATCAGGCCTGCCGTGGAGCAGGACGGGGGAGCGATTATCTTCCACAGCTTTGAAGATGGGATTGTAAAAGTGTTGCTTCAGGGAGCCTGTTCCGGCTGTCCTTCCAGTACAGTGACCCTCAAGGCGGGCATCGAAAACCTGCTAAGCAGGATGCTTCCCGAAGTGAAGGGCGTGGAGGCAGAAGGTGTTTAAAAAGACCTTAAAACTGGATTTTTAGACCTGCCAAAACAGGAGTTTACCCACTTTGGCAGGTTTAATTTATTTTCTTCCTATTTTTCGCCAATGCTCAGGTACAAATGGATGGGAGCGCTCTTGGGGGCGGGCGCTTTGCTCTTGAGGGTAATTGCCACCCAATTTCCGCAAGCAACAGAGGAAATTTATTCCCGAACGGTTTTCCCGGCGATCAGACAGCTGATAGATCTATCTTTTTCAAGGCTGCCTTTTCCCACAGTGTACCTGTTTCTGGCGGTCATCCTTGGGCTGTGCGTTTTTTTCTTTTCCCAGATAAGAAAGAAGGAGCCAAATAAAAACAAGTGGCACTACTTCGTTCGGTCGCTGCTCAACTCTGCAGGGCTTCTGGTTTTTCTGTTTCTAGTACTTTGGGGATACAATTACCAGCGGATCCCGGTCTACCGCCAATTAGTCATTGAGCCCATCCCTTTGAGCCAGGGGGAACTGCTGGATGAATTAACTAATACACATAGCACGCTGGTCTCCTTGCGGGCCAAACTGACAGACGACACATTGGCCATAGAGGAAAGCATCCCTTACACTGTCTTGGAAAGTAATGTGAGGGAAGAGACAGTCAAGGTTTTGGTCCGATTGGGGTTTGATGGTAGGGGAAATCCCCGAACGAAAGAATTTGTTCCAGCTGGTTTTCTACGCAGGATGGGGATTTTGGGCATTTATTTTCCGTTTACGGGCGAGAGCTATATCGACCCTACTTTACATCATTTGGAGAAACCGTTCACGGTTGCCCACGAAATGGCGCATAGTTTTGGGATTACCGATGAGGGAGAAGCCAATTTTATCAGTTGGGTGGTGGGATCCGGCAGCGACGATCCCCTTCTCCAGTATGCTGCCCAGTTACAGCTGTTGAGGTATCAGCTGAATGATCTTTATCGAATGGATAGGGAAACGTACAGCGAACTGACGCCTCGTTTGGATGCGGGTATTCGTAACGATATCGCTTCCATCTTAGCAAAAGCCAGGGAGATACAGCCCTTTTCCCTGGAATTGACCCGTCGTTCCAATGATCTTTTTCTTAAGTCCCAAGGTGTGAAGGCCGGGGTGAAGAGTTATGCACAGCTTCCGATGTTGGCTAAGGCTTGGAGAATTAAGTCCGTTGGCGCTGGGTCGTAAACACCTTATTTCTTGCCGGAGGACGCTCTTGACCCCACATGTGGGGGGTCAGCCACGTAGGGTGTCCGGGAATGTCAGCTCTTTTGGCCGCCGGCTGTCCCGGTGTTGTCACCGTCCGCTCTCTTGTTCAGATGAATAGTAGTTGTTGGATATGCGAAGTGGATGTTTTCTTCTTGGGCAAACCGTTCCAAAATAGCTTCGGTCAGGGCATGCTGGATCATTCTTCGTCGTCGGGGATTGCAGAGGTAACGCATGGCGATCTGTATCCCCCTTTCGGTAATATCAATAAAAACAGCAGGGGTAAATTGGCTGTACACGATCAGGTGCTTGTCCCTTGCCCGCTTGAATTCTGCCTCAGCAGATTCGATTTCATCCAAAAGAAGGTTATTTAGTATTTCCATTAATACTGATTTGGCCCTCTTATAATCGCTGTCCAAGGTGATGAAGATCGTCTGCTCATTCCAGATATAATTAAACCCTTGGGAGTAATTGGCCTGGGGCTCAAGGAACACTTTGAGATTGGGAACATGAACGATCCTCCCGGTGCTTTGGTCGGCGTCTACCCAATTGCCGATTTCCAGAATGGTAAATTGAAACAGGGTTAAGTCAATAACATCGCCTTTGGCGTCGCCTACCTGGATCCGGTCACCTACGTCGAAGGGCTTACGGATATAAATGAACGCCCAACCGGCAATATTCATAAAGACATCTTTTAAAGCAATCGCAATACCTGCAGAAAGAATCCCAAGAAAGGTTACGATGAACTGGAAGTTGCTTATCCAGAGATTGCCGAGCATCAGGGCCCCGATGGTAAAAAGGGTGTATTCAATTGTTTTTCTCCAATGATACTGTTTTCGGATTTCTTCTACAGATCCATGGGAAAAGAGTCTGGAGGCAAGCTTGTTGATCACCCACAGCACCAGGATTACCAGTATTGTCTGGACGATGCGGTTCTTGGTGACGTCGTCTATATTCAAGTAGTCTTCAAACATGGATAAAAAAGATTTGGGATCAAATTTACTCGTAGAAGGATTCTAATAAAAGCATTAGCGGCTTTGTTTGTTTTTGCTATTGCCGATCCAAACACCAAGCAACGTCGCCGCCATACCGAAATAATGGCTCAATACAAGGGTCTCCCCGTCCCATACTCCCCAGAACACCGCAACAATCGGGATGAGGTAAGTGACCGAGCTGGCAAATACGGGAGTAGCCAACTTCACTAAGGCATTGAAGATAATCAAAGCCAGCGCTGTCCCCAATACGCCCAGAACGGTCACATAACCCAATGCTTCCAGCGCGCCTTCATGGTGTATCACTTTGAAGGAAAAAGAGGTGCCCGCCATTAAGTAGATCAGAGCGGCCGGTAGAACCAGTAGGAGAGAAATGGCTGTGATTTCGACAGGCTTCAGCGCTACAAACCAATATTTGATGATATTCAAATTGATGCCATAGAGAAGTGTGGCCAATAAAACATAGAAGACGTAGCTATTGATATCTTCAAAAAAACTCAGCCCTCCGCCTTCCTGAACGCCGATAAGCAACAATACGCCGACAAAGGCAATCGCCAGTCCAAGACCATTTCTCCCGGTAATTCTTGCCTTAAAAAACAAAGCGCCTACCAAAACGACAAACAATGGGGTGAGGACATTGAGTACCCCCGTCAGCGAACTGCTGAGTTGGGTCTGGGCTTTGGCGAAGAGAAAGGCCGGAAAAAAGCTGCCGACAAAACCTGCTACAATGAGGTTTTTGACCTGTTTGGTGGAGAGGCTTTTTACCCGGCCCAGTGAGAGGGGGAGCAGGACGATCGCCGCCGAAACGATCCTGTAAGCCCCTACTTCTCCCGCGGAAAAGACTTCCAGGCCCCTTTTGATCAAAATAAACGAGCTCCCCCAAATAAGCGCTAACAGGATGAGCAGCAACCAGCTTTTTACGGTGTTTTTTCCTTGTTGATCGTCAGTCATGGGTATATCCATTGCCGGAGTGGCAGTGGTCAGGGAAAAATAAGAGGATTGAAAATAAGAAATTAAGATTTGCCATCAGGCAAATTGGTAGTCGGCATAAGCTTCTGCCACTTCATCCAAGAGGGAACACACCTTCTCATACGACTCCGCGGTGACCATTTCACTACGATAAGGTTTGAAGTTAGGCATGCCCCTAAAATAATTGGTGTAATGCCTTCTCATTTCCAAAATCCCCAGTTTTTCGCCCTTCCATTTGATAGAGAAATCCAAATGGCTCTTGGTGACCCGGAGGCGTTCCTCAAGATCGGGGGCAACCAGTTTCTCCCCGGTTTTCATAAAATGCTTGATTTCATTGAATATCCAGGGATACCCAATAGACGCTCTACCGACCATGATGCCGTCTACTCCGTATTTTTCGCGATAAGCCAAGGCTTTTTCGGGGCTATCGATATCACCATTGCCAAA
>CAZHZP010000037.1:0-15669 GCA_964537165.1 uncultured Roseivirgaceae bacterium | reverse complement strand
GCATAAACCACATTCTGCCCATGGGTGTAGTGGTATCTATTCCCTCAGTGAGACTTTTAAATTCAACACCTTTTTCCCGGAACTCTACCATCAGTTTAATTAGCTCTAATGTAGTTCTTCCTAAACGGTCTACGTGCCAAACAATGAAAATATCACCTTTTCTTATTGACCCAATAATTTATCAAATTTAGGTCTGAATTTAGCGGCTCCACTAACCTTCTCTTTATATATTTTTCTCACACCGTGATTTTTTTAAAAGGACTGGTTTGAAGATAGAAATACTGCTCGTCTGACGAGATCCTTATGTATCAAAAATCAATATACTCTGATACTTTTTATAAAAAAAATGAAATTGTTTTTGTGAAATAATTTATTGAGAAACCGCATCGTTATTTCGAGTATATAGATCTTTTTTGACTGTTGGAAGGAGGCTGTAATTACGGAAATAGAGTCATTTTCTAATATTCCTTTAAATTGCTGCTTCTTCACCACCAAATGTCCGAGCCCGGGTCATTCAATACCCGCTCCATCTCTGCATCAATAATATCTTTGACATCTGCTTTATTTGTGAATAATTCCGCTGCACAATAGCGTTGTCCAGCTTACGGATGACCGGAATTTCCTTAAGGCTCCCCTCCTCTTTTTTCAAAGCTTCATGATTATTCAGAATTTCTCAATATCCAGATAATCCTTCAACCTGCCATCGCTATCATACATTTTAAGGTTTAAGTTATTCTCAAAAACATTAACCGTGAAATAATGATGTCCTCGATAGGTTTTAGCGCTAAACCAAGCTCTTGAGGGAGCAAAATCTTCCAGGTTACCGCCACTTCCTCCACCCTGCACGTAAATGACCCCATTTTGCGTATTTACCATTCCTTCTTTTATGGGCAATGTCCGCTGATAAGTATGCAGGTGGCCAAAGAAAACCATATCTACTCCATATTTTTCATATAAGGGAACGATTTTCCTGATATCAAGATCTCCAAGTGTTCCACTTCCCTTCCAGGAATCCCCATAGTCATCTTCATCTGCGGAATAGGGTGCGTGATGGTGGGCCACAAATTTCCAGGTGGCGGTGGAGGCTTTCAGCTTTTCTTCCAGCCACAAATATTGCTTGCCTCCTGGTTTAAAATCTTCCTTTTCATTGCTGTTCAGCATAAAGTATTCGGCGTTTCCATAGCGAAAGTTGTAATAGCTTTCATTGTCTGGTAGTGCATGGTATTTTTTATACCAGAAAAGATCATCTTCACCATTTCCAGGAACAGGAAATATCGGCACCCTGCTGGCTAGCTGGGTAATCCCAGCAAAATATTCGTAGTTCCATTCGAATTTATGATCCGCTTTCCCACCATCCGTCATGTCGCCAACATGAAGCAAAAAATTCGGTCGCTCTTCCCAAATCTGCTTTGCAATCCGGTTATTGATGTGCGGTCGGGCTTCTGTGTCTCCCAGTACGGCGAAAGAAAAAGCATCTCTTTCTTTTACTGCCGTTTGGAAAGTAAGTACTCCTGATTCTATGGAGGTTCCGTCAGAAGCAACAGCGCTGACATTATAGAAATAAGTGGTGCCCGGTTCCAGATTATCCAAAACAACTTCATGAATATAACCTTCATGCTTTGCTCCATTTTCCAATGGAATATTTAAGGTACTTACTGCTATCTTCTTATCGAGGGGCACGGATTCGTCATATTCAATAAAAGCACTCGCCGGACGATCTGTTTCCCATAAAATCCGCATACTGCTTTGGGTGGCATAATTTAGATAAGGGCCTGCATTGAAATGAAATAGATCAGGATAAAGCTTCCCTTCTACTACCAAATTTTTAAAAGATGCAAGGTTTTGATTTATCGCCCTGATATCTAATGCACTGTCATAAATCCTAAGGCTCTTTAGCAGGTTTCCGAACTCCATATACGGTTCGTTTTTCATATAGGCTGCTACTTCCAGCTCATATTCATCTGCCGGGTATTGCTCCCGTGTGCCAGCATTCATTTTATCTATAAGCTCACCGTTCAGGTACAAAGCCATGTCTTTGCCATCGAAGACAGCAACTATATGCATCCAATAGCTTTTCCAGCCCCTTTCTGCAATAGAATGGCTGATAATATCCGAAAAAGGAGAATCCTTTGTTTTTAAACTGAATAACATCTCTTTGTCATAGTATCCCAGCAACCAGGATGGCTCTTGAACACCATTTTTTCTTTTTACTGTCACCAGGGCACCAACGGGTTGGTTTACGTGGTTAACCATCCACATTTCAACGGTAAAAGGTCCGGATGGAAGCTTCTTCGACTCCAGGAAATTGAGAATTCTTTCTGTTGGCTCTTCGCCATAAAATACGAGGGGATCGCTGGCGTGCTTCACGGGTTGAATGGGCGTGGTTGGCGCATTAATCCTGGGTCCGGGATAATTCTCAGCCTTATTTTCTAAAACATAATCTGGCCAAAACCACCATTCACCCACCAACCCATCGTTCTCCTGACCTTTCGTATCACTCACCACGAACCATTGGCAGAGAAGGATAAAACCAAATATCTTTTTCATATTTATATGTTTATTTTATAAGGCCACATGGAATTCGCAAGAAATTTTATTCATCTTCGGTTGGGATATTAAGATGACTAAAATTTATGCTCATTTCATAAAACCACTTATTTGCTTAGCTCAAAAGCATCCAATACCTCGTTGTCTTGGCCAATTACTGTAAACTTCAGATGCTGGCCAGAGACGTCAAACCTTCCGATATGGTGTGCTTTAATTACAGTATCCATCTTAGGAAAATCAGAAGAAGGTTTGGGTTCCAGTCCGCCCCCTGCTCCGCCAACAATTAGAAAATGAACTTTCTGATTCCCAACGGGTCGGCTAAGCCTCTCATAATCGTGCGTGTGACCTGAAACCACAAAATCTATTTTACCTATCTCGGCTGTGTTCAGGATCAATGTCTTAATCGATTCTTCTCCATGATATCCCTGCCAGCCCTGAGAAAAAGGAGGCTGATGTACTAAAACAAAACGCCAGTCTGCTTCCAACCACTCTTGCGTGGCCAATTGTTCTAGAAACCACTTGTATTGGGCAGATGCTTCAGGAATGCCTACCGGAAAATTTTCATTAGGATCCAAGGCTATAAAGGCACAATTGGCATAAGTCCACGCGAAGTAATTGTTGTTCCCGCCATTTCTAACAAATCGGTTAAAAAGTGTAGGATTAAGATCATCATAGGCCCCGTCATAATCATGATTCCCTGGAACCAGATAGAAGGTTATTTCAGAGCCTGAAATACTTAAGGTAGAAAAAAACGACTGCCATGCTTTCATATCAGCGCCATTATTGACAAGATCTCCCACGCCAATTCCAAATACATCGTCACTCTCCCCAACATGCCGCATGAATTGGCTAAAAGTGTCCCAACCTCCCTGGCTGTCAGCCCAAACGTTGAAGGAAAAAGTATCAGTATCCTCCTTTAACTTGACCTTATAAACTTTCGAATAGGTGTTATTGCATTTCAATCGATAAAAAAGTACGGAATCATGATCGTTTACGGGAAGCTCAAACTCGTGTAGAAAGGTCTCTTGTTCTTCCTCCATTGTGGCACTCAAATTCTCCTTTATTTTTCCTGTCAGTAGGGAGCAATTACAGGCACGATCTGTTTCTACTAAAATAGAGAGACTATCTTTATTGGGCTTTTGCACATAGGGCCCTGCAATGAAAAAGGGATATTCTTCAAAATATGCTTCCGCTTTCTTGAGAAGCGGTTCCTTTCGTTTGTCCAATGCTTCCATCACAGCAGTGACCTTCGCCGTTGCTGACGCACTAAATTGGATCAGCTTATTTCCTAGTAGGTGAAATCGGTCATATATGTTTTGGGCCTGATTGAAATCTTCATAATGCTCGCCCGAAACTACCCCTACTTCTCTGAGTCCTCCAGCCATTGCATTATTGAGTACTCTTACCGCAATATCCACCTTACCTTCTGCATTAATTTCAAATACGGCCCCTGCAATTCTTTTTTGTTGAATTCCGTTTACAAACAGCTGGGCGCCATCGTCTCCTGAAATGTAAAGTTTAGTTGCTGGTGGGATGTTGAGGGTTTTTGAATACCAGAGTGATGTATTGGGTTTGGAGACACGGTGTGGCAAGTCCACGATCTCTCCTATTGCAGGCATAGCAGAAATGGTTGTCAAAAACGGCTCATCTGAACTCCCCTGGGAAAAAGTCCAGCCTTTTTGCACTAATTCTAATTTTAACGCTGGTTTAGGAATTTTCTTAAGAAGCATCTTGATTTCCGATGCTACGCTATCTTCCTTTTTAATTTCAAAAGTTGCGAAATCAGGGCCTGGCCCATTCTTTGGATTTTGTCCATGACCATCTTGAAAGGAAATCATAACAACAACAATCCCTAAAAATCCTATGATGCTAAAAAATGACATAAACCAGACCCTATGTGACATGATATTACTATTTTTTATAATTGAAAGTAAGTTTCTTTCCTGCTTTATTCGCAGGCTCGAAGTTGAGTCCTAAGAAATGAGCAACAGTTTTCGCTATTTGGTTTTGATAATAGTTTCCTTTTGTCTTCAGCTCCCCTTCCGCTTTTGTGTCTGGCCCAATAACGGCAAACCAGACTTCATCTGCTCCGTCGATTTTTTTTCCGTGGTGTTTCCAGGTTTCCAACGGAACAGTACCTCTGCCATGATCAGTAGCTATTATAAAAGTGGTCTTGTCCTTATATTGCTCATGAGATTGTACGTAATCCCATAGTTCCTTTATAAAAGCATCAGTCTGGTAGGCAGATTTTAAGTAAAAGTCATAGCGACCATCATGCGCAAAATCATCCGTTTCACCATAAGCGATATAGGCCAACCGTGGATTTTCCTTTTGGATATGTTCCAATGCATAATGATGCGTAAAAGCATCTAATCTCACACCTCCCCAAGGGCTTGGTATCTGCTCCTGCAGTATGTTAAGGAACTTTTCCTTTTCAGTGAGGTTGGTTCCTTTTGCGGGCTCAAAACCAGCATTCACAGGAATGCCGCTTCTCTCCTCGTTGATGATGTAGGGAAAAACATCCCATGATCCAAAGGCAGCTACTTTTCCTTTAAACCCCTCTTGCTTGTTAACAAACTCAAGAACTGTCTCATTCTCATTGTTCTTTTTAGCATTACTGTTGACTTTTGGATCCGCATGTCCCGTCAGCAGTTCGTTATAACCTGGATAGGAAAACCAAAAGTCATTCGTAAGATTGGCATTATTCCCGTATGCTCTGTTACCGATGATTTTTCCTTCGCTGACTATTGTGCTCCAAAAGAATGGCATAAGCTTCTTTCTTCTCACCAAAGGATCTTGATCCCAAAACCTTTCTTTGATTTCATCTTGAGCACGTGTATATTCTTTAGTAACCATTAATGCGGAATCGGCTCCTGTGAACAACTCCTGCCATCTCAAACCATCTAAGGAAATCAAAAAAACATTTTCTGTTTTTAGTTTTTCCTGAGCCTGAGCGTGGCTAACGCTCAGGATAAGTATTATCAATACAAAAATATTTTTCATTGTTTTATATTTAAAGGTTATTCATTTAGCAGTTAGACACTTTCCGTTTTATAGAAGCAAAACTTCGGAAGTCTGAGTTGCTGTTTGTCTATTTTACTCTATGTCTTGTCTTTTGTCTGGGTATCTAAAGTCTAGAATCTACTTCTCCCACCAGACCTGTGTCTTATTATCATCCTCTCCTTGTCTGGAAATGGCAGCGTTATAATTGTCTTTGTTCAAGCTCTGCTCTTCTGCTGGATACTCCCATCTCGACATTACCCTGTCTCCGTCCACCGGTGACAGTACGGGCAATTTTGTTCTTCTGTAGTCAAACCAGGCTTCATAACCATTAAAAAAAAGCGCGATCCATTTTTGCAGGGCAATTTGCTCCCATGAATGTGCCGGATCATAAGCGACCTTAGCCTGTTCGTAATAATCCTGACTCGCCTCAATGCCATAATAATCAAAGGATGCCTCGATGCCATTCAGGTAGTGCAATTCGGCATCCGCAGAGATCAAATCTTTTGCGGCAGCTTCTGCAAGAATGAACTGCAATTCGGCATAGGTCATTATGATGCCTTTTTCAGTACTGGCTTCCTCATAAAACCGTAACCCTATTCGGGAAATGTTATTTGACCCGCCGTTATATGCTAAAGCATCAGCATCATTTAAGCCATTGGGCACGCCATTGTATTCTGGATTTTCAGAGTCTACCGTTGCAGCCGTAGGCCTGGCGAGTACATATAGGCGTGGGTCATCCAGATCCTTCAATCGCTTTCCAAGACTTTCACTTAAACGGTATTCATCAAAAGACCCAACTCGATAGGTATGAATTGGCCATTGGTTGGGAAATGCAGGTAAATAAGTCAATGCCGCATTTTCATCATTAGATTCAAAAACAGGAAACTGTGACGGATTATCCACAATTGCAGCAATTTTAGCTTTTACATCTACTTTATTCGATATCCTCAGCAGATACCTTAACTGTAGGCTGTTGGCGAGTTTTTTCCACAACAGCATATTTCCCTTATATAAAATATCTCCATTTACAGGAGCGCCTCCCACTGCGATGATTTCATTGGCAGTTTTCAGATCGTTTAAAATTCCTTCATAAATCACTTCCTGCCTATCATAATCCGGCAACAAGCCTTCCCCTGATTTTGCTTTCGTGGCATTGGTATAGGGAACATCACCATATGAGTCGGTCAGGATCCCATACATCCAAGATTTCATAATCAGCGCGATCGCCCTATAATTGTCTTCACCAGTTTCTGTACTGATTTCGATGACGTTATTTACGTCTCGAAGTGTACTATACATCGTATTCCATAGGCCGTTGTTTCCTCCAAGATCATAGGTAGGTCCCCAGGTAAACTGGATTTTAGCTGTATGTTGTGCTAACACGTTTCCATTGCTCCATGATTGATCGACCATCCCGTTGATTGGCTGTCTGATAATTGTTGGTAATAAAAGTTCGGGAGAAACCTCTTCAGGTGTATCGGGATTTAATCTTAATTTGTCAAAATCCTTTTCACAGCCTGTCATGAGGAGCATTCCGCCAAGTGAAAAACAAAGGGTTAAATATTGTATAAATTTCATTTTCTGATGATTTAAAATTTAAAAGAAAGGTTAAAGCCATAGCTTCGAGAAGAAGGCACCTGCATGTTTTCGACACCAGGGATGTACCTGCCACCGCTCATTGCATAAGTCTCAGGATCTATATGCGGGTTTTCTGTCCACAGCGCTAGATTTCTACCTACCACAGCTACATTTACGCTTTTAAATGGTGTTCTTTGGAATAGCTTGTCAGGAATCGTATAACCTAATTTCACTTCCCTTAATTTTATATATGAAGCATCATATTTAGCAGCCTCAACATTGCTCCTGTTATAGTAAGCGTAGTTCCAGTCCCTTACTGGTGCCTTTACATTATTGGGCACGTATGTGCCATCTCCTGTTTCGATTACTCCTTCGCCCAAAATACCATTTCCAGGTAAGGAAAGATCATAGCCATTTTCTCTTCCTTCAAGGGTTTCTTCCAATTGTCCTGCCGTGCTCGCAATTGTCTTGGTAAACGAAACAACTGTTCCTCCTTTTCGGGCATCGAATAAGAAACCTAGGCTTAAGCCTTTCCACGACAAGGTGTTGTATATCCCCGCTTGCCAATCGGGATTGTAGTTGCCCTGATATACCAGCTCAGAATCAGTTATAGGAAGGCCTTTATCAGTATAGATCATCTGACCATAATACGGGCTGTTCTGGTCTTCAACTCTTTTGAAGCCGTTGCCATAAATAGCGCCCATTTCTTCACCTACTCTTGCTTCTATGTGGGCGCCGTTTCGGGATGCAATCAGATAGGTAGATAGCTCGTCGGTAAGGGACACAACTTCGCTCCTGTTAGTAGACCAATTTAAAGTGACATCCCAGGTGAGGCCGTTGTCAATTTGGACTGGGATTGCATTGACCATTACTTCAAAACCTTCGTTTCGAATCAATCCTGCGTTTAGAAATTTGGCTGAATATCCGCTTGAAATAGGCAACGGAATCCGTAGTACCTGATTTTCGCTTTCCACTCTATAATAAGTGGCATCTAAACCTAGCCTTTCGTTAAAAAATCTGATATCTGCTCCTATCTCGTAAGAGGTAGCTATTTCAGGTTTTAAATCAGGATTTGGAAGCGTTGCTGACTCTGCTACAGACTGTGAATTGTCAAATGATGAGGAATAATTGTAAAAACTGGAGAGTTGATACGGATCAGTATCGCTACCAACCTGTGCCCATCCAGCCCTTAGCTTGGCAAAGGACAAAGGACTTTGCGTTGAAACATTAAAGATGTCGCTGAGGATAGCACTGACAGATACGGAAGGATAAAAATAAGAGTTGTTCTCTTCCGGCAAAGTGCTCGACCAGTCGTTTCTTGCGGACACATCTACATACAAGTAGTTGTTGTAGCCAAACTGGGCCAAGCCATAGACACTGTTGATGTTCTTCCCGTACCTGTTTTGAGACATGGAAAGATCTACCCTGGAGTTTCCGAAGTTGTATATACCAGGAATAGACAATTGGGGTGCCTCAATATCAACATTGTTGTAGCTTTGAGACATTCTGTTTCCTCCGGCAGAAACGGTCAGGTTAAATTTAGAAGTAAGGTTCTTGCTGAAGGTCAACAGAAAATCCGAGTTACGCTCCTCAAAGCCGATCCGCTCTTCTCTATATTGGCCAAAAGGAAACCTTTGCGTGCTGAAAGCTCTTCTTTTTTCTCTGAGTTCGTCAAAATAATCGATACCTGTTCTCATTTGAAGACTCAACCAGTCCGTAAATCTGTACTTGAGGGTAATATTCCCTAACAATCTGTTTTGTTTCTGCCCATTGGTATTTTCATATAAGGTGAAATAGGGATTGTCGTGGTAGTTGGAGTTATAGCTGTACTGTTGAACCCCCTCAAGGCCCGGCTGCCAGTAATTTTTCATGCTTTCAGTATTTATCTGTCTGCCATACCAGGTAAAGAGGTACATGATACTTTCTGTACCGTAACTAATAGAAGTTCTGTTATCACTATTCGTCTTTATATAACTGGCAGACACATCTACATCAAATTTGTCTGTCAATTTATATCCTGCCGACAGGTTCATGGTATTTCTTTCCAGGTCGGTATTAGGAAAAACACCTTTTTGGTCTAGGTTTGTATAGGAAAGTCTGAAATTTCCTTTATCGTTAGCTCCAGCTATGGCAACATTATTGCTAAAAGTGGTGCCCAATTCAAAAAAATCGTTCACGTTATCCGGTCTGGCTACCCAGGGCGTTGGAATAATTGCCCCTCTACCTGGCACATCCAAATCCCCTCCTCTAAAGCCACCTTCCGTAGGAGAATCAAACTGTGGTATTAACTGTCCGTTCAACTCCGGCCCCCAACTCTCATCCACACCGTCGTTTATCCCACCGTTCGAACCGTCTTTATAAAAAAAGTCGCCATTGTTGCCCTGTCCATAGCGGTTCTGCCACTGTGGTAAGATCAAAGGCTTTTCAAAAGTAACGTTAGAGTTTACACTTACTCCAAGCCCCTTCGATCCCTTTCCTGACTTTGTAGTAATGAGTATCACACCACTTAATGCCCTTGAACCATATAAGGCTGACGCGTTGGCACCTTTCAATACGGTAATGGAAGCAATATCATCAGGATTGATGGCTGCAGCGCCATTGCCATAGTCGACTTCCAAGTTATTCCTTCCCGAAGAACCCCTTAAGGTGTTGTCAATTGGAATACCATCTACTACAAAAAGCGGCTGATTGTCTCCTGTTAAAGAAGACTCTCCCCTGATGGTCACCCTTGCAGAGCCACCTACACCGGAGGAACCTCCTGTTACATTCACCCCTGAAATTTTTCCGGCCAAAGCATTGACCACATTGGTTTCTCTGGCCTGAGTCAGTGCTTCCCCATCTATTTCCTGCACTGCGTAGCCCAAATCACGCTTTTCACGCTCAATTCCCAAGGCAGTAACCACCACCTCAGAAAGCTGCTGGGCGTCGTCGGAAAGCGTGACGTCGATTACGGCCCGGTTACCCACCGGAATCTCTTGCGGTGTATAACCTACAAAAGAGAAGACCAGTACAGTCTCCCCATTGGGAATTGAAAGAGCATAATTCCCATCAATATCTGTAACTGTTCCCTGGCTAGTGCCCTTTATAACCACGTTCACCCCTGGTAATCCTTCTCCAAATTCTTCCGATACTATTTTTCCGGAAACAGTAAGCGACTGAGCGAATCCTGAAGAAAACCCCAGGAGTAAAAAGCTGATCAAGAAAAAGGCTTTCGACCATTGCATGGCTGGAACCTTAGTTTTTTCTGGTAAATGATTTTTCATGATTAAGGTTTAATTTTATTGTTCTATTAAGGGCGTACCACTTGGTATCAGCGATCTTAATTTTGGCTCAAAGTTTGGCAATTAGTTTGACGAAGATTTAATAAGGAGATTATCTCTGTATTAAGATTAGGGGAGTATAATTAACGCGACTTTAATTTTCGATTATTGACTTTTACGAAACACCGTTCATAAGTACGCAAATCAGGATTTAAGCTTAACAATTTACAAACATTGCATCTGGAGTAATTTTAACCTCATTTAAAACATTCTATTTAATAATAAATATAGATACTCAATTGAAAAAGTTGACTTATAGGAAACATTTGGATTTCTTAGTAATGACAAAACAGTAGAAATCGATTGCGGAAATTGGTCAAGATAGAACTGCCTATATCATGACGGGCCGCGGCAGCATGATTGTCCTTTTTGATTTTAGAAAGTCAAATTTTGATAAATTAATTGAGCTATATTGGTGTCCGATATTATATGTACATTTAAGTTTTCTGGATCTTTTTACCTAGGGTTAACAGGAAATATATCTACTAATATGAATCATAAGAGATATGATCTAAAGAGTACGTCTCAGAAGCAACAACAGCTATCCAACCATAAAACATTCGGAAGTGTATGAAGTCAGAAGTTATTTCTATAATTGGGAAAAAGATAAAAGCAATCAGGCTTGAAAAGGGGCTAACACTTCAGGAATTAAGTACAAAATCAAAGATCAGCAAAGGGCTCTTATCTAAAATCGAGAATTCCAGAACCGTCCCTTCTTTGCCTGTTATCCTCACTCTGATTCAATCTTTGGAGATGTCGTTAAAAGATTTCTTTGAGGATATGACGCTCGTGAATGGCAACAGCTATTTGCATATTAAAAAAGGGGAATATAAGCCCTATGAAAAAGAAAACAGAGCAGGCTTTTTATACCAGTATGTTCTGGGGCATAACTTCAGCCAAATAAGTATTGAAATCTCTATTTTAGAAGTGGCTACAGATGCCGAGAGTACGGCTACTACAACGGATGGTTTTGAATTCAAATATATTTTAGAAGGCGAAATTGAATACCACTTGGCCGGTGAGGTAATAATTTTAAAGGAAGGAGATTCATTTTTCTTCGACGCTTCGAAACCGCACTTACCGGTAAACAAAAGTGGAAGACCTGCTCGAATGTTGGTAATTTATTTTATAATACCCTGATCGTATGAGTGCTCTTATTATCATACAATTGATCCAAATTTTCCTCAGCAAGGCCAAACGAAAGTGTCATTCCTGCTCCACCTAAGCCATTTACTATCTTAACCCCTACTTCAGGTTCTGTCATAAATTCGGTTTTGCCATCCAGCTTTGGATATATTCCGTGCCACCTTTCCGTGATGGTTAATCTATCGGCAGTAGTAAAACCCGATAGATATCTCAAGATAAGGCTGTTGACTTCCTCCTTATCAAAAGGATCTGGATTTAAACCATAGTGATGAGAATCACCAATGACCAATTCGCCTAGGTTGTTAAGGGACAACAATACGTGGACACCATGTTCTCCATACTCAGGGCATTCCAAACTAAATTTCTCTTTCAACCTTTGAAGGGATTTGCATTGACTAAAACTTGCATAATGTCCTAAAGTGAGTCCAGCACAAAGACTAGGGCCAAACGCCTCCATTGAAACTGGCGATGCTGCCCGCATCATCTGTAACTTACATTTGACCAGGCCCGAATTTTTGTAGATGTCAGGATATAGGGTTTCAAAATCTGCACCGCTACAGACGTACACTTGCTCGGCTTTCCAAGTTTCGCCAGAACTTAAAATGACGTTCGGAAAAGCAACCTCTTTGACCACTTCACCATATTTTAATACTACACCAAAACGGTCACGCAACCACATGGGAAGTTTCGCAATACTTTCCCTGGGATTTACCGTCAGCTCAGTAGGACTCCATAAGGCCCCCAACAAACCTTTCTTTTTCACCAGCGCGTTTTTCTTGCAGGCTTCTTCTGGAGAAATCAAGGTGCCATTGTACAGCGCATTCTCCTCAACAAATTCTTCAAGCACATCCATTTCTTCCCTTAGATAGGCCAAGTGTAAAGAACCGTTTTCTAGTACCGAAAGGCCAGCTTCTTTCCCAACTTCTAACCAATGATTACGACTTCTCATGGCTCTATCATAAGTATCTAAGCCCTGTCCTATGGGCCAGATTAACCCAAAGTTTCTGATAGAAGCCCCTACAGCTTGTGGATGTCTATCAAACAATACTACTTTCAAACCTTTTTTGGCCGCCATATAAGCATGACCCAATCCTACAATGCCACCACCTACAACGGCAACGTCAACATGCTTTTGATCCTTCATAATACAAGTTTGTCTAAAGCACCAAAAATAAAGAATGTCTTCAATAGTCAGTTTTAAGGTTTTGTTAAGTTTTGCAAAGTTTTGTTAATACTGAAGGCTGTTTTTAGACCAGGAGCGTTCATCAGGGACATCCTATACCGGCTATTGATAAAATATTAACCAAATGATTATGGTACCAACATTGTCAGGTAATACACGCTGAATACCTTTCCCCTTTTCAATAAATCAAAGCGTACACGGATGTCCATAAATTCTTTAGCGGCAGGCAGGAAAGTATCTAATTGGTTAAAACAAACCAATGATATTGCCTTTTCCATGTATGCCATCATAGCTTCATTTTGTACCTACTCATGCATGTATGCATTTCGGAAGCCCTTTGCCGTAGCCACTTTCGACAATATGGAACTCTGGGGAATTGACTATAAGGTACTGTTGATCACTGCCCAAGTAATGGGCTATACGCTCTCCAAGTTTATTGGAATAAAGATTGTTTCGGAAATGACAAACGAACGCCGGGCGCAGAACATCCTTTTGCTCACTGCAATAGCTGGGCTTTCTCTGCTCATGTTCGCCATTGTACCGACGCCTTTCAATATCATCTTCTTATTTACCAATGGATTGCCGCTTGGCATGATATGGGGATTGGTTTTTAGTTACCTAGAAGGCAGGAGATATACGGAAGTGCTCGGGGCAGGTCTTTCCATTAGCTTCATATTTTCTTCTGGCCTGGTCAAATCAGTGGGAAAGTTTCTTTTGCTTCAGGGAGTAAGCGACTTTTGGATGCCATTCATCACTGGTGCTATTTTCTTTATTCCGATGCTGTTTTTCGTGTGGATGCTCAACCGCTTGCCCCCACCAACTGCCCTCGATGAAAAACTGAGGACAAAGCGGAAGCCTATGAATCGCATGGAGAGAAGGAAATTCATAAAGACCTTTGCGCCAGGTTTAGTCCTGCTTATTGTTACTTATGCCCTGCTTACTGCCTTCAGGGATTTTAGAGATAATTTTGCCGCAGAGATATGGAAGGATCTGGGTCAGGGAGAATCCGCGCTCATCTTCACCTCAACAGAAATTCCTATTACTTTGGGTGTTCTGGTGGTGCTGGGAAGTGTCGTCTTGGTAAAGAATAACATTGTTGCGCTTTATGTCAATCACCTCATTGTGATAGGTGGAATTATGACCGTTGGTTTAAGCACATATCTATTTGAAATGGGCCTGACATCACCCACCACATGGATGATCATGGTGGGCTTTGGTCTTTACCTTGGCTATGTTCCTTTCAACAGCATATTTTTTGACCGCCTTATCGCAGCGTTTCAGTACATTAGCAATGTAGGATTTGTCATGTATGTTGCAGATGCTTTCGGCTATTTGGGCAGTGTAGGGGTAATGTTTTACAAGGAATTTGGCTATGCAAATATGAGCTGGCTCAAGTTCTTCATCTCTAGCAGTTATATTTTGACGTTTGCCGGCACCTTGTTTATGATCATTTCGTTATTCTACTTCAAGAAAAAGCAGGAAATGCTGAACAAAGTATCAACGGAAAAAGTAAGTGAGCTGCCTTCTCAAAAGGTGGCTATGGCTTGAGGCATAGCCATCTTTTCATCAATGCCACGAAGACAGCAAGGAACAAAGTTTCATGATGATTTCACTTCGTGTTTTTCTACTTTATTATACCTTCTTTGAGTCTTTGTGACTTTGTGGCAAAAAAACAGACGAGCCTGCGCCTAGAGCTTATTTAACTGATTATACTCGTCTATAAGGCGGATTGCCCCCGACGCCTGGTGAATATTCCAATCATATTCTTTCAATAATAAACCAAGCTCCCGTGGATGTTGGTTTCGCATGTGAGGCAAAACCTTTTTTGAAAAATCGCACATTTCAACGAGATCCTCATTAAACTGTATAAAGTAATGATAATTGTAAGCATTTTCCTCTGCTTTGGTTAATTCTGAGGATTCACCCTTATCCGGAAAATCATAAGTTTTTCTTTTTCTTAATACCTTCAATTCCCCAGCTAGTACTACCTCATACAACTGATTGGGGAAATTTGAGCGGGATTTATCATTGGCTAATTTTATATACCGTCTGTTTATATTTTCCCTGGCATCGTAAAAATAAAGGGCTTTCACTTTGTAAATAGGGAAAATTTCCAATCCTGTCTGCTTCCGTTTGTAGAGCAAGTTCATCTTTTCTTCAAAATAAAAGAGGCCGGTTACGATTTCGTTAGTCTCCAGCACTATCGTACCCTCATAAGCTATTTCCTTTTCCCGCTCTACAGAAGGGAATAGACTTAAGAATGCGTGTAAAAGTGTAATCAGAAGCAAGTCAGCAGGATTATGTTAAACCAACATTGACAATAAGTTAATAAATTGTTAACAATTTAACAACCTGCTGACGCTCTATTTATTTTGGTGCTTTTCATCAATGCCACGACGGCACAAAGCTTCGTGATGGTTTACTTCGCGTTTTACTTGGAAAAATGCAGGGAAAAGCTTACCGATGACGCTCCTGGAAAAATCTCATCGTAACCCTCGTTGCCGAACGGCGCGTCAAAATGAGCAACTGTAACTATCATGTCAATGTCAGTTCGAACAGTTGAAGCCAGAAAAACAAAACAGTGCGGCAATCCCCCAGTCGCTAACCACTGCACGAGGTTCCTTAAACACACTTTTAACAAGTGGGGACCGCCGCAGCTTTTCCTTCTCTCTTCTTTGCATCTTTGTGAATTTACGGCAAAAATATCCGCTGCATTAATCCGACACGGGTTTACTAGCTATCTGGTTGTCGGTGGCTTTTATCAATCAATTAAAAACTTCTTCCAACTGCAAAATCTTCAATATTTCAGAAAGTTCGCTTACTAGATGTGTGGGTCCTTCTGCCTCTAATGCTTCCTTTTTATAAGCTCCGGAAGTTACCCCGATCACAAAT
>CAZHZP010000036.1:0-15690 GCA_964537165.1 uncultured Roseivirgaceae bacterium | reverse complement strand
GTTTGTGGTAATTTTGAACCTGAGCCACCGTCCCTGCTATTTCAAATCAAAAAACTACCTGGCCGGTACCGTGGAGGTCGCTACGGCACAGGAACTTGAAGGGACACGTGTTTCGGAGAATATTCATCTAAGCGGCGATGAAGCCGTGGTAATAAGGCTGGACGATTAACCTCCAACGCTAAAACAGCCGTTAGCATAAGTGGGGAGGAATAAAAGGCGACACTGCCGGAAGATTCCCCGCCACCCGCCCTTGCATGTGCTTGTATTGGAAGGAAATCAGGAGTTCCGATTGACAGAAGAACTCCTGATTATATTATTGTTGCTGGCTAGGACAGGTTTATCCGCCATTTTCAAATGCTGTGGCACCTGCTTCGGCCACCGCATGGTCCTGTTCGCCGGAGCCTCCGCTTACGCCGATGGCGCCGACCACTTTGCCGTCTTTCTTCAGGGGGATTCCCCCAGCGAAGACCATAATCTTGCCGTTGTTGGACGCATGGATCCCAAAAAACTGGCCACCGGATTGGGAATGTTCCGCCAGATCTTTGGTTGTGATATCGAATGCGCGGGAAGTATAGGCTTTTTTAATGGAGATGTCGATACTGCCGATCCACGCATTGTCCATTCTTACATGGGCAACCAGATTTCCTCCGGCATCCGCAATCGCGATGTTCATCGGCTGGCCTATTTCCTCTGCCTTCTTTTCGGCGGCACGGATAATTTCTTTTGCTTGTGATAAATTAATGCTCATAGTGTTGGTAATAATAGTAAGACATTTTTAAAATTAGCAATAATATTTTAGATTATGGCTAGTTTACAGCGTTCACTCAATTAACCTGCGAGGTTGGTCCGTCTCGCATCCGGCAAGTTTGGCTCCTTTGAAGTAATTACCTGACAGCTGTTACATTCTTGAAGGTGGATACGTTTGGGCTGTAGTACCATAATTTATAAACCCATTCATGATGTGGAAAACATTGCTCAGGTTATCCTTGTTGCTCTTCATTTTAATAACGGCTTCATGTAAAGACGACCCTTGTCCACAGCATCAGCAATTACCTCTTGTTTCTGCTGAAGAGGAATATGGTTGCGTGGACACAAGGTATGGATTGAAGCTGGCCCTTCAGGAAGATTTTGTTGTCGTGCGTTCTCAAGTGGATTTTGATCTGGTAGTCGCCAGCAGTACTTGTGACATGGTGATTGACTTTTCGGTTTATGATCTGATCATTGGAAACAAAACGCTGCCATCGGGTAACCATTCAGTGGATTATAACCTCAGTAGGCTATGTCCGGGCAATAGCTATTTACTTCAAGTTGTTTTTAACCAGGATCAGAGTACGGTGGCTCCCATGATAACTTATCACGCCCTGGTTCCAAAATTGAAGCGGTGGGAAGACGTGGAAGTGGCTATGGTCGTTCGATAAGATTACCCCGTTTTTTTCTACATAATGGTGCTTTCTGTGAACCGGATTGTGGTCGAATGGAAATAGGTGTGCATGGGTTTGTCTTTTTGTTTTAACTAAAGCCAAACAAAAAGGGGAACAAAAAGATCACGATGATCGCCCATACCAGATAGACGGGCAGATAAACAGCAATGGATTCACCCACTTTTGACAAGTTCCCCTGCCTGAAGAGCGTCTGAAAAAGGGGCTTCGTCACCACCAGCAGATGGATCAGGATCAGGATATTTCCTCCCAATACCGCGGTTCGGTTGGCGGTAAATCCCCACTCCGAAATTCTGAACAGAATAGCGGATAAAGCTATTCCATTCACCAGAATGGTGACCAAAGAGAGTAGGAAGAGCAGCCAGATCTCCAGTTTGCTCCTAGCGTGGGAAAATCCTGCTATGGAATAAAATATAATTGCCATGACGCCTACCGACAAGGCGTTGAAAAACAGCAAGAATTCACGGTCATTGTAAGGGTCTTTCCCCGAATAGCCAATGGCGACAAGATAAACCACCAGCATCACGAGCACCAGAGGGCTAAAAATCCTCGCTATCGTCGGCGTTATTTTCCCTATCAAATTTGGGTTGGTCTGGATGAGGTAGGTGCCTAAAATGGGTGCGGCGGGAAGCCCAACAGCAACCACATTGCTGAAATAGAATTCTTCTATGTCTAAGCCGAGGAGCGAAAAAAGACCAATGGTGAAAGCACTCAGAACGCCGCCGGCGATTACAAATAGACCGGTGATCACAAGCAAATCCCCGCTGTACTTCAGGTACCTTAACCTAGGTATTGGTCCTGCCGAAGAACCGCCCACAAAGGCAAGCCCTAGCAGAAGCCATAGATAGATTAACAGGTGGAAGCAGGCCAAGACGAGGGTGTCACTTTCCTCATTAGCAGGGAGTAAATTAATGAAGGCGAGCGCTAGCAGGCCACCAGCGGCAATAAATGCGATTTGTTTGACAGGAAGTTTGTTTTTGTAGGCAAAGAAGGCCGTCAGTGCGGGGAATAGGACAAATCCCACGTTTCTCGGGTAAAAGAAGTCTTCGTTGATAGATAGAACCGCCGGCAGTTTGGCGGTCAAACCGGCGATCAATCCCAGGATGATAAGCAGATACCAATCTTTGCGGCCACCCCAGTCGACGTCGTCGTTTTCATAGGCAAACCTCTCGGTCCAATAGTCCGCTAGGGGACTGTGGAGGACTTCGGGATGGAGCGCCATAAAGGTTTGTTTGAAGTTCGTCTTGTCTGCCCGGTACAGCTTTTCAAGCTCCCGGGGATTGTTGAGGTTGTTTAAGATGGCACTTTTCATGGGAAGGAATGTGATAGTTGTTTCGTTTTTTTTCAGAGAGCTTTGTTTTTCAAAGTAAGAACTCACAAGGATAGGAGCGGATATAATAGGCTGATTCGTTTATTGTCCTATATGCTTGATCAGCTCCTCGAGTGCATTGAGATGATTAGTAAAAGCCTCCCGGCCACTGGATGAGACGGTGTAGCTGGTATTGGGTTTTCTGCCGATAAAGGACTTTTCTACGGCAATGAATCCTTCTTTTTCGAGTGCTTTCAGATGGCTAGCGAGATTGCCATCCGTCACCTGGAGGTATTCCTTTAGGGAATTGAAGTCCAGTGTCTCGTTGACTACCAGCGCCGACATGACGCCCAGTCTGATTCGGCTTTCAAATGCCTTATGTAAACCCTCGATAGAAATTTTCACCGCTCGTATTTGAAATGCATGTATGTCCCATAAATAATATGGAAGAAGCCGAAACCTGTAGCCCAAAGCAGGAGCCCATATGCGGGAAAATAGGCACTCGCCAACCCGAGCACGATCTGGATTAATCCCAAGTACTTCAATACTTCAAAGGTAAATTTACTGGCGTTGTACAGCGCTACTCCATAAAAAACGAGTGATAACGGAACGGCCAGGCTGATCAAACCCTTTGGAATCAGTATAAGAATCAATAAGCCTCCAGCCAACAAAGGGACAGCCATATGGGTCAATAGCCGCTTTGAGGTGGCGTTCCAGGTTTTCTCACCTCTTTTTCTGGCTTTTTTATAAGAGAGCAAGACAGCGGTGCCGATGGCCATCACCAGGATGGCCAAAGATAGAGCAATTACCGGCATGTATTCCGCTAATGAACCGACTCCAGGTGAATACCCTTCCGCAGGATAGAAATCCAACTCATGTGCGATGTAGGCACCAAGGAGCGCATAGATTCCCGCCAGAATACCCGCCCATCCGGAGAGCGACATAAATTTGGAGGATCGCTCCATCATAGATCGAATTTCCGCGATATCACGGGAATAGTCCTGTTCCTTTTTCATATAAAAGTACTTTGAAATACAAAGCTAATGCCGTTACGCTTTTTCTACAATAATTTTCTGCTTTATTTTCGGAAAGACTTGCTGAAAAGAGGCGATGCCGCCCTGGGGTAACGGAAGACGGGTTTCAAAGATTTTTATCCAACTTCTGGATGGTTCCCTTAGCAACTGGTTTGTTTCTGCTTTAAGCGGCGAAACCTGTTGACCCGAATCACACAACAAAATAGAAGACCAGCACAATAAAGGCCAGAGCGAAGGAAGAAAACATGGGAGCTATATAATATCAGTGAAAGAAAATGTCAACAGAAAAACAGTAGGGATCTCTGATATTTAGAGAGGGAAACGTGTTTTTATTGGTCAGGTACTGTTCTCTTCTTTGGAAGTAAAGTCTAACTAAAAAAAAGGATCCAAGTGAGCCTTGGATCCTATCTGCCGTCCCATGGTTAGCATTAGTTTTTGTGGAAAGGATAGTCAATATAGCCTTTGTCATCAGGAGAATAAAAAGTTTCCGGGCTGGGAGAGTTAAGTGGCAAATTATGCTGCAGCCGATGAACCAAATCGGGATTAGCGATAAAAGGAACACCGAAGGACACCAGATCCGCCTGGCCGGCATCCAGGGTACTTTCCACAGATTCCCGCAAGTACCCGCCGTTGACAATCATTACTCCGTGAAATTTAACCCTTAGCGTAGACAATAGTTGCGTGCCCTCCGCTACTTTTCGTGCGGAAGACTCGACCACATGGATGTAGAGAATATTCCTGTCATTCAGTTGCTCTACCAATTTTTCATAGGTCTCAACGGTTTCCTGGTATTCCGGCATCGAATTGAATTGGTTGAATGGAGACAAACGGATACCTACTTTATCCTTTCCGATAGCTTCGATGACGGCATCTACCACTTCCAGTACAAAATTGAGACGCTTCTCGATGCTGCCGCCATAGGCGTCCTCCCTTGTATTTACTTTTGGATTGATAAATTGTTCTAATAAATAACCGTTGGCACCGTGTATTTCCACACCGTCAAATCCCGCGGCGATTGCGTTCCTGGCTGCCTGGGCATGTTCCTGAATGGTAGTGGCAATGTCTTCGGCAGTCATTGGTTGAGGTATGGCATAGGCTTGCATGCCCAGGCTGTCCGTCCATATTTCGCCCTCTACCGGCATAGACGAAGGGGCAAGAACCCTAGAACCCGCTGGCATGTTGGCCGGGTGCGACACGCGACCGGTATGCATCAGTTGGGCAAATATCTTCCCGCCCTTGGCATGCACCGCATGGGTGACTTTTTTCCATCCGTCGACCTGCTCATCATTGAATACACCGGGAATTCTCGCATAGCCCAATCCATTGGGAGAGGGTGAGACCCCTTCGGTGATGATTAATCCGGCGGAAGCCCGCTGGGCATAGTAGGTGGCCATCATCTCATTAGGCACATAGCCTAAGGCGCGTGATCGGGTCATTGGTGCCATGACCAGTCTGTTTTGAAGGGACAAGCCCCGTAATTCAACAGGCGCAAAGGGATCGGTTTTGATTGCTGTACTCATCTTTTATTGTTGTTATAACTAAATTTGTTTAAACAAATATTTGAATGTTTTTTTTACTCTCTCATTTTATCCAAAAGCTGGGATAGCTGTTCAGCTTCTTGGTCTGTCAAGGCATTTTCCAGTTGTAAGGCTTCTTTTAAGGGTGTTTCGATGGCAGCTACTAAAGCCAAACCCTGGTCGGTGATCGTAAGCTCCACTTCCCGTCGGTTTTCGGCATTTACTTCCCGATGAATCAGCCCCTTGGCGAGCAGTCGATCGCTGAGACGGGACAGATCAGGGTTTTTGTCCAACATGACCTGCTTGACTTCACCGCAGGTAGCAGGCTGGTTTTTCTTCCCTCTGAGGATTCTCAATACATTATATTGCTGCTGGGTGATGTTAAACTGCTTGAAGACCTGACGGGTGCGATCCATCATGTGGTGATAGGTAAACATAAGGTTGACCCATGCCTGAGACTGGGGATCTTTGAATTCGGACTGTTTGATTGAGTCGTTCAGTTTCATTTCATTAATTATATGACCTGGTTCATGTATCCATGACGATGAACCATATGCGCACAACAAATGTTGTTTGAACAAATGTTCCCGTGATGAATGATTTTTTTGCGGGAATTTGAAACTAGGCTTTCTCAGGTTCCGGGTTTTTGAAATACTTGAGGAGCTTATTTGTATTAAAACGAAATAATCAACTATCTTTGCTGCGTGAAAGGAGGTGTAAAAAAATGATCGTAGTTAACGTTAAAGAAAACGAATCTATCGAAAAGGCGTTGAAACGCTTTAAGAAGAAGTTTGACCGCACTGGTGCCATTAGGGAACTCAGAGCGAGACAGTATTTTGAGAAACCTTCTATTACAAAAAGGACCCAGCGCATCAAAGCTGCCTACAAACAACGTCTTCAGGACGAAGAAGGAAAATAAGCTAATCCTTCTTTTCTAAATTATAAATGAGCATATTGGTAATTCAATTACCGATATGCTTTTTTCATTTTTAACACATCTGGAATACGAAAAACGGGCTAGTTCCCATACCATTCTGGCATACAGAAAGGATCTGGAACAGTTTGCTGATTTTTTAAAAACTTCTTTTCAGATGGATTTTCCCGAACAGGCCAGTCACGCAGAAATACGGGCTTGGGTGATCGATCTCGTAGAGCAAAACCGTGCCGCCACCAGCGTCAATCGGAAGATAGCCACCTTACGGTCTTTTTATAAATTTTTATTACAGGAGGGAAAAATTTCCAAAGATCCCACTTATAAAATAAAAGCGCTCAAAGCGCCCAAGCGGCTTCCTGAGTTTGTGCAGGAAGAAACGATGGGGAAGATCCTGGACGACATGGTGTTTGGGAATGATTTTGAAGGTCAACGGGATAGGATGGTGATGGAATTTCTTTATGCGACTGGCGTCCGTCTGTCTGAATTGATTCATCTCAAATGGAAGGATGTCGATCTTTTGTCCCGTCAGGTCAAAGTATTGGGCAAAGGCAGCAAAGAACGTATGATTCCCCTGATGCGCAATCTGACAGCAAACATATCCGCTTACAAATCGTTGTTTTTAGAATCATTTGGAAATTTAGACCACGAGGACTATTTTATCGTTACTATACATAGAGAGCAAGCTTATCCCATGATGATATACCGCATTGTTAAGAAGCACCTTGATTTTTTTGCGCAGACCACCAAGCGAAGCCCCCACCTCTTGAGGCATACGTTCGCTACCCATCTCTTAAATAAAGGCGCAGATCTGAATGCTGTAAAAGATTTACTGGGCCATGCAAATTTGGCCGCCACCCAGGTTTACACCCACAATACCACTGAGAAACTTAAGGCTGTGTTTGATCAGGCACATCCAAAAGCGTAAATAAAGTTTAACTTCTAATTGTAAAAGTTATGAAATTACAAATGCAATCCCTCCAGTTCGTAGCCGATCGAAAGCTAATCGACTTTATCCAGAAGAAGACTGATAAGCTGGACACTTATTGTGACCAGATTATAGACGGGGAAGTCATTATGAGATTGGATAAAAACGATAGGGCAGAGAATAAGATCGTGGAGATAAAGTTAAACGTGCCGGGAAGACAGTTGTTTGCGAAACATCAATCCGAATCCTTCGAGAGTGCTACCGATGAAGTGGTTGAGGGCCTGAGGAGACAGATCAAAAAATATAAACAAAAAGCGGAACTCGTCCGCTAAGCATCAAATGATGTGATCCTATAAATGACAAAGTCCTCCCGTAAGGGAGGACTTTTTTATCTATGGCTAATTACATACACTTGAAAAGGCAGTAGTTCAGCTATGTGTCCGTGTGTGCAGACATCGGACCGGCCGCTTCCAGGTGTTGAAGCAAACTGCATTGAATTTGGATCGGCTATTCTCGCCCACTTGCTGGATAAGCCGAGTGGGGCTAGCGTTTTTTCTGTTTTATTTTCCGATGCGGTACAACCTTCCCTGATCGGTAACAGCATATAGTGCGCCATCCGTGCCTTCCGTAATATCCCTGAATCGCTGGGCTTCTTCGGACAGGAGTCTTTCCTCTCCGACTACTTTGTTATCTTCAATCACTATTCTTGCGACATGAAGTCCGCTTAAAGCGGCGATAAATAAATTGTTTTGCCATTCTGGGATGACATTACTGTCATAGAAGGTGATGCCGCTAGGAGAGATTACAGGATCCCAATAATACACCGGCTGTTCCATTCCATCTTGTTGTTGAATGGCATCACCAATCTTGTCCCCGCTGTATTCGATTCCATAAGTGATGACAGGCCAGCCGTAGTTCTTGCCGGGTTCGACCAGATTAATCTCATCTCCTGCTTGTGGGCCGAATTCCGAATCCCAAAGATCGCCGGTTACTGGATGAAGGGCCAGACCCTGCACGTTTCTATGGCCATAAGAATATATTTCCGCTCTCGCATTATCCTTATCTTCAAAGGGATTGCCTGGTGCGGGTTTTCCGTCTTTGGTAATGCGGATGATCTTGCCCAATGCGGAATTCAAATCCTGGGCTTGAGCTCTTGTTTCCAAATCCGATCGCTCTCCCGTACTGAAAATGATGTTGCCTGTCTGATCAAACAGAATACGGGAGCCGTAGTGCAATGCTCCATCATAAGCTGGGGTCGCCTGATAAATCACCTGAGCGTTTTCGATTGTCTTTTCGTCATCCGCTAACCTCCCCTTGGCGACTGCAGTAAGATTGCCGCCTTCTACCGGTTGGGAAAAAGTCCAATAAACCATCCTGTTTTCCGTAAAATCAGGATCAAGCGCCAATCCCAACAGACCGCCCTGCCTTCTGGAATCCACTTCCGGCAATCCGGTAATCGGCTCACTCAATTCACCTTGTTGGGTAGCGATTCGCATGGTTCCTTCTTTTTCTGTAATCATTAGCCGGCCATCAGGAAGACTGGTGATTCCCCAGGGACTGTTTAAGTCATCTGATAAGACGCTTCCTTCATAAGCTGTAGAAGTTTTTACCCCGGCAATGCGTGTCTGCCCTTCAAATGCGGGAGCATATTCTGTAACAGGATCTTTGGTTTCTACCGGTTCATTTACAACGGAATCCTGCTCCTGGGCGGTAGCGTCGTTTTTGTTTTCGGATGAATCACAGGAGTACATCAAAATTGCGGCGCACAATACAATTGCAAGAACTTTTAAGTGGTAAGTCATAATAGATGTTGTTGAGGAAGAGTTACTATTTGGTGAAGGTGTCGTGTAAGCATCAAAGCCTAAATGAAGGTTGGATGTGAACAAAAACCATGCCTCCACGAGAGAACTGCAAAGGTCCATGGCACTTGAGGGAGAGTGTCCCGCCGTTCGAGCTTAGGTCGAAACAGTTGGTTTATAAGACCAGGTTTTCCAGACGAAAACTGCGAAGGCGTTCAAGCCATCGGAGACACTCCATCATGAGAACCAAGCAGTGGGTCAATAAATCCAGGGAATGGAAACGGCCGCTTCCATTTCCCTGAACAAAAGAACAAGCCTAAAGCTTCACTGCTGTTCCGTTCGCAGCGGACTGATAGATTGCCTCAACTATCCGGATATCCCGTAAACCTTCTTCGCCCGGAACCATCATGGGTTTGCCCTGCATAATGGCCAAGGCATCATCATCCATCTGCATCACCTGTTGCATGGGCATGTCGTAGGGATAGTTGATTTCACCTAAGGGGCTTCTCCCTCTTGCTCCCGTATAATCGGACATGGGAGCCAAATTGATCTCCCCTTTTTCACAGGTTATATTGGAAAAGTTAACATTCTCGCCAAAACTCGTTTTGATCTTGGCCATTACGCCTCCCGGAAATTCCAATACCGCCTCGGCTGTTTCATCTAATCCGTTTTTATAAATTTCAGGTCTGGTGGTGGAGGTTTTGGCAGATACGACGGCAACAGGTTCCATATTGGTGCCCATCCTTGCGCCTTGGATCGCATATACGCCCATATCGTACAGGGCTCCGCCGCCCATTTCTTTCTTTTGCTTCCAATGATCCGTCCGGTTATCCCTGTATCCAGCAGCACAGTCCAGCGCCTTTACATTGCCTAGTAATTTTTCTTTGACGATCCTACGGTATTCCTGGGTATTGGGCTCGTGTTGTAGGCGATAGCCGATGGAAAGGGACTTCTTATTCTTCTTGCAGGCATCGATCATGGCCTGGCATTCTTCAGCGGTCATGGCCATGGGTTTTTCACACCAGACATGCTTGCCGGCATTGGCGCCCCTAATGGTGTATTCCTTGTGCATTGACGGCGGCAGTACCACGTATACCACATCAATATCAGGGTTATTGGCTATATCATCAAAGTTATCGTAATTATAGATGTTCTTGTCAGGGAGGTTATACTTCTTTTTCCACTCTTCAGCTTTACTGGGTGTACCGGTGACGATTCCCGCAAGATGGCAATGTTTGGTAAGCTGCAAGGCGGGAGCCAAAAGATCGGTACTGTAGTAACCCAATCCGATCAAGGCAACTCCTATGCTGTCCTTTTTCTTAGAAGCTGCCCAGAGCAAGCTCGGAGAAATGAGGGAGATACCGCTTCCCAATACCAGGGTTTTCAGGATTTCCCTTCTGTCCAATGATTTCATTTTGTTTTTAGGTTTAATTGTTAAAATTTGATTTTTGGATTCCCGTTGGAGGACTGAAGATCGTCTTTGAAATACAGTCATCTAGGAAAGTTAGCGAATTTAACTTTCCCCGTCAAAATTTTTTATCTTTGTACCTTTAATTCTAACCGGATTGGACTTCGAATCAACGGTTTCTAACAGCTTTACTTTATCTTATGCATCAGCCGGAAATATCCATTGTGGTCACTGTTTATAATGAAGAGAAAAATATACAGCCTCTCTTAACTGCCATTTACGGCGCGTTGGCACATCTGGATTACGAGTTGATCCTGGTAGATGACGGCTCCACAGACCGTACCGTTCAAGAAGTAAAAGCACATGCCAACGACAGAACACATTTGTTGATTTTCAATCGGAACCACGGCCAAACTACAGCCCTGGCGGCCGGAATTGACCACTCGCATGGTGAATATATCGCTACCATGGATGGTGATCTCCAAAATGACCCCACAGACATTCCGATGATGCTGGAAAAAGCGAAAGCGGAAAACTGGGATGTGGTGGCAGGAAGAAGGCTTAACCGACAGGATGGATTTGTCCTCCGAAAAGTGCCCAGTAAAATCGCCAACTGGGTTATCCGCCATACCACAAAAGTCTACCTGAAGGATTATGGCTGCAGCTTAAGGGTTTATAAAGCACCTATCGCACAAAACCTGGGTCTGTATGGAGAGCTCCATCGCTTCATCCCGGTCTTGGCCACCCAAAAGGGAGCCTCTATGACAGAAGTAGACGTCAAACATCACCCCCGTGTCCATGGCGAGTCCAAATACGGCCTCAACCGTACCTTCAAGGTGATGGCCGATTTGATCCTGATGCTTTTCTTCCAGAAATACTTCCAGCGTCCCATTCATCTCTTTGGCAGCCTGGGGCTGTTGGCCTTATTGGGAGGTACGTTGATCAGTATTTACTTGACCATCTTAAAAATTTTAGGCGAGGACATCTGGGGCAGGCCCATCCTGATGGTTGCGTTTATTTTACTACTGGGCGGTGTCCAGTTGATCACCTCGGGAATTGTGGCCGAGATGATCGTAAGAACCTATTTTGAATCGCAGAATAAAAAAACCTATACTTTAAAGGAAACTTTTAAAGGTGAATAAAAAGGCGGTTAAACTTCTGACAAAGCTGCTGCTGACGGCACTGGCCTTATACCTGGTTTTTAGGAAGATTGACACGGAAGCTACTTTAGCCATTGTCCAGGCCGTTAATGGATTTTATCTGTTCTTGGGCCTGTTGTTGTTTGTCCTTTCCAAAATCTTTTCTGCCATCAGGCTAAACTACTTTTTCAAGGACTTGGGCTTGAACCTTCCTGCGGAGGAAAATTTAAAGCTCTACGGCATCGGCATGTTTTATAACCTGTTTTTACCCGGGGGGATTGGCGGTGACGGTTATAAAGTATTCCTGCTAAACAAATTTTATAAAACAACGGTCAAGCAACTCCTACAGGCCGTTCTCCTCGACAGGATCAACGGCTTGGCGGTATTGGTGTTTTTGATGCTGGTATTGGGGTTTGGGGTGGATATTTCCCTCGTTTCTGCGGCGGATAAACAGACTATAGCCATTGTAGCACTGCTATTATGGGCTATCGGCTTTTACGGGATGATGAGGCTCTTTTTTCCGGCTTTTATGGCTTCTACAGGGATCACGCTGACCTATTCGTTTCTCGTTCAAATAACACAATTGATTTGCGCTTTCTTTATCCTACAGGCGCTTGGGATCAGTTCACAGATCATGGAGTACCAGTTTGTGTTCTTGTTGTCCTCCATTGTCGCCGTGTTGCCTCTGACCATAGGAGGGGTGGGTGCTCGGGAACTTGTGTTTATCTTGAGCCATGACTATATGGGGATAGATGAAAATGCGGCAGTGGCCTTTAGCCTGCTTTTTTTCCTGACCACCGCCATCACGTCGCTGGTTGGTGTGTTTTTAAGGTTTGAGAGGGCGTCTGTGGATACCAATCGCTGATCCGGATTTCAAACGCCACAGCTGCCTCCGGTTACAGGTACACCGTTCACGGAGACGAGCTGGTCTAAGCGGATATGGAGATCATTTTCTGCAACAAGATATTCTACTCCCCCTTTGAGTACAAGGTCAACGATTTTGCTGCTTACTTCATGACTGCTTCCTTCCTGATCCGCCCAGATGATGTTGCAGTTCTTCCGCAACGTAGCCCAGGCTTCTAACCGGTCATAATACGAACAATCAATGGGCTTATAAGGAGCTTCCATGTATTTTGGCATATGTTTTACCCAGCTTCCATGGACTACAACAGACAGTCCAATGTGACATAGAGAACATAGAACAACAGGGAAAGCGTTCCGTACACTTTCAACACCTTCATCCGGTTAAACCTATCCAAAAACCAAAGTACGTACACCGGGCGGAAGAAGCCAAGGACAAGGCATGTGAAAGAAGCAATAAAAAAAATCCACAGCAGTAGAATGAGCGCCTCTGTCATCTCAGTGAGTATCATAAAAAAGGGACAGCTTTGGACTGTCCCTTTTTGCACCAATTATTTTTTACGTTTGACTTCCTGCATGGTATATCCTTCAATGATATCATCCACCAGGATGTCATTGTAATTCTTAATGGAGATACCGCACTCGTAGCCTGCTTTAACTTCGGCTACATCATCTTTGAAACGTTTCAGTTGATCGATTTCGCCATCGTGGATTACAATACCGTCTCTGATCACGCGTATCTTGTTCTTTCTGGTCACAAAACCATCCGTCACATAACAGCCGGCGACAGTACCGATCTTGGATATCTTAAAGATTTCTCTCACCTGGATATTTCCGGTGATCACTTCTTCAAAGGTAGGCTCGAGCATACCTTCGATCGCATCCTTGATCTGGTTGATCGCATCGTAGATGATGGAATAGTGCCTGATCTCGATTTCCTCCTGTTCGGCGACCTTCTTGGCATTGCCAGAGGGCCTTACCTGGAAACCAAGGATGATAGCGTCTGAAGCAGAGGCCAAAAGGACGTCTGATTCGGAGATTTGTCCCACGCCTTTGTGTATGATATTGACGCTGACTTCATCTTTGGAAAGCTTAAGCAAGGAATCGGAAAGTGCCTCTACCGAACCGTCCACGTCACCTTTGATGATCAGGTTCAGTTCCTTAAAGCTTCCGATAGCCAACCTACGCCCGATTTCATCCAAGGTAATGTGTTTCTTGGTCCGCATGCTTTGCTCCCTGTTGATCTGCCCACGCGATACGGCGATATCCCGGGCTTCTCTTTCGGTGTCATACACTTTGATGGTGTCACCGGCTTGGGGAGCGCCGTTTAGTCCAAGTACCTGTACCGGTGTGGAAGGGCCTGCTTCTTTAAGCTTTTTGCCCAGGTGGTCAAACATTGCCTTCACCCGGCCGAAGTATTGACCCGCCAGTATGATATCTCCCACTTTCAAAGTTCCGGCCTGGACCATGATGGTCGAGACATAGCCCCGGCCTTTATCCAAGGATGCTTCTACCACCGTTCCGACAGCGTTTCTTTTTGGGTTTGCTTTCAGCTCAAGGATCTCAGCCTCCAGCAATACCTTTTCAAGCAAGTCGTCGACGCCGAGTCCGGTTTTGGCGGAAATTTCCTGGGACTGGTATTTTCCTCCCCAGTCTTCCACCAGCAGGTTCATGTTGGCCAGTTGCTCTTTGATTTTTTCTGCATTGGCCGTAGGCTTATCTATTTTGTTGATGGCGAAAATCATCGGAACCCCTGCGACTTGAGCATGGTTGATGGCCTCTTTGGTCTGGGGCATGATGCTGTCGTCCGCGGCGATTACGATAATGGCCACGTCGGTGATTTTGGCACCTCGGGCCCGCATGGCGGTAAATGCCTCGTGACCCGGGGTATCCAAGAAGGCGATTTTGTCACCGTTCTCGGTGGTCACATTGTAGGCACCGATGTGTTGGGTGATTCCTCCGGCTTCTCCGTGTGTTACCTTGGCATTTCGGATATAATCCAACAAGGATGTCTTACCATGGTCCACGTGTCCCATGATCGTGACGATAGGTGCCCTTTCGACCAGGTCCTCTTCTGAATCGACATGCTCTATTTCATCTTCTTCCTCATCGGTTTTCGTGAATTCGACCTCGTAACCAAATTCATCAGCAATGATGGTAATGGCTTCCGCATCCAATCGCTGGTTGATGGACACGAACATGCCCAAAGACATGCACACCGAGATGATCTCGTTGACTGAAACGTCTAGTAGAGAAGCAAGGTCGTTTGCCGAAATAAATTCGGTCACTTTCAACAATTTCACCTCATCCTGTCCTTCTGAAAGCTCCCGGTCTCTCTCGGACCGTTTATCCCTTCTGTTTCTGCCTTTGCCTCCACCGGCCTTACTTCCGCCCTGAAGTCTGGCCAGGGTCTGTTTGATCTGATCCTGGATCTCCTTCTGGGTAGGTTCTGCCTTTTGGAATCTCGCCCCTTGTGCCGGCCTGTTTCCAGTGGCAGTGCGGTTTCCGGGCCCTTTTGCAGCTCCTAGTCCAGGTCTGCCGGTGCCTTGTCCAGGCCTCCCTGTTCCGGTACGCGCTTGCGCATCGCCACCGACGGGCCTGTTGCCTTCACCGGCTGGTTTGGTCCTGTTGTCTATCCTTTTACGGGGACGTTTCTTTTTGTCTTTGCCTTTCTCGTCAGAAGACGCAATCGGCTTGGATTTTTTCTTAGGTCTATCTTTGGGCAGTTCAATTTTACCCAAAACCGTAAGGCCTTTTAAAGCATCTGCTTTGGCCGAAATGACCTCGTTAGGGGTATCTACAGCTTGTTCCTTAGCAACAGGAGTGGTTTCTTCTTTAGAAATTTCGGGAGCAGAGGGCGTCTCCGCCGTTTTTTCCTTTTCAATTTCTTTTGGCGTGTCAGTTGGCTGATCCTTTTGAGGTTCAGCTTTAGCAATGGTTGGCTCCTGAGACTTCACAGCCTGAGGGACTTCTTCAGAAGGAACCTCCTTCTTAGATGCTTCTATAGGTTTTTCGACTGTCTTTTCCACCGTCTCGGCTTTCGGAGCTTCCTGCTCCACTGGTTTTTCTGCTGTTTTAGGGGATTCTTCTTGGGGAACTTCTGCCGTGGGGGCAGTCTCCTCCGATTTTGCCGCAGGTCGTCCCTTAGCATCCAAGTCGATTTTGCCCAATACTTTTATCCCTCCCAGTTTAGGAGCTTCGCTGGATATTTTTTCAATTTCTGGTTCGGTTTCTTTGTTCTCCTCCACCGGTGGAGCCTGCTTGGCAGGTTCTTGTTTTTTTGGTTGCTCTGGTTCAGGTTCAGCCTTGATGGTAAACGTCTCGT
>CAZHZP010000035.1:12223-15693 GCA_964537165.1 uncultured Roseivirgaceae bacterium | reverse complement strand
CGATAGCCCAAATGGAAAATGCAAGAAGGGCAAGATCAACGAAAAGCATCAGGTAACCCGAAAGAGGTTTGTTTATTTTTTCCATATCGAAGTGATGTTAAAATGATATCATAGTAATATACGCCAATGTCAACATCTAGGTTATGTTAAAATGACTTATTTTTAAGAAAATCCGATTCTACAGGATTTTAAGCGACACTATAATTATCGGTGGAGGAAGCTTTTACCTGGATAAGAAACGCGAGAGAGAAATGGCTGGGTTTTATTTCTTGTATTTGTCGTACAAGCCCTGTCCCTGAAGCACCAAGGGGCGTATCTTTTCAATGCGGGACAATTTGGTTTTTTCTTGTTTGGCGCTGCCGATATACTCCAAGTATTCAGTCTGTTTGGCAGGGGAAAGGGAGGCATAGCGCCCCGCAAAGAGTTGATCCTCTTTAAAAATAGCCTGAAGCTGAGCGGGAACCGGCAGTGGTTCTTTCTTCTGGGGAGCTAGCCGTTTGCCGTGTCTTTCATTTTCGATGGCCTCATGGACATAAGCTGTGATTTCTTCCTCGTCGATTTGTTCTGCGGAATGAAACCGCCATTGCCTCAGTGCTCTGGTCTGTCCTTCGGAAGCATTAATCAGCACTTTCTTTTTGTCCTCTAGAAAAGATCCATTGTAAAACCAGAGCGAAAAAAAAGATTTGAACCCGGCGATCCCCACCACATTTTTGCCATTGTACGTAAACACGGGGATGCCCCATTTGGTCGTTTCCTGTAGGCCGGTATTTTTGATAATAGACTTTAGATAATCTAGTTCTCGGTTCCACGCTTTTTCCATGTTTTTTTTAGCTCAAAAGATCGAAGCGGATTCGGTGCAATTGACGTCCTTTCTTTAAAAGTACGCCAAAGATCCTTGAATATCAATTCTTTCTGCTACGGTTAAACAACCTTGACAAAAGAAATCCGGTCAGGAAAATCGCCGTGGTGCCGAACACGATTGTTAGGTTGGCGTGAAAAGGGCTTCTGAATTCGCTCCAAGATCCATCTGTAAAGAATACCGGTGATAGGCTCATCCATGCGATGACGATCACACCCACAATGACACCGATCAGAGCATCCATTTCTTTGACATTTTTGCTCATATAGCCGAGTAGAAAGAGCCCCAGGATTCCACCGCTAAAGATGGAAGCCAAAGCCCACCAAGCGTCGAGCGCACTTTCTACCCCATTAAAAGCCAAAGCTACTACAATGCTTAGCGTACCAATGGCTATGGACGAAACGTTCAGAACGGTCATGGATTCTTTTTCGCTAATGTTTTTGTTGATGTACTTTTGGTAATGATCAGCCAAGATCACCGTAGCCGAGCTGTTGATGCTGGTCGAAACGGTACTCATCCCGGCTGCGAAAATCGATGCGATCAGCAGCCCCGTCATCCCGACGGGCAGGGAATGGACGATAAAGTGAGGAAAGACCTTGTCGGCATTTTCCGCACCCTGTAGATGTTCAGGAAGCAACTCGGGCATGGCTTGATAATAGGAGAACAAGGCAGTGCCGATAAAGAAAAACATCAGGGATACCGGCACATACAGGAGACTGCCCAGCCAGGTAGACTGGATGGCTTCTTTTTCGGATTTGGCACTGATATAACGTTGTACGTAATTCTGGTCGATACCGAAGTTTTGCAAATTGATAAACAACCCATAAATCAAAATCACCCAAAACGTGGACTGTGTCAAGCTCCAATCAAAGCTCCCCAAGCTAAATTTGTCATGCTCAGAGGCAATGGCGAAGACCTGCCCTGGTCCTTCCGGCATCGAAAAAAGGATTATTGCCACACAAGCCAACGCCCCGGTGATCAGGATGATACCCTGCACGGCATCCGTCCAGACTATAGCTTCCAACCCGCCCATAGTTGCATAAATGATTACACTTATACCCGTCACGATGATAATCAGGGGAACACTCCAGCCAAATAGGGCATTCATGGGCAATGCCAGGAGGTACATGATCGCTCCCATCCTGGCCAACTGTGTCAGCAGATAGCAAACGGACGCATATACCCGGGCCCATAGGCCAAAACGGACTTCCAGGTAATAATAGGCCGAGGGACTCTGCATTTTCCTATACAGAGGAACAAAGAACTTAACCGCTATAATAGCAGCAAAGGGGATGGAGAGACTAAACACAAAACCATTCCAGTTGCTGAGGTAGGCATTGCCGGGCAGGGCAAGAAAACTGATGCTGCTGACGAAAGTGGCGAATATTGACATGCCAATGGCCCAGGAGGGTAGATTTCCGCCCCCCGAAACAAAATCTGCGGCAGACCGCTTTTTAAAATAGAAGGAAACGCCGAACAGGATAATGCCTAGCATGTATATTAAAAAGACAGCTAAATCTATTAGGGGTAACTGCGTCATGAACGAATAAGCTTAGGGTTTCGGTTTAAATACTCCATGGGGCCAAATTTGGGCTACGACAGAGGCCGCCCAGCCGACTATCAGGCCAAATGTTTGAGGTGTTCTTTGATGCGTTCTTTTTCCTCGTTACTGAAATTCCCTAAAGGTGAAGCCACGTGACCACTGCAAATTCCCAGGGTAGCCAGCGCGGTTTTTAACCCCTGCAAATAGCCACCCCCATTTTTTCCGGAACCATAAATCCTGCGCGATATTTCCATTACCCTTGCCTGCAGTTCTAAAACCTTCCCGTGATCGCGGTTCACCGCCGCATTGTAAAGGTCTACATACAAAGTGGGAAACATGTTGGCACCTCCGTTTACGCCGCCATGGCCACCCATCAAAACGGATGAAGCCATCATCTCTTCGGGGCCCACCAGCAGGCTGAAGGAAGGGGTGTCTTTCACGGCATGAAGAACAGTATTGAAATATACCGCATTGCCAGAACTGTCTTTTAAGCCAATGATGTTAGTATGTTCTGAGAGGGTTTGCACGGTAGTTAGGGCAATGTTGATTTTGGTATGGGAAGGCATATTGTACAGGTACAGCGGCAAGGGTGATCGATTCGCCAGATCCCGGTAATACGCCAGCAGTTCCGACTGGTCCATTCCAAAATAATAAGGAGGAGCAACTACCACAGCAGCAGCTCCTGCTTGGGCGGCATACTTCGCCAGCTTGAGGCTTTCTTCGGGTGCACTATCCGTAATTCCTACCACAACGGGGATGCGCCCACCTATCTGGTCACAGGTAAGCTGGATTAACTCTTTCCGTAAGGCGTAGGCCAGACTCGGACCTTCTCCGGTAGTTCCCAAAGCAAAAATTCCGTGGACTCCTCCCCGGATCAGGTGCTCGATCAACCGATTAAGACCCGGCTTGTCCAAAGTCCGGTCATCAAGCAAAGGAGTGACCAAAGGAGGGATTATTCCTGCAAGCGGCTTTGGGGAAATAGGAGTAGAGGAATTAAAGGAGGGAGACATAAGACGAGATACAAGATGTGTGATTGAATAACAAAGAGCTTATTAAATGGCAAGTGTC
>CAZHZP010000035.1:0-12123 GCA_964537165.1 uncultured Roseivirgaceae bacterium | reverse complement strand
TGATAGGGTCTTGTAGGTACAGCAAGTGTATTCCCCCTTCGGCGTGGACGTCCGTTTTCTATCTTTCCTGCAAGGCAGGGAGCTCTTAGCCTCCCAATTTACCACAGATGTTTACCTGGAGGCCGAGCTCATCGAGTGCGGCGGCCTTTATACGACAGGCCTCAGCAGCATCGTCGGCATATACCACATGGATATGGTTGGCTTGATGTTTGGCCATTAATTGATCCCGATTGACTCCGTCCAGCACCGCATGCATGATGGGCCATTCCTTGGAGGTCAGGTTCCATCGCCGTTGGGTTTCCTCTTCCGGGAGTTCTACCACTTTTCCAGTCCCTAGATCACAGTGAAGGACATTATCCTGAACATAAATGCGGCTCCATACAATGGATCCAGGTCTGCTGATTCCTTTTAAGGTTCCACCCCCCAAGCGGAAATACATGGGGTTTTGCCTTTCGCTGGAGGCTCCACCATAGCCATTGATGAAATGGGCTGGGGGTACCGCCCCGGAGATCAAAAATACCCAGACGAAATCATCAACGCCGTAGTCGCTGTAGTGTTCGCCCCAGCGGATATCATGAAGGGTGTTTTCCCCTCCCATGCCCAATTCGTTCCACAATTTATAGGTCAATAAAGCGTCCAAGCCCGCACATTCGTCCACTTCGTTGAAGTGGGGGAGGGCCTGGTTGGGATACAGTTCTTTTCCGGTCTTGGAGTAGGCGGGTGGTCTTTCCGTATTGTTCAACAGCCCCTCTACGAGATCGCTGGCGGGCACCAGGTCTTTGAGACCTTGTTGGTATTGGATGCCGATGGTGTCACAGCCAAAATCATCGGCGATCCTGAGCGCCGCGATGTACATTTTGCACTGCTGGAGCGTCTGTTCTTTGGTGAGTTCGGTTGCTGGATCCGTACCCCATTCAAAATGCATCCCTCGAGCCAATAGCCAGTTTAAAATCTCTTCTGCTTCCGCATCGGTTACCTCAAGCATGGCGGCATACAGGCTGGACTGGCTTAGCCTTTCTTTGAAGACGCCGGTTTGATGAAGCAGGTCATCAGGAATAATGGCATTGAACATGCCCATGCAGCCTTCATCAAAAACCCCCATAATGGCCTTTCGCTGCCGGAACGCTTGGGCAAAATCTTTTCCGGTTTTTTCTTCTTGGACAGAAAGGTTGAGCGACGAGTAAGGGCGGACATGGTTGAGGTCATGCTGAATGCTTCCGGTACCCAGCCACTCCTGTAACCTTGAAATAAAAAAATCATCATCAAAATTTTTACTCCAAAGGGAGCTGAATTTTACTCCTGCTTTGGTCAGGGAGCCGTTGAGATTAAGCATGCCGACCAATCCGGGCCATTGGCCGCTCCAGTTGGCTACCGTAAGGATAGGGCCTCTATGGGTGGTCAATCCTGCCAGCACATGATGGGTGTATTGCCACACACTTTCGGCTACGATAAGTGGTTTTTCGGGATCCAGATAGCTGAATACTTCTATTCCCATTTTTTGGGAATCGATGAAGCCGTGGTTTTTATGAACGTCAAATTCATGCCCTCTAATGACTTTCCAGCCTAGCTTGCTTAAGGCTGCTCCCAAGGCACTTTCCATTTCTTCCTGGGCTTGCCAGCAATTCTGATTGGCAGAGAGCCGCAGATCTCCGCTGGCAATAAGATATACAGTTTTTTCTTGGGTCATTGTCTTTGTATTTTTGGTGGATGTCAAAAAGCCGCAAAAGATCGCTTCTATATGCCGTTCCTTTCGGGTTTCCCTTCTTTAGTCTTTTGGCGCTAGAGCAAAGAATAGGGGCGCTTTTGTGCTTCCAGGTCTTTGGGAGGGAGAAGCGACCTGAATTGCAAAAGCCCCCTATATTTCTTTTTAAGCTAAAACAAAGATGAAGATTTTGATGAGGGGTTTCCTGTTGCTTTTTAACAAGATTCTGTACTATTTTACCATTGTGGGGGAAGGTGCTAAGCCGGATGCCCGACCTTGGATGTCTGATAACGCGATCAGTGGTGGGACCGCTGCAGTGTACTGCGGGCCGGAGAACAATATTAAGTGGAACCAAAATAACCAGAAAATGAAGCCACATTTTCATAAAGTACCCATTACCCAGGAGAACTCTTTTAGTATCCGCCATGATATAGCGCCCAACTTCGGCACCTTATGGCATTACCACCCGGAGCTGGAATTGCACTTTACCATACAGGGCGAGGGCGTGAAATTTATCGGCGACAATGTCAGTAATTTTTCAGGGGGTGATATGATCCTCCTGGGGGAAAACCTGCCGCACACCTGGCACTGTAAAGAGGGGTATTTCCAGCCTCAGTCCGGCTTGAAAGCTGAGGCCCTTGTTTTACATTTCCACCCCTATTGTTTGGGTAAAGATTTCACGGCTTTGCCCGAGGCCTACCTTCTGCCACACTTATTTGAAAAGGCCAAAAAAGGGCTGAAAATCAAGGGGGAGAGTAAGAAAGTAATCGCATCGTTGATGTATCTGATGTTAGAGGCAAAAAATCTCGAACGGCTTGTTCACCTGGTCGCTATTTTGGACGTCCTCACCAAAGCCACGGACGTGGATACCATCGCCCCGGCTTATCGTTTTCATCAGCCATCCAGTGTGAAGGAAATGGCGAGGCTGGAGCAGGTCTTTACCTATGTCCTATCCAACTATAGGAAGGATGTCTCCTTAGAAGAGGTAGCTTCTCTGGCCAGTATGAGCGTGACTTCTTTTTGTCGCTACTTCAAAGGGATGACCCATAAGACCTTTTCGGAATTTCTGATAGAGATCAGAATCTCGCATGTTTGCAGGGCCTTGGTGGAGGACAGGTTGCCGACAGAAGTCATATGCTTTGAATGCGGGTTTAATAACGTGTCCAACTTTTACCGGCATTTCAAAAAAGTAACCGGGATGACCCCTTTTGAATACAAGAGAAAGTACCTGGTGGGGTACAAGATGAGGGCCACGAAGAGCCCTGCTTGATGGTGGTTGTGCTTACCGAATCGCTGTCTATAAGGCTGGTGAGAATACTGAGGTGATAGACCTGAGGCTCCTCCTATTCGTATTCATATCTGTGGATATAACTTCTGGATGAGCTATAGATGGATAGTTCTTCAGATTGAAGCAGGACTAAGTTTTTGTTCCGGTCAAAGGTCTTGGTGATTTTTCTTAAGATTTCGTCCGTATCGCCAACATATACCTTAATCTGGGTATTGTTGCCATTCTCGTAATCGTGGATGTGTTTTCTTATCAGACGTTGGTCAGCATCATAAATTTTCTCTTCTATCAACTGGTCTTGTGCGTTGTATTCAAATATATGATAAGCTTGCGAGACCTTGTTGGGGTTGAAGTGTTCTTGTAGCATCAATCTCCCCTTTCCATCATGGTGAAAGATGATCTCCTCGCTTGAGTTGACGTTCGGGTACTCTATGGTTTCTTTTTCCTTGATCCCTTCACTATCGTACGTGTAGAGAACGTTTTTTATATTGATAAAACCCCCGTTTATGTTGTAGTTAAAGGAAGAGATTTTGGTTAATCGATCTTGGAGGTCATATTCGTATTCGTCATAGCCAGATATTCCTGCCCTTTCGCCGTCTTTATACATCGGCCGGCTTGTTTTTATTAACCTTCCATCTCCATCATATTCATATTCTTCAATGGAGGCATAATCCTGAGCTTGGTTACCCACGTAGTGTAAGACGCGAATCAATCGGGCATTTTCAGGATAAGTATTCAGGGAGGGATCCGTATCGGATTGGCAGGAGCTAAAGGAAATCAAGGACAGTGCCAAAGGGAAGAGGATTTTAAGCTGCATTTTCATAGCATATAATCATTAAGCTCATGAAAATACAGAATAATGTTTAAACGACAAAGCCGGCCTGTCTTGGTTTTTACTTGATGTTTACCCAAGGCATTGTAGGTGGAGCCGGCTGGTTTTTTTGCCATAGCGGCTTCGTACAGTTGATCGCAGTATTTCTCCAGCAACCTTTGCGGATAAGCAGTCGGGTTGGTTTTCATTTCCAACTCCAGATAAACACCCGGCTTATCCTTCAGAAAGTCCAGCAACTCGTCGAGAAATAATATGGAATTGCCTTTTTTGGTCTTGATCTTCCTGATTGCCGCAGCAGACATTTCCTCGATGATGCCCTGTTGTCCCGTGATCCGCTCTAGGGAGGCGTCATGAAAGATCACCAACTCGCCGTCCTTAGCGATCTGATGTCGGTCTCGAAGCCTCTCAGTCCTTGGTTATAGCTGTTTTGAAAAGCCTGCAAAGTGTTTTCATCCTGTTAGTGCGCACCTGCACGGTGGGCAAATAGCTGTACTGCTTTTTGCCCATTAGCCTCCTGAATAGCAAAAGAAAGCAGGCTGATGATAATGAAGGTCAGGTAAAGGCGCGGCTTGTTATTCTGAGCGAATGCCATGTTTTTGATTTTTGCTTTTAAAGCTATTAAAAAAACGGGTTGGGATAGGCTCCGGGTGCATGTTATCTTGACAAGTTTAATGTCAAGATAACTTTAAGCGGGTTGAGTGGTCTAAGGGGAAGTTGGCTTTAGGTTTTTGATTTTCTACGGAAGGGAAAGGTCGCCATCCTACAAACAACGATTTCTTTATATTTAAAATTATTTATACTTTTCAGGTTCTTTATCAATCAGCGTAGAGGCGGGTTGTTAAATCGGAATCGGCAATAGCTGCAGCGGTTAAGTCTCGCCCCGTGATAAGGTTGATGTTAAAGAAAACAAAAAAAAGACGATAACCCATGAAATTCTTCTCTCCAGTTTTTGCCCTCTTATTCCTGCTTACGTTTTACCTCTCTTTAGCCGGGGGATTATCCGCAAGCCCATCCGAGGCGCCTGACCGCGAATATACCCTCCGGGCGACGATGTTGGGCTATTTTGATGAGAACGGCGTGCGTAATCCCGTATTGAAGGCCCAAAAAGGCGAAACGGTCAGGATTACCATCATTAATGGAGAACCTTTGACCCATGACATTGCTCTGGAAAAGGCGGGAATCATTAGTGAAACCATCATCCAAACCGGCGAAACGACCAGTATTGAATTTGTCGCCAACGAGAGCGATATCTATTATTGTTCGATCCCCGGACACCGCCTGGCTGGCATGTGGGGTAAGTTTGAAGTAGTCGAAGGCCCGGTGGAGGAAGAGAAAACCATAGCCGGTGAGCTGCCCCAAAAGGACGGAAAGGAATTCAATTTCAATTTCGAACAGGGAACGCTTCAAGGTTGGACCGCTACCGGGGATGCTTTTAAGGAAGGTCTTATTTCTGAGGATCCTTCTCCCCTTCATAATAAAGACACTAAAATCGGGATGGAGGGCCAGTACTTCCTTACGAGCGGGGGCACCAAGAATTATTCAGGAACAGGCACCTTGACTTCCGATGCATTTAAAGTAACCCATCCTTACGCTTCATTTAAAATTTCCGGGGGCGCCCTGCAAGACACCAGGGTGGAGCTAGTGAAGGCGGACAGCGAGGAGGTTTTCTTTACGATAACCGGCTCGGGAAGAGCTGCGCTACAGCCCGTGGTGGTGGACGTCCGCGACTTAATGGACCAAGAGATCTTTATCCGAATTATAGACAATGAAACCGGGATATCACAGATACCCTATATAGGTGACGACCAATGGGCACACATCAACTTCGACGATTTTCGGTTTTATACAGAAAGACCGGATTTCCCCAATGAACTGAAGGCCAGTGACATTATTTTCTTGCCTCCGCTTGATTTTGTACTGCATGAAGGTTTATCGGGGGAAGACGCGGCGGCAGCGATGACCGCACCGGAAGGTTTTAAAGTTACCCTTGCCGCAGCCGAGCCGGATATTGTACGTCCAATAGCTTTCACCCTTGATGCACGTGGCAGGTTGTGGGTGGCAGAGGCACACACTTATCCGATCAAAGCACCTGAAGGAGAGGGAAAGGACCGGGTTTTGATTTTTGAAGACACAGATGGGGATGGTGTCTTAGACAACCGAAAGGTATTCATGGAGGGCTTGAACTTGGTCAGCGCTATAGAAGTGGGCATGGGAGGCGTTTGGTTAGGCACCGCCCCGGAACTGATATTTATCCCTATTGACGAGAAGAATGACAAGCCCGCAGGGTCTCCCCAGGTGCTGCTGGATGGTTGGGGTACACAGGATACCCACGAGATGCTGAACAATTTCCGCTGGGGGCCTGACGGTTGGTTGTACGGGACCCATGGGGTATTTACCCATTCAAATGTTGGAAAGCCCGGCACCCCGGATGAGGAACGGGTAAAGTTAAATGCAGGCGTATGGCGATATCATCCGGTCAGTCAGGAATTTGAACTGTTCGCAGAGGGAACAAGCAACCCTTGGGGGATTGATTTCAACGAGTATGGCCATCCATTTATTACCGTCTGTGTAATTCCCCATATGTTTCATGTGATTCAGGGAGCCAGATACCTGCGTCAGGCAGGACAGCACTTTAATCCCTATACCTATGACGACATTAAGGAGATCGGTGACCACGTCCACTGGGTAGGGGATAGAGGCCCCCATGCGGGGAATTTTAGGTCAAATTCAGCCGGTGGAGGCCATGCCCACTCCGGAGCCATGATCTATTTGGGAAGTGAGGACTGGCCGGAGGAATACCGAAGCAAAATTTACATGAACAACATTCACGGAGCCCGGTTGAATGTGGACAAGCTGAACCGGGAAGGTTCCGGTTATGTGGCTACCCATGAAGATGACTTTTTGTTGACCAACGATTCTTGGTCACAGTGGCTTAATTTCAGGTATGATGCCAGCGGTTCCGTCTTTGTCATTGACTGGTATGACAAGAACCAGTGTCACAGTCCCAATCCGGATGTGCATCAAAAAACCATGGGCAGGATATTCAAGATAAGCCATGAGACCGATGAGTGGAAGCAGGTGGATCTTGCCAAAGCATCCAACAAGGAACTGGTGAATTACCATTTGGAAGAAAACGAATGGTATGTACGAACCGCCCGTTTGGTGCTGCAGGAACGGGGCCCAAACAAGCGGGTGCATAAATTGCTAAAAGGGATACTGGAAGAAAATCCTGATGTGAACAGAAAGTTGGCCGCACTTTGGACTTTGCACGTGACCCAGGGAATCGATGAGGAAGGATTGTTGAAACTGACCCATCATGAGAGTGAGTATGTTCGAAGCTGGGCCATACAGTTGATGGCTGAGGATAAGGAACTGGCGGATGCGACCTTGGAAAGATTGACAGAGATGGCCAGCACGGACCATTCGGCGATGGTCAGGTTATACCTGGCTTCTGCCATGCAGCGGATTGCCCCGGCGAAGAGATGGGATGTATTGGAGGCGCTTCTCCAGAGAGAGGAAGATAAAGAGGATCATAATATGCCCTTGATGCTCTGGTACGCTTTTGAGCCTACAGTAGTTACAGACGTCAACAGGGCGTTGGAGGTGGCGCAAAAATCGCCAATCGCCAATTTGCTGAGCTATACCGTTCAGAGGGTCGGGGCAGAAAAGACGGAAGCGTCGGCTGCAGTCCTAAAGCATATGCTAAAGGAAATTGAAAGTAAGGAACATACTATGGAACAGCACCAGTTGATGTCCTTGTTGAAGAGGGAGCTGGAGAGGAAGTAAACCGCTGACGACCGCGGCTCTTTAGTTACTTAGCCAAGTACTGTAGTCAACAAAATACCCCGGCTCTCTATTCACCGGGTAGAGGGCCGGGGTATTTGTGGTTTCAGGACCTGTTGGTTCCGCTGGTTCCTGCTATGGAACTATGGCGGTCATTATGACTTGGTTCTGGTGGAGGATTCCCTCACCATCAGCTTCGCTTTCAGCACCGTCTGCTGGACCGGTTGGGGAACCTTAGAGCTGATTTCATCCAACAGCAACCTGACGGCCTCTCTTCCTATTTCAAAAGTCGGGTGAGCAATCGCGGTAAGGTTAGGCTCCACCACCGTTGCGTGAAACTCATCCGTAAAGCCGACCAATCCTACATCCTGCGGCATCTTAAATCCCATGCGCCTTAGTACCTTCATGGCAGAAAATATAACGGTGTCGTTTACTCCAAATATAGCATCAGGAATTGTTGCTTGGGACATCAACTGTTCCGTGGCGACAGCCGACTGATCGATACTCAGATCACAGCGCACCAGGTGGTCAGCGTTGAAAGACAACCCGCATTCCCTTAAGCCTCTTTGATAGCCTTCAATTCTTTCTTTACTGATGTTGAGGTTTTCGGGGCCTGCGATATGGGCGATTTTACGGTAGCCATTTTGAAACAAGTGGACGGTGAGTTCCCGTGCTGCTTCAATATTGTCTATGACTACGGAGGAAAACTCTTCCGTCCTGCATACTCGGTCAAAGAAGACCAGGGGCACTTCCGATTTTTTGATCAGATCAAAATCGCTGTAATCATCCGTATCCTGTGCTAGACAAACGATCAATCCGTCAGCTCTCAGGTCGAGTAGGTTTTGCAAGCTCTCTCTGGCTTTGGCCTGAGACTCTTGGGCGGAAGAGATGATGATATGGTAGCCCTGTTCTTTAGCGCCGATTTCGATGCCGCTGATAATGGAAGAAAAGAAGTGGGTGACGATATCGGGCACGATTACCCCGATGATCTTTGTCCGTTGTTTGAGTAATCCAACCGCAATGGGGTTGGGTCTGTAATTCCAGGCTTTGGCCAAATCTTTGACTTTTTTTGTCAGCTCTGGACTGATATCATAATGGTCTTTCAGTGCTCTTGAAACCGTCGAGATGGAAACCCCCAGTTCATTCGCCAGATCCTTCAAAGACACTCTCTTCCTGCTCATGATAAATTCGTGATGTTTTGCGCTACTGTTCCTCTGGAACGTATTAAATTCCTGAATATAGGTGTTTGAAGGCGATAAAAGCAAGCTATAAATGTGAAACCGGGGATGCTCTGTATCCTTAGGGCTCTTTCCCGCAAAGGTTTGCGCAAAGGCTTGTGTAACTATTTATCGGAAATTGCTTGTGCTGAGCAGACTATATATCTAACATTATCGCAGATAGGCTGTCTCGGTTTACATTTGGGAAGGTGGGAATCCCGTCCGCAGCCAGCAGTAATCACAACAATAAACCCAAAACCTATGAAAGAAAATCTTTACGTTGTAGGGTATAGGTATGTTAAAAAACAACTATATCATGTTAGCTGCTGCCTAGCGATACTCCTTGTCTTTACGGGGGGGATAGCGGCATACGCCCAGTCGCAGGTCAGCGGAATGGTCAAAGAGGAAGGCGGCGATTTTTTGCCTGGCGTCAATATTCTGGAAAAAGGAACTTCCAATGGTGTCGTTTCTGATATTGATGGAAGTTATTCCATTACGGTAGGAGAATCCGCCACACTGATTTTTAGTTTTATCGGGTACGGTTCAAAGGAGATTGTTGTAGGAAACCGATCCGAGATCAATGTCGAACTGTCCCCTGACTTGACCCAGCTGGGTGAAGTAATCGTCGTGGGGTATGGAGAGCAAAGGAAGGAGACATTAACAGGCTCTGTTGCCAATATTTCCGGGGAAGATCTCGTGAAAAGTCCTTCTGCCAATGTGACCAGTTCTCTCGCAGGCAGGTTGCCGGGACTTACCGTAAACCAAAGATCCGGGGAGCCCGGTAGGGATGACCCTAATATTTTGATTCGGGGCAACGGTACCTTCGGCAACAACAGCCCCCTGATTATCATCGACGGCGTTCCTAGAAGCCAATTAGGAAGGCTCAATCCCGAAGATATCGAAAGTATTTCTGTGTTAAAGGATGCTTCTGCAGCCATTTATGGTGCACGTGCGGCGAACGGGGTAATCCTGGTGACGACGAAATCGGGTAAAAAGGGCAAGCCAGTCTTTAACTTCACCATAAATCAGGCGTTGCTGCAGCCCACTAAAATTCTTGACATGCTCGATGCCGCGGAATTTGCACAGGTGTATAATGAGGGAGCTTGGTATCGGGCGGGAAGACCCGAAACAGACTGGACGCCGCCTTTCAGCCCGGAGGCGATCCAGCGATATGCCGATGGGTCTGATCCGATCCGGTATCCTAATACCGACTGGGTAAAGGAGGCGGTAAAACCGTATTCTACCCAGCAGCGAATTAATTTGTCGGCACGGGGCGGCACGGACGACGTCAACTACTTTCTTTCCTTCGGAGCAACAAGCCAAAATGGGAACCTGGTCAACGACCCGACCAAGTATAAGCAGTATAACATGCGGGTGAACGTCAATGTCGATTTAACAGACAATCTCACCGTGGGAGCGAATCTGTCCGGGATGTTGAATGACCAAAATTTCGGATCTGTGGCTACGGATAGCGAGGGGTGGGTGAATTTTCACAATATTTATCAGGCAAACCCGACTTTGGTGGCACAGTATCCCAATGGCCTATACGGACCTGGAAGGTTAGGTGAAAGTCCGCTACTTATGGATCAAAGAGGTTATTTTAGACGGGAAAGCTCCCCTCTGTTTACCTCCTTTACAGCTTCTTACCAGGTGCCCTTTCTGGAAGGGCTTAAACTGGACGCCAGCTTTAACTATGACATCAATCATCAAGTCCAAAGAAGATGGAGAACGCCTTACTTTTTTCATGAATTTAATGTCGTGACGGAAGAATACGACCGGCGGCAAGGAACGGGTGTGTCAGCTCCTGAGCTATCCCAAACCAACAACAAGTGGACGACCAAGCTGTATAACATTCGTCTGAATTATTCAAAGACCGTCGATAAGCATTATTTCGCTGCCTTATTGGGTACCGAGCAACAGGAAAACAGTGACAATTGGGTACACGCTTTCAGGAGAAATTTCGTCAGTTCGGCCATCGACCAGCTAGATGCCGGCAGCAGTGACACCAATGACATGAACACTGGAGGATCCACACGGATCAGTGGGTACAACAATTATTTCGGACGTTTCAACTATGACTATGACGGGAAGTACCTGCTGGAATTTTTGTTTCGCTACGATGGATCCCAGAAGTTTCCCAAGGAAAGCCGGTATGGTTTTTTCCCCGGAGTTTCTGCGGGTTGGAGACTTTCAGAAGAGCCGTTTATGGCGGATCTTGACTTCGTCAACCAGTTGAAAATCAGGGGTTCTTATGGCAAAATCGGGAATGATTTTGTCGCTGCTTATCAGCATCTCCAAGCTTTCACTTTTGGCAACAACTACTACTTCGGGGGTAGCGTGTCGCCCGGGGTCAACCCCGGTGTCTTGCCTAACCCAAACATTACCTGGGAAACGAGTGAAAAAGTGGACATAGGCATAGAAGGTGTCTTATGGCAAGGGGGATTAGGGTTTGAATTTGTGGTTTTTAACGAGCAACGTTCCGATATACTTGCCAGAAGGAATGTTTCGGTGAGCAATGTTTTCGGGTATCCTGGCTTGCCGGATGAGAATATAGGGAGGGTAAAAAACAAAGGATTTGAACTGATTCTTAACCGCAAAAGGTCGTTGGGAGAATTCAGTTATAATATCGCCGGAAATGTTGCGTTTGCCAGAAGCGAAATTCAATTTATGGATGAAGTTCCCAATGATATAGCGGATAAGAATCTTACCGGAAGGCCGGTCGGCGCAGGGCTGTATTATCAAGCAGACGGTATTTTTAATACCGAGGAAGAATTGAACAGTTATCCTCATATTTCTAATGCGCAAGTGGGAGACGTGAGGATCGTGGACCGCAACAATGACGGTGAAATCGATGGGGATGATCAGTTCAGGTTTAACTATACAGCAACCCCGGAATATGTCTTCGGTTTGAACTTTGATTTTATCTACAAGAATTTTGATCTAAACCTGTTTTTCCAGGGTCAGACGAATGTTTACAATTATGATGACCGTTATCCGGTCTTGGGAAATGCTGCCTTTGACAATGCTACTGTGGAGCGAGCGACAGACCGGTGGACGGTCGACAACCCCCAGGGTACCAAGCCCCGGGCTGATGGTGTCGAACCGGGAGCCAATACCATGTGGCTCTTCGACGCCACCTTCGTCCGGTTGAAGAATGTGGAACTGGGATATTCTCTTCCCAACCACCTTATCTCTAGGGTCGGATTTACCGATGCCCGATTTTATGTGAGTGGATCCAACGTACTTACCTGGTCGAAGGAGATCAAGTGGGCAGATCCGGAAGCCAGTGGGGGGTTCTTGTATT
>CAZHZP010000034.1:0-15759 GCA_964537165.1 uncultured Roseivirgaceae bacterium | reverse complement strand
AGGGTTTCGGAAAAATACCGGGTAGGTAATCTGGATCAGCTTTTGGTATATTACAGGGTGCATGGTCAAAACACGTCAGCCATCAAGCCGGCTAAAATCCGGAAAATAGAGACCGATATTTTGAAGGACATGTACATCCGTCGGGGGATGCCTTTGGATGACCGCTTGTTGGATTTGCAATATTTGCTGTATGCAAAAAATTATGAAGCCATGAACATTACAGAGGTGATTTTGGTAATGAATACGTTGAGACAGGCAAACAGCGAAAGCGGAAGATTTCCGATCAAGGAATTTGATGCGCTGCTGTTTAAAAAATGGTATGAAATCCTGATGATTAAGAAGCCGGGCAGGGCCGCCTTGGCTTTACTCTTTAATCAGGAATGGTCCGACATCTCCTTTCTTACTTTCAAACAATTCCGGAGAGCCTTTAAGCAGAGCTTTTGGGCTTATTTACGAAGGTAGAAAAATAGCCAAGTCAAGGCATAATGCGAATGATATCGTCAGCCACTTCTACCTTTCTCCGGGGTGCGTACTCCTTCACCAAAAAACACAGTTTATCAATACTTGGATAGTCATCATGACCGCTAAAGAGACGGGCATCATCGATAAGGATGCCATGTTTGATGGAAGAACTTAATATTGCTTTTAGCTCTTCCACAACAGGCGTATTTTTATCTGACTTGGCGGTGATCCCGGAGGAAAAATGCCCATCCAACCAAAATAGGGCGGGTTCATCCAGATTCTTGATTACCTCTTTCAGTAGCACGCCGCTATCGCCCTGAAGTAGCGTTACCTGCGGATCGCTTTCGAACCGTCGGAGGGCCTTTTGGTGGAGATCTTTTCCCAGTTCAATGGAAATTATTTGTCTAAACCGACCTTTTTGGGCTTCAACCATATCGCCTAAATAAGTCCCCGTTTCCACGAAGACTTGGAATCGGTAGGCATCTCGGTATTTGCGGATGTTGTTTTGCTTGATGACGTGAGGTATCGGAAGATGTGTTTCCCAAGTTAAATATTCCAGATACTGGCTGATAGCTTCCTTGTTTTGCAGATAGGCCTGAAGGTCCTTATTCTGATTTCGTAAGGAGTCGAAGATTTTTTTAATCATGGGTATTGTATAGATAATCTGCAGGTAAGGTAAAAATATTTAAGTAAATCCCCCACGATAAATCAAAATACTAGGCAGACATGGTTTGGAGACCGTCGGATCTTGCAGAAGGAACATTTAGGCGAAATTGCGGATTTTTTATACCTGTATTTTAAGGACATGGAAATTTTCCTACCTTACCTATTGATTGAAATGGGATTGTGGAGGTTCATTAAGGTCTAGATTAAAATTGATGGGGAAAATTATCAGAAAAATTCGGGAATTGTTTCAGAGGCGACCCAAATTGAACAGGAAGTTTGTTGCTGAGTTCGATGAGCTTTCCCAAATGGAGGATTTGACGAGGAAACGGTTTAAATTTAGCCAGGATGATTTTTTTCCCTGCCTACATGATAACACAGCCGACACGGGTTTTGACAGACATTACGTGTACCATCCTGCTTGGGCTGCACGAATTATAGCCAAAAACGGTCCTGAAAAACATGTGGACATCTCTTCCACCTTGCACTTTTGCTCGATTCTTTCAGCCTTTGTCCCGGTGGATTTTTATGACTACAGGCCAGCAAACTTGACTCTTAGTCAATTGAACTCCATGTCCGCGGATCTTTTGTCTCTTCCTTTCAAAGCCAATTCCATCCCCTCCCTTTCTTGCATGCACACGGTAGAGCACGTTGGCTTGGGAAGATATGGCGACCCCATAGATTACGACGGGGATCTGAAGGCCATCAAGGAGTTGAAAAGGGTTTTGGCGGTCGGTGGCCATCTGCTTTTTGTTGTTCCATTAGGAAGAGAAAGCCGAATATTTTTCAATGCCCACAGGGTCTATAACAAGCAACATGTACTGGATTTGTTTGCTGACCTTCAATTAGTGGATTTTAGCTTGATTCCTGAGGATGAGAATGACGGAGGCTTAGTATCCGATCCGAGCGATCAATTATTGGCCAAGCAGGTCTATGGATGCGGCTGCTTTCATTTTACCAAACACAAGCCTAAATAAGCTAACGCGGGACCTTGAGCATTGAACGTTGACTATATAATTAATAACCAACGTTCAATATTCAATCTTCAAGACAGCTGAACAGGAGCTTCAACTTCCCGCTTCGTTCTTCCGTCTTCCGTCTTCCCCCTATATCGTCGGTGTCCCCCCGGTTACCTGAACCGTCGAACCGGTAATATAGCTGGAATCCTGTGAGGCCAAGAGCACATAGACCGCGGCTAATTCGGCCGGTTGGCCGGCTCTTTTCATCGGCGTGTTCTTCCCGAATTCCTTTACATTATCCGGTGGCATGGTTGAAGGGATCAATGGTGTCCAGATGGGTCCTGGTGCCACGCAATTGACCCGGATGCCATCGTCAGCCCACAACTGGCCGAGAGAGGAAGTGAAATTCTGTATCGCGCCTTTGGTGGCCGCATAAGGCACCAAGATCGGTTTGGGTTTATAGGCGTTGACCGAGGTGGTATTGACGACCGTACTTCCGGGCTTCATATGCGGTTTTGCCGCTTTGCAGAGCCAAAACATCGCATAGATGTTGGTTTTAAAAGTGTAATCCCATTCGTCACTGCTCGTCTCCTCCAGAGATTCCCTCGCCATCTGATAAGCCGCATTGTTGACCAAGATATCGATCTGCCCGAAGGCCTCCACCGCCTTTTCGATAATATGGTTACAATGGGATTCTTCGCTGATATCACCACGGACCAACACCGCTTTTCGGCCAGCCTCCTCTACATATTTAGCGGTCTCCTTGGCGTCTTCGTCCTCACTCAGGTAGGAGATCAACACGTCCGCCCCTTCCCGTGCAAAGGCAATGGCCACGGCCCTGCCTATTCCCGAGTCTCCTCCGGTGATGATGGCCTTTTTGCCCCCGAGCTTTCCGGAGCCTTTGTAGCTCTCCTCCCCGTGGTCTGCTTGGGGATGCATCTCTTCTTCCGTTCCCGGAACAGACTGCTTTTGGTCAGGATAGGGAGGCTGGGGATGTTTCTCTTGTGGGTGTTTGTCTTGGCGTTCTGAATTTGTCATGGTCAAAGTAATTTAGTTATTCCTTTTTTTAATCAAAGGATATACCAGACAATCAAACACCACTTCATCGGGAGCTGATGAAGCTCATTGTTTCAGCTCGGCCGATCTGACCGTAGTTTTGATGTTTTCGGAAATGGTCAATAACCATTTTAATTGATCTGAAATCAATTTGATCTCCTGTAACTCCCTAGGCAATACCAGGACATCGGAGCCATCCTTTTGTAAGACCGACTGGTTTGTAAGCTTTTGATAATGGTAATCAAGATAAGCTTGGGCTTCCTGGATAGGATCCGGACTGGGCGTTTCTCTGACTGGCGTTTGGTGCAGGATGTCGGTAGCCAGCTGCAAATTGGCGCTGATGCCAGCGATATAGTTCTCAAAATGCCGGGATGCTTCTGTCGTTTTATGGTGGCGAATATAGGTGCCCAAGGAAGCTGTGAGTGACAGGAAGGTATTGTTGAGCACTACTACTTCGTAGATCTTATCCAGGTTTTTTTGCTGCTGCTTAGGTTCATGGCTCATCCGTTGAAAAGCCGCATTCAGGTTGCCTACGGCCAGGAAAGCACTTTTTCGGCACAGCTTATAAGAAGGATCCGACAGGTTCTTTTCCCGGTAAAAGTCTCCTACCTCTTCCAAAAACTTCCGGTTGGCCTGGATCGTGTCGGCAATGAATTCGCTCATATTCAAAAACTGCCATGAAGGCCAGAAAAAAGCATTCGCTACAAAAGCCAACGCGGCTCCTATTAAGGTATCCAGCACGCGGAACTGGACAGCGTCCAAGGGGTCGGTTTTCAATAACGCATAAATAAAAACCACGTTGAGCGTGATAAAAGCAGCAGAGCTCCGGTAGTTTTTCTGCACCAGCGCAAATCCCATAATAAAGGTTACCACCGCCAGGCTTCCATAGATGTACTCATTTTGGGTGAGAAAAACCACAGCCACCGCCACGGCACCGCCGATAAGGGTTCCGTAGAGCCGGTGTTTAGAACGTTCCTTGGTCAGCGTATAACCGGGACGCATGATCACGATGATGGTCAGCAAAATCCAATAAGCATTCTGAAAGGGAAAGATAATACCGATGGCAAAACCAACCAGCACGGTCAGGGTCAGCCGCAGGCTGTGCTTGAAGATGGGGGAGCTGAAGTTGAAGTTTTCCGTAAAGGTCTTCCAGTCGTAATCCTGCACGGTAATAAATTTTGCGGCATCCTTTTGCCTGGCCCACAACTGATCCTGTTCCACAAGGTTGCGCATCACTTTCTCGATCACTCCGATCTTTTGTGCCTGCTTTTGCAGATAGTCATGTATATTCTGAAGGAGCAATACTTCCTCATAGGCTGCCGTCAGCCGGAAATCGTCAAGGTTTTCCTTTGCCTCTACCAGTAGTTTTTCGATAGCGGTATTTTCCCTGAGGGCTCTCTTACTGCCGATTACCTGGGAAAGGTACTCCAGGTGATTGGACATGGTAAAAATCAGGTCTATAAATGGCCGCAGCTGTTCCGGCCTTTTTTTAAAGGTTTTTTCCATCTGGAAAACATGCGGAAGGTTACCGATCGCCAGTTCGAGTATATCGATCAGCTCAATCAGAATAAGCACCTGCCGCCTGGCAAAATTGGACTGGCCGGAATTGCGGCGCGAGCTCAGCAGGATCTCTCTAAGACTTTCATGTTTGGTGTTAAGGTTGCTTTGGAGTTCAAATAGCTTCTTCTCCATTTCTTCCTTATCGCCTTTGCGTAAAGCGAATTCACCGCGGGTTTTCAGATAATTGGCTGTCAGTTCCATGCTTTCGGCCATCAACTGGATGGTATGGCTCCTATGGGTCATCAGGTGGGTCAGCATGGAAAACAAGAGGTACCATAAACCGCCCAATCCAATCCAGCCTGCATGGACAAATAAATCAGCCCCCATCTGCGGGTGGGCCAAGCTAAAAATGATAGCCGAAAGACCGGAAAAAGCCACCAAAGAGGCCCGAAATCCAAATACCGATAAATAAGAAACCAAAAAAACCAGCAGGGTCATCACTGCGGTCAACAACCATAAATTGCCCGCGACCAAATTGATGATCACGGTGTTCATCATGCCCAGGAAGATGGCGGCCAGCATCCCGTTGATCCGGTGGCGGTTGCTGCCCGGGAAATTTGCGGGCGCGCTGATAAACATCCCCATCGTCAGGCTGATGCCTATCTCGATATTCCCCAAGCTGTAGCTGATGGTCAAGACGACCAGTATGGCCAAAGCCAGTACCAGTCCCTTGGAAAAATCAGCACTTTTGAGAAAACGGAGGGTGGGGTCAAGCATGGGGGGTGTAGAATCGGCTGTTAGGATCGAAGGAGCAGAATGGCAATGGCTAATATGGGCGACGAGATGGAAGAGATAGAAGGGATGGAAGAGCGCTTACTAGATACCTTCTCTTCCATCTCTAAGTCCCTTCCATCTCTCAATCGTGCATGAGAGATAGAAGGGATGGAAGAGATAAAAGAGACATCAACCAGATCCGCTCTTCCATCTCATCCACCCAATTCCGCCGACTGCGCCCAGATATTAACCATCCCGTCTTTGGCATATTGGTCGATCTCTGTCAGTTCCTTTTCGGTAAACTGGAGGTTGCCCAGCGCTTTGACGCAATCCACGACCTGTTCCGGCTTGCTGGCTCCGATCAAGGCAGAAGTGACGCGGCCTCCCCTCAATACCCAGGCTATGGCCATTTGCGCCAAGGTTTGTCCTCTTGTTTTAGCGATCTCATTGAGTGAGCGGATATGCGAGAGGTTTTGCTCGTTGAGAAAATCCGGATTCAATGATTTCTGCTGGCTGGCGCGGCTGTTTTCCGGGATCTTGTCCAGGTATTTGGTGGTCAACATGCCCTGGGCAAGCGGGGAAAAAACGATAGACCCCAATCCCAAATCATCCAGAGTATCCAGCAACCCGTCCTCTTCTATCCAGCGGTTGAGCATGGAATAGCTGGGCTGGTGGATGATAAAGGGCGTGCCCAGTGCCTTAAGGATCGCATAGGCTTCCTGGGTTCTTTTGGAATTGTAAGAAGAGATGCCGGCATACAACGCCTTGCCAGATCGTACAATCTGGTCCAGAGCCATCATCGTTTCTTCCAGAGGCGTATTGGGATCAAACCGGTGGGAATAGAAAATATCCACGTAGTCAAGGCCCATGCGCTGGAGGCTTTGGTCACAGCTCGAGATCAGGTACTTTCTGCTGCCCCATTCCCCATAAGGTCCCGGCCACATATTGTATCCGGCTTTGGACGAAATGACGAGCTGATCCCTATAGCCCGCAAAGTCTTCTTTTAAGATCTTCCCAAAGGCGGTCTCAGCGCTCCCGGCAGGCGGGCCGTAATTATTGGCCAGGTCAAAATGCGTGATGCCCAGGTCAAAGGCCGTACGGCAGATGGCCTGTTTGTTTTTGTGGGAAAAGTCATCGCCGAAATTATGCCATAAGCCCAGGGAAATCGCCGGCAGCTTTAGGCCGCTCTTTCCGCAGTAATTGTAAATCATGGAATCGTACCGTTGTGGGTCGGGTGTATAAGTCATAGTAAAAAGGTTTTTGTAACTGAAGATGTACAAATATAGCGGTTTATTAGTTTATTGGGTTGTTGTTTTGCCCTTTGGCAGGGTGGAGCTGGGTGGGTTTTGTAACTCCTCCCCGGGATCCCTGCTGTTTGCGAGCACTTGATTGAACTCCTTCCTTCTTCAGCTCTTCCTGGATAAGCATCTCTATCCGGTCAAGCTTGGCCAAAGGAATGGCGTTGATGGTCTTTACCATGTCGATTTCGGTCTCTGACATTCTTAGCGCTGCCAAAGGGGCATCGGCATCATAAGGGGTGTTTTTGTCAGGGATCCAGACCATCATGTCGTCGGGGGTACACTTCAACAGCAGGCACAATTTTTCCATTTGCTTCATATTCAGCCACGACGCCCGGTGGTTTTTGTTTTTTGAGGCGAAATTCATGGAGAAACCCGGTTGTTGGAGAAAAGTAAAAAGCCGCTCAAAGCCCAGCGGCAATACCAGTGGGCGTATCGGGTTAGGCCATAATTTGATTTCGTTAGACGGCGCCCTTGCTGGATCCGCCTCTCTTTCACCCCCCAATCCTTATCTCCATCACATAATCATTCATAAAAAAATGCTCGCCGATGGGAATGTCGACTTTTTCTGTGATCACAAAGCCCAGCTTTTCATAGAAACCCCTCGATTTGTTATGGCGGTTGACGTTGAGGATGAGTTTTTCCGCCCCACCAGCCCGTGCCAGCGAAATGACTTCCTGCACCAAATACCTGCCGAGGCCACTGCCTTTCCGGTCGGGTAGCAGATATAGTTTTTGCAGTTTAAAGACGGTAGGTGCAGCCTCCATTCTACTGTAAGAGGCAAACCCGATGTCTTCCTCATTTTCTCTGGCGATGATAAAGACATGGCCTTCGTCCACCTGATCCGACAAGGCATCGAGGCTATAAAATTTCCTCAACATAAAGTCAACCTGCCCAAGCCCTATGATCGGGATATAGGTATCGTGGTAGGCTGCGGCAGCGATATCCTGAATAATGCTGAGGTCGGCTTTTGAAGCAATGCGGGAGGTTTTCATGGGGTGGATATTAGGTGTTGTGCCACGGAGGCACAAAGTCTTTCTTTTGGTAGTGAACCGTCAAGATACTAAGGTACAAAGGATTTGCTTTAAGTGTGCAGCCACTGAGGTACAGCGTTTTTGTTTTAATGTTTTGCCACGAGGACACGGGGGCACAAAGCTTTTTTCTGTGGCTGCCAATTCTTTGTGGCTCAGTGCATCTGTGGCTACTGATTTCTTGTGCCTCAGTCAGCCAATCATAGCCTTTACCTGCTCCCAAATCTCTTGGTCCACCGGTACGCCTTCCGCAAGATTTTTGGAACGGATCTCTAGTGTCTTTTCGCCCGGATAGCGGACTTCCGCGTTACCAAAAGTATTAGATGACTTGAAATGCCGGATGATGGCGTTGACTTTTTCTTCGGGAAATTCTTCTAAACCCAATTTAGCCGGACAGAGGCTGATAAAGATTTGGGAAATGTTGTGCTCATACTCCCGCTGGCCGATCTGGTGCGTGGCGTCACCTTCGGACAACACCGCCGCCAATACATCCAAAAGCAAGGCAAGTCCAGTTCCTTTCCACAAGCCGATCGGCAGGGCCAGCTCCTTTTCCAAAATCACTGCCGGATCTTTAGTAAGTTTACCTTCCTGATCAAAGCCCGCCTCATAAGGCATCTCTTTCCCCTCCTTTAGATAAGCACTCATCTTGCCATATGAAAACTGCGACATGGCCATATCCAGGACGACATGGCCGTCTTTCCGGGGGAAGGCAATCACCAGGGGGTTGTTGCCCAGCACAGGCTCGCTGCCACCCCAAGCAGGCATATTGGGAATGGCATTGGTAAAGCAGATGCCGATACAGCCGGCTTCCGCCGCCTGCCAGCCAAAATTCCCGCCCCGCATCCAGTGGTTGGTGTTTTTCAGCGCCACAAAGCCGGTTCCGTTCTCCTTGGACATCTCAATCGCCCGGCCCATACAGTGATGGGCGTTCAGGTTGCCGGGGCCAAGATGGCCGTCCCAACGTTCGAAGACACCAAAGCTGCCAGTCAACACAGGACGGGCCTGGACATCCACCATACCCTCGTCAATCATCTTGACAAAGAAGGGAAACCGGTTAAGCCCATGCGAGGCTACGCCGTCGAGACTGGATTGGGCGAAAAGTTCGGCGCTCAGCCTTGCCCTTTCTTTATCAAATCCCTTCCAAACCAATATGGATTCAAAAGTTGCAGCAAGCTGGGCAAAAGGTATCTTTAAGGTCTCCATTTTTTTAAATAAGCAAGGATGATGAGGGGACAATATACCAAAATACCCGTAAAAAAATCCGGGCCAATCAAAAGTGGAAAGTGGAGAAGTTAAGGGTTTGCGAACCTGAAAGTTTTCAGCCAAAACGTTTAAACCCATTTTAGTGAAAAATGAGTAAAAACCTCCAGGTGTCTCCCTATAACCAACTCACCCGCTAACCAGCCATCACTGCAGCACCTCATTTAGATATCCGGTGCCTTTAGATATCATTTCCCATTCCGGTAAGTCGAAGCTTAACACCGCCATCATCCCCGGCGAAAGAGAGAGATTTAGATCGGCCGTCAAATAGGAGAGGAGGGAAGTAAGCGAAGGGTTGTGCCCTACGATCATGACTTGCCCGTATCGGCCCGGCAATGACTGGATCATGTCCAGCAGGCTATCTACCGAACTTTCATAAATGGATTCCTGGACCTGTTGTTCCCTCACCTCTATGCTTTGGGTGATGATGCTGGCGGTTTCCATGGTTCTGCTGGAGGGGCTTTTGATCAACAGGTCGAGTTCAAACTTCCTTTCTTCAAGCACTTTATTCAGCCTTTGAAGTTTGTATCTGCCGGTGGCGGTGAGTGTTCTGTCAAAATCTTTCTGGTAACCTGTCCCGATTGCTGCCTCGCCGTGCCTCATCAAAATCAGTTTTTTTATCATTTTTATAGATATTGAAGCTAAAAATTCAACTGTCAAAAGGTGGTTAAGAATCATGCCAAAACGATATGATATGGCTTATTGTTTGGAGGAGAATATTATCGCTTCTATTTTTAGGCTTTATTTGTCCCATAGAAATTGTCGTTTCTATAAACTATTGTACTATGCCCAAGAATTTAGTCATCGTCGAATCCCCGGCAAAAGCCAAGACCATCGAGGGATACCTCGGGAAGGACTTCAAAGTCGCTTCCAGTTACGGCCACGTGCGGGATCTGCCCAAAGGTGACAAAGCCATTGATATACAAAACAAATTCCGTCCTACCTATGAGGTCACCCCCGACAAAAAGGAGGTGATCAAGCAACTCAAAAGTCTCGTGAAGGAGGCAGAGACTATCTACCTGGCAAGCGATGATGACCGTGAGGGAGAAGCCATTTCCTGGCATTTGAAGGAGGTATTGAAGTTGAAAGATGACAATACCAAAAGGATTGTGTTTAGGGAAATCACCAAAAATGCCATCAACCGGGCTATCGAAAATCCCCGGCAAATCGATATCGACCTGGTCAACGCCCAGCAGGCCCGCCGGATACTGGATAGGCTGGTAGGTTTTGAGCTGTCGCCGGTACTATGGAAAAAGATCAAAGCAGGTCTCTCCGCAGGAAGGGTGCAGTCCGTGGCTGTCCGGTTTATTGTGGAAAGGGAGCGGGAAATAGATAAATTTAAATCCACCTCGGCCTACCGGGTAACTGCTTTGTTCGACGTGGCCGGCAAAACATTGAGCGCCGAACTTCCGAAGAAATTTGATACCCAGGAAGAGGCTGAGGAATTCTTGAAGCAATGTCTCGAAGCTCAGTTTTCCATCAAGAGCCTGGAGAAAAAGCCGGCTAAAAAATCCCCATCCGCGCCTTTTACCACCTCCACTCTTCAGCAGGAGGCCAGCCGAAAGCTGTATTTTTCAGTGGCCCAGACCATGACTGTGGCCCAGAAACTTTATGAGGCGGGAAAAATTTCCTATATGAGGACCGACAGCGTCAACCTGTCGGACGAAGCCATGGCAGGAGCTGAAAAGGAGATCAAATCGGCCTTTGGAAATGACTTTCATAAAGCACGGAAATTTGCCGCCAAATCGGAAGGTGCTCAGGAAGCGCACGAAGCCATCCGGCCGACCAACTTCTCGGTCCTGGAGGCCGGGAGTGACAGAAACGAGCAGAGGCTCTATGAACTGATCTGGAAGCGGGCCATTGCCTCCCAGATGGCCGATGCCCAATTGGAAAAGACAAATGTGACCATTGCCATATCCAATTCGCCCCAGACCTTATCCGCCAGCGGCGAAGTGATCAAATTCGAAGGTTTTTTAAAGGTTTATCTGGAAAGTACCGACGAAGATGAGGATGAGGAAGACAGCGGCAACAAGGGTCTATTGCCTCCGTTGACGGTGGGGCAAGGTTTGGACCTTAAGGAAATGAAGGCGAGACAGAGCTTTACCCGTCCGCCCGCAAGGTATACGGAAGCTTCCCTGGTAAAGAAACTGGAGGAGATGGGTATCGGCCGTCCTTCCACCTATGCACCGACCATTTCGACAATCCAAAAAAGGAATTATGTGGTCAAGGAGTCCCGGGAAGGCACGCCGAGGAAGTATGTGGAGATGAAGATTGCCGGAGGCAAATTTGATAAAGCGGAAAAAACAGAAAACACCGGGGCTGACAAGAATAAGCTCTTCCCGACGAATATCGCCATGGTGGTCAACGACTTTCTGGTGGAGCATTTTCCAAATGTGATCGACTACACGTTTACCGCCAAGGTGGAGAAGGAGTTTGACGAGATCGCCCAGGGCACGCAGCAGTGGGAAGAAATGATCCAAAACTTCTATGGGGGTTTCCATACTAAAGTCGAGCAAACCGAGAATATCAACCGGGCCGACATCAATTCCTCCAAGGAGCTGGGCACCGATCCCAAAACCGGTAAACCCGTGATCGCCCGTTTGGGTAAATTTGGACCCTTGGTACAGATTGGTGACCAAGAGGATGAGGAAAAGCAGTTTGCCAGCCTGGCCAAAGGACAGTTTATCGAAAGCATTACTTTGGAAGACGCCCTGGAGCTGTTCAAGCTTCCCCGGGATGTGGGGATGTTTGAAGATAAGAAAATAGTAGCTGCTATCGGCCGTTTCGGGCCTTATATCAGACATGACGGGAAATTTGTTTCCTTGGGTAAGGAACATGATCCCTTGGGCATAACAGAGGAGGAGGCGGTTCAATTGATCCTGGACAAGCGGGAAGCCGATGCCAAAAAGCATATCAAAAGCTTTGACGAAGATCCCGAGATACAGATCCTCAACGGCCGCTGGGGGCCCTATATCAAAAAGGGCAAGGACAACTTCAAGATCCCGAAAGACAAGGTGGCCGAAAGCCTTAGCTACGAAGAGACTTTGGAGATCATCGCCAACCAGCCGGAAAAGAAAAAAGGAAGATTTGTAAAGAAGAAAAAATAAAATAAAAATGCCGGATCCGTTTCCGGCTTTTTTTGTTTTTAGGGACCGGGGTAGTCTGCGGCATGGCAGTTAAAGATCAGCCATCCATACGGACTGCCGGTGCATTGATGGCTCATCCCTACGGTATGGGTAAATTTCGTTATGCCATTCGGGCTATCCGGCCATCCCTCCGGGTATGCTGTAAGCGTGGTAACCTATCGTAGAACAGTTATTGGCTATTCAGGCATAAAGTCGTAGACAAAGCCGGTTTTCCAAAATTTTCCTTCAGGAGAAATATTAGACCAAGGCATTTATTAAAAGCAATAGTAGTGTACCGACTCAACTTATGGAAACAAAGAAGAAAAAGCTGGTGGTATTGACAGGAGCCGGGATATCAGCAGAAAGCGGCATCAGGACTTTCCGCGACAGCGATGGCCTCTGGGAAGGGCATGATGTGATGGAAGTAGCCTCTCCTGAAGGTTGGAGAAAAAACAGGGAACTGGTGCTGGAGTTCTATAACCTGAGAAGAAGGGATTGCCTAAACGCCCAACCCAATGCGGCACACTTGGGTCTGGCGGAATTGGAAAGGCATTATGATGTCACCATTGTGACGCAGAATGTGGATCCGCTTCATGAAAAAGCGGGATCCAGCCAAGTGATCCATCTGCATGGGGAACTGTTTAAAAGCCAAAGCACCGCTGACCCTTCTTTGGTGTATGACATGGATCACTGGGAACTGAAACTCGGGGACAAATGCGAAAAAGGATCCCAGTTGCGGCCTTATATTGTCTGGTTTGGAGAACCCGTGCCCAAGATGGAAGAAGCTATCGAAGCGGCCATCGAAGCCGATATCTTTGCAGTGGTGGGTACCTCTCTGTTGGTTTATCCCGCTGCCGGATTAGTCCAATACGTACCGAGGCACGTTCCTAAATACATCATTGACATCAAAGTGCCGGAAATAGGTTTGGTGGAGAATTTAATCGAAATTGAAGCCACGGCAAGCGAGGGGGTGAGACAGCTGATGGAGGAGCTGTTGAAAAACGGATAGGAAGGCTTCAATGGCCATGGAGCGCAAAGACACGAAGAATAATAGCCATACAGGCATAAAGTGCCGCCGCTTCATGACGTGCCCGTAGGGTCAGGCCTGCGACAACTGGACTTCTTGCTTCCTACTTCCCACTCAATAGCCAATAACCATCAACAGTGCTATTGTAGCTGAAACAGCGGAAACACCGGATTGGGCATATGAGCCTCTTCCATAATGGCCGCCATCTCCTGCACCACGTCGGGAAAGTCGGCTGCCACATTGTGTTCTTCCGAAGGATCGCCGATCAGGTCATACAATTCAATAGGGGCATGGGGATTTTCCTTTACCCCTAATCTTACTGCTTTCCAATTTCCCTTCCTCACGGCCTGCTTTCCCCCCTGTTCCACAAATTCCCAATACAGATAATCATGTTCCTGCTGGCCTTCTTCCCCCAATAGGGTAGGGCGAAAAGAAATCCCGTCCAGAGCATTGCCTATCCTTTCATTGGCAATAGAAGCCAAGGTAGGCAGCACATCCCAAAAGGCAGAAATATGATCCGTTTGGCCCGGTTGGATCTTGCCGGGCCAATAGGCGACCATGGGCACGTGGATGCCGCCTTCGTATAAATCACGTTTATATCCTCTGAAGATGCCGTTGCTGTTAAAGAACTCCGGATCCGCCCCGCCTTCCTGATGGGGTCCGTTGTCGGAAGTAAATATAATGAGGGTGTTTTCAGACAATCCCAATTCTTCTAATTTGTCGATCAGCTCACCTACCTGTTCATCCAGCAGCTCCACCATCGCCGCAAAGGCAGCACGGGGGTGGTCTTGGGACATATAGCCACCCAGCTTATAGGTTGGGCCGTCGTCTACTCCCTTAAAGGGCTTTTCTTCTACAAACCTGCCTCTGTATTTTGTCATCCGCTCCTCGGGCACCACCAGTTCCGCATGGGGGATAATGGTGGGGACATACAGGAAGAAAGGCTTCTCCTTGTTGTCTTCGAGAAATTTGAGGGTTTGTTGATGGATCAATTCAGGACCGTATTGTCCTGTTCCTTTTCCCGCATTGCCGGGCAAAGGGATAGAATCATGGTTGCTCCAAAGGTGGTACGGGAAATAATTATGACCGATGCGTTGGCAGTTGTAGCCGTAAAACACGTCCACGCCCTGGTTCAGGGGATCGCCTTCGGAGCCGGGATAGCCCAAGCCCCACTTCCCGAAAGCACCGGTGGTGTATCCTGCCCTTTTCATCACCTCAAAGAGCGTTTCCACGGAGTCGGCCAAGGGGTATTGTCCTTCAGGCTGGATCTCATAGTTGCCGCGAATGGGCGTGTGCCCGGTATGCAGCCCCGTCATCAGGGCACTTCGCGAAGGCGCGCAGACCGTGGTGCCGGAATAATGGTTGTTAAAGACCAAGCCTCTTTCAGCTAGCCTGTCGATGTTTGGCGTGGCTATTTTCTCCTGTCCATTGAAACCTACATCCCCATATCCGAGATCATCCGCAATGATGTAGATGATATTCGGTTTTTCCCGGAGCCTGTCTGTTTCCCTTACAGAAGACTGACATCCGGCGAAGACCATCGCCAGGGAGAAAAGAAGCATCAAAGGATTTCGCATGGAGAAGTAGATTTAGTTCAGTAGCCGACAAAAATATAAAATCTGTTGATGAAAGCAGTGTTTTTCGATAAAGAGAGATCACCGCACCTGTTGTCAGCCTGCAAATCGCCTTCTTTCCGTCAAGGTATCACTTCACCTATTTTGAACCAAATGAGGCTTTGGGCTATTATATAGAGTTAAAGTTCCAGAAATCACATCGATAAAAACTTATACTTTGAGCCAAAGAAGCGTCAGGCACATGTTGCTAGCGGGAATATTTTTTGCCATCATGCAAGTACTGGTAAAATTCCTGCCCCATATTCCTGCCATTGAGATTGTTTTCTTCCGATCCTTGTTCAGCCTGGTGGCCTCCTGGTGGATACTGAAGAGAAGCCAGGTTCCGGTTTTTGGGAACAACAAAAAGCTCTTGATATTTAGAGGGATGAGCGGCTCTTTGGGGCTGATCTTTTTCTTCTATACCCTTCAGAATATCCCTTTGGCCAGTGCGGTGACCCTTCAATACCTGTCGCCTATTTTCACCGCTTTACTTGGGATTTTCTTGGTTAGGGAAAAGTTGAAACCCATCCAGTATCTTTATTTTGCCCTCGCCTTTGGAGGCGTGCTGGTGATTGAGGGCTTTGACCCCCGGATATCTCCGACCTTTATGTTGATCGGCGTTGCCTCGGCCTTCTTTTCCGGCCTGGCCTATAACATTATCCGGAAACTGAAAAATACAGAGCATCCCTTAGTGATCGTTTTTTATTTCCCGCTGCTGACCTTGCCCATCGCCACCCTGTATTGTCTATTCAACTGGGTACAGCCGGTGGGTTGGGACTGGCTGATCTTGCTTGGGGTGGGCATATTTACCCAGGCGGCGCAATACTATATGACCATGGCGTATCAAAACGCCCAGTTGTCCAGAATAGCCAGTTTAAATTATATTGGAATACTATATGCTTTGGGATTTGGCTTTATCTTTTTCGATGAAAGCTTTAACTTGCTGACTTATTTTGGAATGGCTATGGTACTTTCCGGTGTGGTTTTAAAC
>CAZHZP010000033.1:0-15907 GCA_964537165.1 uncultured Roseivirgaceae bacterium | reverse complement strand
CGGACTAGCAGAAAACCTGGATCAGATATCCCTGGTGTCCCAGCGTCACTTACCAAGGCCATCTGTTCGCCCTTCTGCAACCGTTCCAACAACCTTTCAACGGTCTTGTGCTCATTGAATATATGGTAACTCTGAAGCGGCTTTTGAATTTCAAGGTGCTTCAGCAACTTTCCGGTAGTACGGGTATCTTCCGCCAGGATGACGTCAACAGATTTAAGCACCTCGATAGCCCTTAGGGTGATGTCTTTTAAGTTGCCAATAGGAGTAGGCACCAGGTACAAATCGGGCGAAGAACTTGTATCCATCTCAGAGCCGATCAATTGCTTGGGCCAATTGCCGGTCTTTCTCTGTGACGGTATTTCCTTCGTCATGAGTGGTAAGCGTTATACTGACTCTATTGTACACATTGTTCCAATTAGGATGGTGTCCTTGTTGTTCTGCCAAAAAAGCCACGCGTACCATAAAAGCAAAGGCCTCGGTGAAGTCCTTGAACTCAAAAGTCTTTTGTAACTTATTATCTTCTTCTACCCACATCTTGATCCGGTTTAAAGTGAAATAATCCCTTCGATTGTTGAAGCCCGTTCGTATACCGAGATGATCGACTCACTGCTGGGCATCATGGCTTTGATGGTGACGCTGGCATAATTTCCCTTCGTGGACTTCTTAAGCACCGCTTCATTATGAGGCAAAAGTCTGGCCACTTCATGTTCCTGGCCTGTCGGCACAATGAACTTGAACATGTACAGTGTAGGAAAATCCGTCTGGGAATCCAATTGCTCCTTAAGTGATGCTAAATCCAACCTCTTATTCATAAGTATCAAATTTAGGGCTTAAAAATGACAGATAAAAAAAATCCCATTCCCTTTGGGGAATGGGATCACGTATTTTTTTGGTTGCCTTATCAGAAGAACTTATATCGATAATCCTTTACCTCAGCCAGCTCTTCCAAAGCCATCATAACCATAAAGGAAGCTCTTTGGGAAGAATTTGCAGTCAATTGATTCTGATATCTGGTGTAATCTCCAATTTCCGGCGCTGGTGTAAGGGAATTTAACTTCGCTACGATGACACCGATCTCTTCCTGAATCGGCTGGGATATAGCGCCAGCCTGTCCTAAACCAAAGATAGAACCGACAGCTTTCGGCGCATAGCCGACACCGGGTAGTACGGTGGCGCTCAACTTTAAGTCAGGTGTATTCCCGAGGGAAGCCACATCGCCGAAGACGTCCTTCATTTCTTCAAGGCTGGTCATCCCGTTGAGTTTGTCCGCAATGTACTGCGCTTTTTTCTCGTTTCTCACCAGCGTGACTATCTGGTCTTGTACATCTTTTAGTTCGGCATAGCCATCTTCGGTCTTACCGGTGACGAGTGCAACGACATAGGCTTCATCCAATTCGAAGATTTCAGAAACATCTCCTACAGCGGCATCTGTAAACGCCCAGCGAACCACCTCTCTTGCACCGGTCAGGTTGTTGATATTCCTCGCATTGGGAGCCAGACCATTTATGTTGATGACCCTATACCCTTCCTTCTCAGCATTCGCCCTGAATTCCTTCGCATTGCTAGAATTGGACGCAAAGAAATCGGCATTTCTGAAAATATCGTTTCTGGTGACATCACTTGGCAACAGTTCCAATTCTATGGACGCCAATTTATATGTCCCGGCCTGAGGAAGCTCCGTTACGTTGATGATATGATAACCATATTCTGTCTCAATCAATCTATCAATAATGCCGGTACTTCCCGCTGCAAAAGTAGCTTCAGAAAACTCCTCGATAAAATCTTCGCTGGCAAACCATCCCAGGTCTCCGCCTCTTTGAGCAGTTCCATCCTGGCCGTATTGCTGTGCCGCAACGGCAAAGTTGCCATTGGACTGTACTTCATCTAGAACCTGCTGCGCCTGCTTTCTGACCTCCTCTTTTGCCGCATCATCCAATCCCTGCGTGCTAAGCAAGATGTGCGCTGCTCTCATCCTTGCTACACCGTCGTACTTATCGGAGATTTTATAAGATACATAAGAAGAACGGTTGGTCAAGTAAGGGCCGTAAACAACGCCAACTTCTGGGTTTTCTACGTTAGAGGAAAGTTCATTGGGAAGCTCCTCCCCTGGCAACACTGTCCTGAAGGGCTGGGGCCCCTCAGAATTTCTGAAGGCAAATAAGGAGTCGTTATCAGAACTTCTTAACTCCTCCGTCAACCTCCGGATCTCACTAATAGTTGATGCTGAATCTTCCCCACTTGGAACCAGGCCAAATTGCACATATTCCAAATCCCTGGCGTTGGACACCCTGAATCTCTCACGGTTATTTTTGAGGTAGTCCCTCATCTCCTTCTCCGACACAGACACCAAAGAATCTGCCACCGCATAATACGGGATAAACAAATGGGCCACATCGGCTGACATAGTAGCCATCTTATGTTCCATTTTTCCCTCTGCCGTATTGGCATAATCCGAAGTACCTAGTAAGTTGTCATACTTGATCCTTAAGCGGGCATCTGCAAATAACTTCTCCTGCTGTGCCCAGAAGGCCTGTTGCTGGGGATCTGCGCCTTGCAGGGACTGTAAGAAAGAAATCAACTGCTGGCGGTCAAACTCTCCTGTTTCTGGATTGGTCAACTGCTGGCGCAGTTCGGGGACAATGTTTTTACCCTGAACCATATCTATCAGCTCGGCATCGCTTACCGTCAGCCCCAACTCCCGGTATTCCTCTGAGAACACCCGTTCCACGACCAGCGCTTGCCAAGCTTGTTCCCGGATGCTGTTCAATTCATTTTCCGACGGGTTTCTTCCGGTATTCTGTTGAAAAGAAAGTTTGGCTTGCTCCACCCTCATCATGTATTCCTCGTAGGAGATTTCCTCCCCTGCGATTTCGCCTACAGTGTTTCGGCCCCCGCCTAAGATGGCAGAGTTTGGTCCTAACAAATCACCTCCTACAACGAAAAATATTAAACCTACTGCAATCACGCCAATTGCAAGACCTGTTCTCTGTCTGATTTTTTTAATTAAAGCCATTCTTCTAGTTTTTGAAGTGTCGCAAAATAATTACATCCAACGGTAATTTCAAAATATTTCCATTGGGAATAAATTGCTGTTCTATATTGTTGGGGGATTTATTTTAAGTTTTACGGTATCAATCCGATGGTCTAGTTTATTTATTATCGTAAAAGTGAATTCCCCGATCGTCACTGTATCGCCCTTCCGGGGAATCTCCTCCGTCATGGAAAGGATGAACCCTGATAGGGTCTCATAGTCACCAAGAGGAAGATGCCAATGGTATTTGTCGTTCAAGTAATCTATTTCATGCCTTGCACTCAACAGGTACTCCTGCTCCGAAATTTTCTGTTCCAACAGGTCGTCGCTATCATACTCATCTTCGATCTCGCCGAAGATCTGCTCGATCACATCCTCCATACTGACAATGCCACCCGTGCCCCCGAATTCATCGACTACGAGGGCAAGACTTTTTCTTTCGGCAATGAATTGTACCAAAAGCTCGTTGGCTAAGCTGGTTTCCGGTACAATAATAATCGGCGTAAGAATATCTTTAATCGTCTTGGGCTTTTTGAAAAGTTCAAGATGGTGGCAATAACCTATCACCTCGTCTATATTATCTTTATAAACGACTATTTTCGAATGCCCGCTTTCGATAAAAACCTTGTTCAACTCGCTGATGGGCTCATCTATTTCCACCGCCACTATATCTGTCCGGGGCACCATACAATCCCTGATCCGTATGGTTTTGAATTCTACGGCATTCTCAAAGATTTCGGTGTCGATCTCTACCTGGTCTTCAGATCCCTCAGCTTTGAGGTTAGTCTGTATAAAGCTATTTAAATCAGTGATCTTAAACACCGGTTTTTCCTCGCTGTATTCCAGTTTCAGTATCTTGGTCACAATCAACCGGGAAAACACCCTTATCACCCACACCAGGGGGTACATTAGATAATAAACAAAAAGAAAAGGAACCGTAAGGTATGACAGCAGCGCGTGGGGGTTAAGCCGGAAGATACTTTTTGGAATATATTCAGCCGCTACCAACACCACAACGGTAGACCATAATACCTGAACAACAAGTACCGCTCCCGGGCTGTCCAGTCCTTCGGGCAACAGAGAAAGGATAACGGGGTCGAACAGATAAACCATGGCGATCCCATACGCCACCAAAGAAATGGTGTTGCCGATTAAAGTAGTTCCGACGAACTGTGAAGGCTTGTTGATCAAATTGGATAAAATCCTTCCGTTCAAAGTGCCCAATTTGCTTTGTAATTCGATGTGCAGCCTGTGGCTTGCCAGGTAGGCGATTTCCAAACCCGAAAACAAAGCCATAAAAAGCAGAGAAAGCAGGGCAATCACTAAATACTGATACTCCATTATCTTCGCCGTTTTTTTTGTCTTTTCACGTCCTCTTGGGGAGGCGCTTTGTCTGCTTGTTGGGTTTTGCGGTACCTAAACCAGAGCAACAAAGCCACCGCCAGCATAAATACGGGATAGGAGACCACTACTCCCTGTGTCCACGTGACATGGGCTCCTATGATTACCAGTGCGGCAGCGAGCGGCAGCAAAACAACATCAATTCCCTTCATTCATTCACAAGCTACAGGATGTCATCAATGACGGCTGAGACCTCATTAAATCTATACTGATTGAAACCTTCATCTGCCTCCATTCCGGTGCCTTGGATCAATCCGTTTGGTTCTTCCACCGTTACAAATTTTTCGGTGTAAATTATCTTTTTGTTCGGATCCCAAAATAGCTCTTCAGAAGAAAGCTTCTGTTCCTTTGGGATATTGTGAACCCTTACGTCTCCTTCTCCCCTATACAGATTCATCCTTCGCTCATAAAAACCCCTGTCCGCGCGGATTGTACTGCTTAGTTCTCCTGTTTTTTCATAAAAATGAATCAAAATGCCTTCGGGAAACTGGATATCTCCATTTTGAAACACAAGCTGCTTAGCCGCCACGAGCTTGACTACCACTACCGCAGAATCACTGTGCAACAGCTCAATATCATGGCCGATCCTCATAGGCCCCTCGTAAAACTCCAATTGGCTCTTGTCAACATCTTCCCTGCAGGATGAAAACAGTATAATCGCTAGACAAACCGCCCAGAAAACTTTCATCCACAAATCTACCAATTAAATTCGGTATCACTGTTGGGTATGCCAACAAAAAGAGACAGCTCTCTAGAGCTGCCTCTCCGTATTTGAATGATTCTAGATTTACTAGGCTAATCCCTTGTAGCCAAAGTGACGGTCTGGCCGATCCAGCATCCAGTACTCATTGTCTCACCCACCTGGAAACCTTCGGTAAACAACTCCTCTTTGGACGGGAAGCGTTGCTTGGCCTCCCTCATGCCTTGGCTGTTGCCTGCTCTTGCGAAAGCATCATACGCTGCGATGAAGATCGAATAATCCTTAACCCTGCTCTGGCCGCCTTTACAATCATTAGTAGAAGAAAGATAAAGGTTACCGATTACCGTCCAGGCATCAGCTGCTACGTTCTTGCTTGTCTCTGCAGCCTTAAGCGCCGCCGTTCTGGCTTGGGATTTTCGGCCCTGACTGGAATGCAATCTAGCTAGATCCAAAAGCACATCACCTTTCTCCTGATCGGTGCCGGCCAAAGTCAGCGCCTTCTCGAACATTTCTTGTGCTTTGGCAAAATCACCGGTCTGCTGATACCTCTTAGCAATCACTTGGGAGGTAGAAAAGGTAGGGTCATTCTCGTCGATAACCTCTAGTGCCGCCATAAATGCTGGAGTCGTGGTACACTTATACTGGATAGAGTATTGGAAGATCTGCTGGGCCAATTGCATGTTAGTGGGATCTGCCTCCAACTTGGGCCCCATATTGTTTTGGATGAAATCACAATCGATGATTTCCATGTGGATCAACAATTGGTCAAGGGTTCCTTTAGGAGCCGTTACGTCGGTTCCTTTGGCAGCAGCATCATCCAAAATCGCGGTCAGTTGCTCATATTTGGCAAGTATTTCTTCCGGAGTATATGCCTTGTTATAGGCATAGTTCCTATAGATCAAATCGAAATAGGCTCCAATCAAACCCGGCATTACCGTTCCGTTCAATTCCAACGCCCGGTCGAACATGGCCGCAGCTTCCCCTACTTTCTCTTTATCATCTTTATAGAAACGGTAGGCATAATACGCCTTGTTTTCTATCCATTTCTCCTCATTATCATATAGCTCGTCTCGCTTGTCATACAGCGTCATCACCGAATCTTGATAAACCGCCTTTTGCGCTTCATCCGTAACGGCATCTGCCGCACCGGCATACACCCTTACCCCATTGATGTACAAAGCTTCGTTAAGGTCTGGTGCATTGACTAGCAACCAATGTAAAGGCCTGATGGCATTGGTAAATTCCTCAGCCTTAAGATAGTCATTGTAAGCTGCATTGTTGGCTCTAGCAGTCGCCTCAGCTTGCGCATCCGACGGCCACTTCCAGTTGTCTTGTGCTTGTGCGAGTCCTACTATTGCAAAGGACATCAATCCCACCAAATTTGCAATTTTCATTTTCATAGTCGTGAATTTATTCAAATACTCTTTTGTAAAACCAAGTGTTGTCGTTAATAGATATACCCAGTGAAATTTTGAAATAGTTTTCTCTTACTAACCCGTTAGCAGCGCTCCCTCTGGTCCCGTATTTCAAAGCGACGTTCATTAACGACAAATTGTTCATCGGAATCGAGCCCCCAAAATTGATGCCAATATCGTTAATGCTTTTACCCCCAATATTATACGGCGTCTGCTCATACTCCAGCCCTGCACGATAAGTTATTCGGTCAAAAAAGCTGTCCACAGAATATATATTGGGGATAAATTGAGCGCCTAAGCCTACCTTGTAAGAATTCTGGAGCCCCTCAGCTTGTCCATTGAAATTCCGGTAATCCCTGAAATCCTGGTGCTGTACTTCCAGACCTATGGCTAATTTGTTAATTCGTTCGTAGGTAATGCCATAACCCATTTTATTCGGCAGAACGATCGAACCCTTGACATCATCTGAAAGGATGTCTCCCTCGGAATCGGGATCACTGGCCTGGCCCAAATGGGCCACCTTAGCATATTCTACACCGTTGATATTTCCAAATAAATGGTAAATGGCCCCAAAATTTAAGTATTTCTGGTCACCTATTTTTTGCAGATAATGGACGCCGCCCTTCACTGCCACGTCACTCAGACTAAGTCGTTCATAATATTCAGTCGAAACGCCTACCGGATTTAATTCCTTATCCGACAACATCAATTGGTTGGTACGGATGGTTGAACCGAAGACGTAAGAGCCGTGTATGCCCACATTGAAATTCCTAAATAACTGAAAGCCAGTCTGCAAGTAAGCTTCTGTTATCCCTCCATCCCCCTGGATATTGTTCACGGAGAGCAGCTCGGAGTTGTCTACCGTGCTCGTGGCTGAAAGGTTATAGTTGACGCTGCTTATCTGGTTGAGCCCAAGTCCAACCGTCCATTTGCCCGGCGCAACAGGAAGCGACATGGCCACATAATTTAGGCCCCCTCCGTCAAGTTGTTGTTTTTGGGTTTCCGAGGTAGCGGAAATTCTGCTGTAGTTGAAGGCAGCCTGAAAGTTAAAGGCAGTATTCTTCACCGCGAGTGCTGGATTCACCAAATTGACATTAAAACCAGTGCCATGGCTCAGTCCTAGTCCTCCCATAGCCTGGTTATGGGTTAACCCGGAATGGTTGAAGTCCCCTATGCCCAAAGAGCTGTAAGTAGAAGAACTCGATTGTGAAAAACCTTCATTAATGATAAATGAGGCGCAAAAAGCGCCTAATATGTACAGTTTATTTTTTATCGACATTGTGCTTTTTAAGATCAATTCAACCTCGGAGGATCAAATCGGCGATTGCAAATATGTAGCCTTTTGTTAAGCTTTCAAAGAAATTTGGGCGGCCCGTATAAATAAAACAGATTGTTCCTTCTGTTGTTTATCGAATGCGCTTCCTAAGGATTTTCGGTGGATTTTGATGCCTTTAGGAGTTTTAAAATTAACCATTTTGAAAAAAACAAGCGCTATTCGCTCATTAAATTTATCTTTACCTTTGGCTATTTAACAAACTTTAACCTCATGAGCACCCTAAACAACTTTAAAATGGTAGGCCTCATGTCCGGAACGTCGGGCGATGGACTGGATATGGTTTATTGCGAATTCCACCTGGCGGACAAGTGGGACTTTCAGATTTTCCATGCAGAAACAGTACCTTTCCCCTCTTCTCTCGAGGAAAGCCTCACCCTCGCCCACCGGTTTGCGGGCGAAGAGCTGACCCATCTTGATATCCTGTTTGGCAGGTGGATGGGCCAACATGTTAAGGAGTTCTGCGCAACGCATAGCCTAAGCCCAGACGCAATCGCTTCGCATGGCCATACGATATTCCATCAGCCCGAAAGAGGGTTGACCCTCCAGATCGGCAACGGCTGGGCGATGCACCAAACCTCGGGCTTGCCGGTGATCAATGACTTCCGCTCTTTGGACGTGATGCTAGGCGGGCAGGGGGCGCCGTTGGTGCCCATCGGTGACCGCCACCTTTTCGGCGAATATGATTTCTGCCTGAACCTGGGAGGCATCTCCAATATGTCTATGGAAATAGCGCATGAAAGAATAGCCTTCGACATATGCCCTTTCAACCTCCTTTTAAATCTCTATGCAAATAAAAGAGGCCTGCGTTATGATGACCAGGGGAAGCTGGCTGAAAGCGGCACTATCATCCCCGGCCTCCTGGAAGCGCTGGAAAGCATCCCTCTGTATCATCAGGAGCAGAGGAAATCGCTGGCTAGGGAAGATATTGAAACCTTCTATAAACCAGTATTAAACCGATTTGTGGCTTCTCCAGAGGATTTTCTGGCAACTTTGATCGAACATTTTTGCCTGAAGATCAGCCAGACCGTCCTTCGTTATGCCCAATCCTCTCCCTCGAAGCTGTTAATTACCGGCGGCGGGACCTATAATAACCATTTCATCCAACAACTGTCGCTAAAATGCGGTAAAAACATCCAGATCATCCTCCCCAGCAATCAAATCATAGCGTATAAGGAAGCCTTGGTTTTTGCCTTTTTAGGGGTCTTACGGTTGAGAAATGAAAACAATTGCCTTCGTTCTGTGACCGGGGCCAGCCGGGATAGCTGCGGAGGAATGTTTTTCGGATAAGCAGGAAGAAATTATCTTAAAAAGATTATATCTCCAACCATCCAATTTTTTTTGGTTCATTTGATTCAAATTAGATAGTTTAGCAAAAACATTACACCCCATTTAACAAGAATGGCTTACTTTATTATCGATTCGCCTTTTTTAAAACACATTTAGGGTTAACTGTATTCACAACCTTATGAAAAGACTCATTGTTCTATATTTAATGATCCTGGGATTTGCGCTTTTTGCTAATCCACCTGTAGTTAGCGCCCAACAAAGTGACAGTTCGGATGTCACCATCCAAACGGACGGGCCACAAGATTCCGAACAAATGCCCGAATCCGTATTGGAGCCAGAGCATCTTGAAGAACATGGCCACGCCCCTGTTTGGCTGGTAATACCTTTTGTAGCACTGCTTTTAATGATTGCTACCGGCCCGTTGTTTTATGAACATTTCTGGCACCACAATTATCCCAAAATTGCCGTCGGACTCGCTGTGTTAGTGGTCGGTTATTACCTGTTTGTATTACACAACGTCCATCAGCCGGTTCATGCGCTGGCCGAATATATCCAATTTATCGCCTTGTTGGCTTCCCTATTTGTGGCCTCCGGAGGAATACTTATCGATATAGATAAGAAATCAACACCCATGGCCAACGTCACCTTGTTGCTTATAGGTGCGGTGATATCTAACCTGATCGGGACAACCGGAGCTTCAATGCTCCTGATCCGCCCCTTTATCCGGCTGAACAAAAACAACATTCAAGCTTATCATATTATCTTTTTCATCTTTATGGTGAGCAATATAGGTGGGTCCCTCACTCCTATTGGAGATCCGCCCTTGTTCCTGGGCTTTTTGAAAGGGGTACCTTTCTTCTGGACTTTGGAGCATAACTGGCCTGCATGGATCTTGGCACTGATTATATTGGCCGTATTATTTTATTTTATTGACAAGAAGTTTGGGAAGGCTGCCAACGATGACATTGATGAAGAGACATACAGTAATAAATTCTCCATGATCGGCTCCAAAAACTTCCTATGGCTGTTAATCATTATCATCTCGGTGTTTCTCGATCCCAATGTTGTGGATTGGGTACCGGCGATCTACTATGATGGAATGAAGTTCTCCTTTATCCGGGAAATAATCATGCTATCAGTGGCCTTTCTATCCTATCGTTTTGCTGATCAAAACGCTTTAAAAGGAAATGAATTTAACTTCGAACCTATCCGTGAGGTCGCTTTTATCTTCATCGGTATATTTGGCACCATGATGCCAGCCTTGGAACTGGTAGGGAATTTCGCTCAGTCACCAGAAGGCTCTGCCCTTATTACCCATAACACACTCTACTGGGGAACAGGAATATTGTCAGGGTTTTTGGACAATGCCCCTACTTATCTCAACTTCCTGGCAGCCGCCATGGCATCCCAGGGAGCTGACATCAATAACATTCAAAATGTGCGGGAGTTTGCCCTCGATGGTTTCTCTGACTCATCATTCCAGCTCTTGGCCATTTCCATTGCCTCTGTATTCTTTGGAGCAATGACCTATATCGGCAACGGCCCCAACTTTATGGTGAAATCCATAGCAGAGCAAAATGGCATCAAGATGCCGTCTTTCTTTGGTTACATGATTAGGTTCTCGCTGCCGATACTGTTACCGATCCTGTTCATCACCTGGCTGGTGTTCTTCGCATTTGCATAATTGAACAAAACCCCAAATGCTTTACTACAAAAAGAGGATGGTGCAGCACCATCCTCTTTTTGTAGTAGTAATTCTCGTTAAAAAACGCATTTACGTTAGCGCGAACTTATGGAGGGTCATTCTTCTATGGACAACTTACTCCAACGCCGGTACTCATTCTCGGAAAAGGCTTGAAAGGACAAATGACAAACTGAAAAGTAGAAGACGGACAGAATTGCCCGCTGTACAAAACCCCAGTCAATCTTTATCTTGACTTAAGGCAATACTTCTCCTTTAACATGCATCTCGTTAGGAGATAAGAACCACACCTTTTGGGTACCGGTGACCTGGTAGGACCGTACCCTGCCTGAAGAATCTACAACCAGCTGACCTTCTGAGGCAGTGGCATAAAAAAAATCATCCTGATAGGCTTTAAAATCGATCTGCTTTACCTGTCCTTGGTTGTGGACGACCTTTATTTCTTGAATGGAGGATTTTTCCCCCGGTCTCAGCCTATGTATTGTTAGCCCCTCCTTCTCCTCTGTTTCGTAGGCTGTTGCCAAAGACGCCTTATTGATGTCCACTTGGATAAAAACATCAAGTTCTTTCCTCCATCCCTCAGCATCCATCCTTACTTCCGCGTCTTCCGTTTGTCCTTTGATGGTAATGGATTTTCTAACCGAGGCCCCATCCAAAAGGCTTATCTGATTTTCGACAAAATCCTTTAGCTGAAAGTATTTATCAATTTGGGTTGGGTTGTCCATGAGTTGCCCATTATCCTCCGAACAGGATATAATAAGCCCCATAATAATCACAACCCAACCTCTTTTAAACATTTGTTACCTTAACAAAATATCACCTGTCATCTCCGCGGGGATACCTACTCCCATTAAGGTCAAAATAGTAGGCGCCAGGTCTCCCAGCTTCCCGTCATTCACTTCCAACCTGTCTTTGTTGTCCACCATAATACAGGGCACAAGGTTGGTGGTATGGGCCGTATTGGGCGAACCATCAGGATTGATCATGCAGTCGCTGTTACCGTGGTCGGCGATAACAATGATGGTATAGTCATTTTCCAAAGCAGTAGTGACCACCGATTCGGTACACTTATCCACTGCTTCACAGGCCTTTACAGCAGCTTCAAATACGCCCGTATGGCCGACCATGTCGGCATTGGCAAAATTCAAGCAAACAAAATCGGTCTCCTTCTTATAAAGTTCGATATTGATTTTCTTGGCGATCTCAAAGGCGCTCATCTCCGGTTGCAGGTCATAGGTAGCCACTTTGGGTGAGCTACACAGAATTCGTGACTCACCTTCAAACACCTGTTCCCTACCGCCCGAGAAGAAAAAGGTGACGTGAGGATATTTCTCTGTTTCGGCGATGCGGATTTGCTTCTTGCCATTTGCAGCCAATACCTGACCGAGGGTATTGTGGAGATTGTCCTTTTCGAAAATCACCTCTACACCTTCGAAAGTCTCATCATAGGTGGTAAAGGTGATATAATGAAGACTCAATTTTTTCATTTTGTAATCTTCAAAATCCCTCTGGGTCAGAACTTCTGTGATTTCCCTTCCTCTGTCGGTCCTGAAATTAAAACAAATCACCAGGTCCCCGTCTTCTATACAGGCAATCGGCTTACCCAGCTCATCCACTTGGATAATGGGCCGGATAAACTCATCTGTTACGCCATTATCATAAGATTTTCTGATTGAGTTGGCGATGTTTTTCGAACGCTCTCCTTCACCATGTACCAGCGCATCATAAGCCAGCTTCACCCGTTCCCATCTTTTGTCCCGGTCCATGGCATAATACCTTCCCACTACCGAAGCTACTTTGCCCACGGATGTGGCACAATGGTTTTGTAAGTCCTCCAGATAGCCCAATCCTCCTTTAGGATCCGTATCCCTTCCGTCGGTAAAGGCATGAATAAATACATCCTGCACACCGTTTGCATTAGCCGCATCACACAGGCCTTTCAGATGATCGATGTGCGCATGCACGCCTCCATCCGACACCAAACCGATAAAATGGACTTTTTTGTTGGACGCTTTGGCCTGAGCGAAAGCGCTTTGGAGAAGTGGGTTGACTTTCAAATCACCATCAGCCACCGCTTTATTCACTTTTACCAGGTCCTGATAGACTACTCTTCCGGCACCAATATTCATGTGCCCCACCTCGGAGTTGCCCATTTGACCTTCGGGAAGGCCTACCGCAAGACCTGAGGCCTCTAATCGGGAATGGGGGTATTTATTAAAAAGACTATTTATAAAGGGGGTATTGGCTTTATCAACGGCAGAAACTTCTGGGTTGGGAGCGATGCCCCAACCGTCTAAAATCATGAGTAAAACTTTCTTATTCATTTCGTAAATATAACGCTTTATATAGAACAGGGGGCAAATTTATGACATTAAGTCGAGTTGAAAAGGGAAAACCGCGGAAACCGTTTATGCTGTTTGATATAAATATGGCTTGATTGAGTTGGCCTGGAATTTGATAAAGTCGATTTTATGAATAAAATAATTGCCCTTTTTTATTTGTTCTTAGGAATAACCTACCTCACAGCCTTCACTCCTTCCGTAACCGCACAGAGCACGGATAAAATAACGGAAACCGTGCAGTCTGGTTCCAGCAAAGCCTTGGGAAAATTTCTAAAGGGTAATGTCACCCTAAATATCAATAATACCCTCAGTGACTATTCTAAAAACCAAGCGGAACAGATTTTAAGGGATTTCTTTAGAAAAAATCCACCTAAGGAATTCAAGCAACTCCATCAGGATGAGCCGGCAGATCGAAGTTGGCATATCATAGGGCGATATCTCAGCGAAGAAGCTAATTTTAGGGTCTTGATTAAGGGGGTGAAAGAAGAAGGGAAACTAATGATCTCCAGTATGGAATTCACGAAAGAATAAGGCGCCTTTGTTTTTATTTTTAACTTTGCCTGCGTGAAAAAACCGTATTTGACCCCTGAAAATATTCAAGCCTTTGTCCGATCTGCCTTTAAAGAAGACATTGGCGACGGAGACCATTCTACATTGGCCTCCATTCCACAAAATAAAGAAGGCAAAGCCCACCTGCTGATTAAGGAAGATGGGATCATCGCCGGGTTAGCGCTGGCCAAAATGATCTTCCACCATTACGACCCTTCTCTCCGGGTCAACTTGTTGCTGCAAGATGGACAGAAAGTCAAGAAAGGTGACATCGGACTTACTGTAGAAGGAAAAGCCGCCTCCATTCTCACGACGGAGCGGCTCCTGCTGAACTGCATGCAAAGGATGAGCGGCATCGCCACCAAAACCCATCAATATAACCAGTTGATCAGCCATACGAAAGCCAAGCTGCTGGATACCAGAAAGACCACTCCCAATTTCAGGATGCTGGAGAAGTGGGCCGTGGCCTTAGGGGGCGGCGAGAACCACCGCTTTGCCCTGTATGATATGATCATGCTCAAAGACAACCATGTAGACTTTGCCGGGGGAATCAAGCAAGCCATTGAAGCAACCCATCGTTACCTCAAAGCGAAAAACCTAGACCTGAAAATCGAGGTGGAAACGAGAAATCTAGAAGAGGTAAGGGAAGTAATAGAAGTCGGTGGAGTGGATTTTATCATGCTCGACAACATGGATTATGACATGATGCGGGCAGCGGTGAGTCTGATTGGCGACAGATATCAAACAGAAGCATCAGGGGGAATAAGCGAGGTGACTTTAAAAGAAGTGGCTGAGTGCGGCGTGGATTTCATCTCAGTAGGAGCGTTGACCCATCATATCAAAAGCATGGACATCAGCCTCAAAGCAATATAAAACATCCGGCTCTATATAATATAAGTTGCAATGAAATATCCCCTCCTCTTATTCCTCTGCTTAATCCTGATGTCGCAAAAATGCCAGGAAAAGCGTCAACAGGACGATAGCTCAGGAGAGATCGCCGATTGTATTGATCCCAAAAAGATCAAAAAGGACGCTGCCTGTACGATGATTTACAAACCCGTGTGCGGATGTGACGGGGTGACTTACTCCAATGCCTGCGTAGCGGGAAACAGCGGCCTGTTGACCTGGACAGAGGGAGAATGTGATGCTCCGGTAGAAAAGGACTTTATTTAAAAAAACTGTTATCCAGTTCATCTACGCACCTTATTATTAGCCGCACCGCCTGGTAGTAAAAAGCCGCATCTATGTGCTCAAAGACATCGCTGGGCTTGTGGTAGTCCGGATGGTCCTCTACCCCAAAATACACGAAAGGTATTCCCTTTTCATGAAAAGCCGCATGATCAGAAGCGTTGGTCCAATCGTCAGGCCCGGAACCGGGTTCATCATGTCCAAACCTGAGGCTTACCTTTGCACTTTTGGATGCTTTTTCGAGCGCCGGCTTTAATTGCGGGTAGTGTCGCGTTCCAGCTGCATACAATTCGTTTTTTTCACTCCTACTGATCATATCCATATTGACATTTACCAGCACATCTTCCAGCGGAAAAGGAAAATCTCTTACCAAGGCCCTTGCTCCCTGTAAACCCATTTCCTCCCCATCCAGGGCTACAAAGATCATTGAAGCCTTAGGCTTATGACGCACAAAATATTCAGCCAAAGCCAACAGACCGGCGGTACCTGATGCATTATCATCTGCACCGTTATAAATCAGACCGGAATCGGCAGTGCCTAAATGGTCATAATGAGCGGTAATGACAATAAGCCGATCGCTTTCCTGTCCTGGGATAAAACCGACAATATTGCTCGCCTGCCCCAGTGTTTCCCCTTTACCTCTATCTGCCTTCAGCGGAAATGACTGCGTATAGTTCATATACTGGCTGGTCAAACCCAGTTCGTTAAATCGTTCCCGGACAAATTGGGCTGCCTTGTAGTTGCCTTCGGTCAGTGGTTTTCTACCTGTCAATTCGTCTGACGACAGGTACTGGAGGTCTCCAAGAAGTTTTTCCCGGTCGATTTCCTGCCCCAAAAGACAGAGCGGTGCCAGCAAAAGGAGAAAAAAAGCCTGGATTTTAGGGAATCTCATATAATTAATATAAAACATGCGTTGGGTATCTGGGTGAAATTAGTAAACTTTAGCAATTCGGATG
>CAZHZP010000032.1:1258-16048 GCA_964537165.1 uncultured Roseivirgaceae bacterium | reverse complement strand
CAGAGCATGTTGGGCTTCAATGACACTTTGTTATCCCTCATGATTGCCCTTTATCTGGCCCAGGATAGCTTTGGCACCGCGACTAATATTACCGGCGACGGTGCGGTGGCGGTGATTGTGGATAGGTTTACGAAGAAGTAGGAGATGGACGAGGTTTGGGGTTTGTTAATTAAGATAATCTATGCTCCTCAAGCCTTTAGCAATTGTCGTTCTATATCAAGATAAAGGATCCCAACCCATTTGTTTCTTAATAAAAAAGCCCCTTCGGAGAAGTTCCAAAGGGGCTTTTTTGTACCTTGGGCCGGAATCGAACCGGCACGAGTGTAACCTCATTGGTGTTTGAGACCAACGCGTCTACCAGTTCCGCCACCAAGGCATGGTGTCAATCGTGGTAAATAATCCATTAATCGATTCCCCGTTACGTCCTTAACGGGATGCAAATATGGGAAAAGAATTTTTGCCATGCAACACCCCTCCCCACTTCCTGGCATTTTTTCTTTTCCGAAAAAGCCATCTTCCTAGTTGCCAAGGAAATGATTTTCGGCTGACTTAGAAGATGGCGGCCGCATAGCTATCCCTGGGGCTCAAAATTTATGTACACCGGACTGTCGTAACCCATTCCCAATAAATCCGCCCCATGCCCGTGGTTGATGCCAATCTCCAGCATATTCAAACTGTTGAAGAAAGCAAAGCAGTCTCCTGGCTCCACCTGATGATAAGTATGCTGCAGGGTATCCAGTACTTCCCGGCCAAATTCGATGGTAAACTTCCCGGGATTGAGCTGGTCAAAAACCTCCTTCGGTACATTGGTGATCAGGTTGCCAAAATGGTCCACCCTCAGCACATAGCCTACAATCTGCTTCTTGGTCGCTTTGATCTGTCTGGCCATCATCCTCTTAATCGACTGCAGAGGTCCTCCGAAATCATGTATAGCCGCGCCACTTGCTACTTTAGCCGCTATAGGCGCCAGGATATCCTTGGCCGGAAAAGTACTGTCTTTGATATGGATATCGGCAAACTTTACCACGATGCCCGGATCCTGATCAGCCAACATACTCAGGACGCCATTATTGGGTCCAATAAAGATGTGCTCGTTAAGCTTGATGCCAATGTAACCGTCTGTGATACTACTGGTGCTGTTGATGGCGACCAGATGCACCGTCCCTTTAGGGAATTCCTGAAATACAGACCTTAAGGTAAATGACGCCTGGGCAATGTCATACAACTCTATCTTATGGGTGATGTCTACGATAATGAGCTGGGGATTTATGGAAAGCATCTTGGCCTTCACTGCAGGTACATAAAAGTCGGTATCCCCAAAATCAGAAAGGAATGTTACAAGTGCCATGAGTAGCAATCAATTAAAATTTCGTATTTTTGCAAAATGTTTCTGCAAGATGTATGAACAAAAATAGAGATTTTATTCTTAAGAACAGTAAACATAGCTAAATACACAGAAAACGCTTGGTAGAAAAAATAATCACACTGGAAAACATTTCGTTGCTGGACTTTTTAGGTTCAGAAAATGAAAATATACGTCAAATATCCGCCGCTTTCCCACAGAGCAAAATCGTCTCCCGCGGCAACGAGATCCGCATCCAAGGAAAGGCGCCCGAAATTCTTAGAATCAATGAGATCATCAGCATGTTGCTCAACCATTTCAACAGATTTGGCCGGGTCACCCCCGACACGGTCAAAGATTATATTGACATGGAGGAGGGAGCCCCTATGGACCAAACTCCTGCTAGCCATAAAAACGATGTGGTTGTCTATGGCAATAAAGGCCTGGTCATCAAACCAAAATCCGCCAACCAACGCAAACTGGTAGAGACCTCCTTTCAGAATGATCTTGTTTTTGCTCTCGGTCCTGCCGGAACCGGTAAGACCTATATCGCCGTTGCCTTGGCAGTGAGGGCGCTGAAAAATCGGGAAGTCAAAAGGATCATCATCACACGCCCAGCCGTGGAAGCCGGCGAAAACCTGGGCTTCCTGCCCGGAGATCTTCAGGAAAAACTGGATCCTTATCTTCGGCCGATATATGATGCCCTGAGCGACATGGTCCCCGCGGAAAAATTGAAGTACTATCAAGAAACAAGGGTCATAGAGATTGCTCCCCTGGCTTATATGCGTGGCCGGACTTTACATGATGCTTTTGTACTCTTAGACGAGGCCCAAAACACTACCAGCGAACAGATCAAAATGTTCCTCACCAGGATGGGACCCAACTCCAAAGTCATCATAACAGGTGACCAAACGCAGGTGGATTTGCCGACTCGGCAGAAATCCGGCCTGAGTGAAGCTTTGAAGGTTTTGAAGGATGTCAAAGGCATTGGCGTGGTCAAATTAAGTGGGAAGGACGTGATGCGGCATAAACTTGTCAAGGCCATCATAGAAGCATACGAAAAAGATGAACAGCGAAACCAATCATGATTACTGTCTCAAAAGTTAGTGCCAAAGAGGACATAGAAACGGTATTCAAGATCCGGGAAACGGTTTTCGTCAGGGAACAAAAAGTGGCCCCTGAGGAGGAATATGATGAATTTGAATCCGAATCCATTCATTTTCTTGCTAGAGTGGGTAACGAGCCTGCCGGAACAGCCCGGTGGAGGCATACCGACAAAGGCATCAAACTGGAACGGTTTGCCGTCCTTCAGCCTATGAGAGGACGCGGCGTGGGCCAGGCCTTGGTCAAGGCGGTTTTGGATGACATCGACTCCTCTCCTGCCAGGGCAGGCACTACACTTTATCTCCATGCCCAGCTCCCTGCTGTGCCTTTGTATGAAAAATTTGGTTTCATGAAAGAAGGCGAGATTTTTATAGAATGCAATATCGCCCACTATGCCATGCAAAAATGAGAGAGATTTTCTGGCTTGATATTAGATGAATAATTAACAGCAGCCTGGAAGTAAAGCTGCATGATTTTGTTTAAATAAATAGATAATGAAAAAAGTTGTTTTAGGTATCTTCCTGTTGGGAATCGTATTTAGCACACAAGCTCAAAACCGAAATGAGGTGAAATTAAATATTCTCAATACCATTGCCCTAGGTTCGGTGGAGCTGGGCTATGAGTATTTTACGGATTCCTCACTTACCCAATCCATCGGCGTGGAATTTTTGATCAATGACAGGTTTGGATTTAACCCCCAAGGAAAAAACGGAAAAGAGTTCAGAACAAACAGTTATGCCATATCCTACAATTTCTATTTTGTACAGGATAATGAGGATCCTTCCGCCTTTTACATCTCCCCTTATTTGAAATACAGGGCAGGGGATTTCGTTGAACTGGATGAAAACAACCTGGTGAGGGAAACCGATATGAACAGCGCCATTATCGGCATCGGCGCAGGGTACAAATGGGTTTATAATAAACAGCTGGCTTTGGGTCCCTACGTTAGTCTGGCACGGGGATTTAGCAAAGAGGTAGCTGATCGTTTTTCTGCCGTGGAACTCAACGGTGGCTTTAGTATAGGATATCGGTTTTAACTTTAACCCTCTAACAAGGAACTGAGCGGAGCCCAAACTGAAGGCTCCGCTTTTTTTATTTTGTGATAAATCCTTATATTCCTAAGACTTTTTGGAGGGGCACAAGCGTGTTCCTTCCAAAGGAATGAGACAAGCGTATCTTCTTTTCAATCTAAACCTAAACAGATGAAGTTCAGCGAATACCCATTTATCCGGTACGTCCTGTTTTTTATCTTAGGGATACTACTTTATCCTTTTGGAGACGCCCTGGGCCTGGTGGAAACTGCCGCCCTCACCTTCATGCTTTTCGCAGCTTATCTCTCTGTTCTATTAGCCAATCCTTCCAACCAACCCTTTCGATACAAGCCTTTGTTTCCTGTCCTGGCTTACAGCCTGTTGATCAGTATGGGCTTTCTGTTTACTTTTTTACGGGATGTGACAAATGATCCCCGCCATCTTCTACATCAGGGTCGGATTGAAGGATATCTAGGGATCGTTGATGATCTCGATCAGCAAAAACCCAATACGTTTGCCAATAGAATCTCGATCGCCGCAGTCAGGAAGGACAGCACCTACATCCCAGCAACCGGAGAGGTGATCATTTATCATAAGCTATCTGAAAACCTACAACCTGGGGAGGTAGTCTGGATTCAGGGAGGCCCGGCTGTTATTCCTCCTCCTAAGAATCCCAATGAATTCAATTATCACAGATTCCTCGCCAATCAGCAGATCTATCATTCCCACTTTGTAGACAACAAAGTTGAACGTCTGGGCAAACGAAACCATTCCCCCATTAACAACTGGATATTGCGGCTGCGGTCCAATATCCAGGATAAGATGGATCAGCATATCCTCACCCCCCACTCTAACCAGATCGCCAAAGCGCTACTGCTAGGGCAAAACAAATACCTGGACAAAGAAGTAAGTGAGGCTTATGTCACAGCAGGAACAATGCACGTGCTAGCCGTGTCCGGCTTGCATGTGGGCATTGTATACGGCTTCTTTTTTCTCTTCCTGAAGCCCCATCAGCTACCGGGGCATAAACGGATTCTGTACCTTTCCTTTCTGATATTGATCATATGGACCTATGCCTTGGTCACCGGTATGTCTCCCTCGGTGTTGCGGGCAGCTACCATGTTCACTTTGATCAGCTTGGCACAAATGAAAGCCAGGCGCCCCTCGATCTACAATTCATTGGCACTCTCCGCTTTGATCCTGATGGTTTTTGATCCCTATATCGTTTACTCCGTGGGTTTTCAGCTTTCCTATTTGGCCGTTCTTGGCATTGTTCTGCTCCAACCCAAAATTTCCCAATTGTGGCAGCCCTCAGGCAAAGTCACCAAATACTTTTGGGATATCACTTCGGCAGGTATCTCAGCGCAATTGGCCACCTTCCCTATTTCGGCGCATTATTTTCACGTGTTCCCTACCTATTTTATGTTTTCCAACCTTCTTGCTCTTCCCGGCGCATTCTTGATCATGACCTTTGGTGTACCCTTTATGCTCTTGTCTTTTGTAGAACCCATTGCCCGCATCCTGGGGAAAATAGTGGATCTTCTGATTAGTGCGGAAAATTGGGTGATGTTTTCCTTTCAGGAACTACCCGCGGCGAGAATCGAACACATCCATTTGCCGCCTTTAGAGATGGCACTGGTGTGGGCTTTAATTATCAGTGTCTATCTATTAACGCTATACAGTCGAAGGAAATATGCCTATTTATCCTTATTCTTGTTCTCTTGCTTGGTGATATCCAACTGGGTTGCGACCTGGAGAGACTATCGTAGAAATGAACTTTACATCTATCAAGTCGGGAAAGAAGTAGCTGTGGACCACTTCTACCGGGGTAAATTATTTTCGCGCATTGAAGCGCTTTCCCCTCAGGACATCTCCTACAAAGTACTTCCCCATAGGATCAGTAAAGGACATTCCCAGGCAAAAGAGCTGAAGTATTGGGAGGATAAAAACGTGAAATCTTTTTTCCTGCCCGGCGGGTCGCTTCTACAGTTAAATGGAAGAGGGTTTGATATCGAAGCACCCTTCATCAAAAGCATCAACCGCTATGAAGAGGGGAAGTGGCTGGCCCTTGATACCCTAAATGGGCAGGACGCCGCATATCGGGTGATTATGGAATAGAACACAGGATCATTGCGGCGAAGCCATGGCGCAGGGATCCGTCAAAGACAGTATGATTAGAACTTGAAAGAGCAGGCATTACAGGTACTAAAAAACTTTTTTGGATACAGTGACTTCCGTCCCTTACAGGAAGACATTGTGCTTTCAATTGCGGGAGGTGTTGACACCCTCGCCCTTTTGCCGACGGGGGGAGGCAAGTCCGTCTGTTTTCAGGTACCGGCTTTGATGCAAGAGGGCATCTGCCTGGTGGTGAGTCCGCTTATTGCTTTGATGAAAGACCAAGTTGATGCCTTAAAAAGAAAAAACATCCTTGCCGCTGCCGTCTATTCAGGGATGACCAAAAGAGAAATCGACACCATCCTCGACAATTGCATCTATGGCAATTATAAATTCCTGTATGTATCCCCGGAAAGGCTAAAGACCGAGATCTTTATAGAGCGGTTTAAGCAGATGAAGGTCAGTATGATTGCGGTGGACGAGGCGCATTGTATCTCGCAATGGGGATATGACTTTAGGAAACCCTACCTGGACATCGCCGAAATCCGCCCGCATCACCCACAGGCGCCAGTAATTGCCCTTACCGCCTCCGCGACCTTGACGGTGAAAAAAGATATCATAGAAAAGCTTCAACTGAACTCACCGGGTGTCTTTGTCAAATCCTTCGCCCGGTCCAATCTGTCTTATGCCGTCAGGTTCGTGGAGAACAAAACGGAAATGGCCATTAAGATCCTGCAAACAGTACCCGGCACCTCCATCATCTATGTGAGGAACCGAAAAGGCACGAAAGACATCGCCTCGGCCCTTCGTTCGGTGGGGATAACGGCCCATTTCTACCATGCCGGCCTGGACAGCAAGGACAGGGATCTCCGACAACAAGATTGGATGGCGGGAAAAGTAAGGGTAATGGTGGCGACCAATGCTTTCGGAATGGGCATCGACAAGCCGGATGTACGGTCGGTCATTCATCTGGACCTACCCGAAAACCTAGAAAATTACTACCAAGAAGCAGGCAGGGCAGGCAGGGACGAACTGAAATCGTATACCGCCTTATTGGTTAATGAAAATGACATCAAAACACTTATCGAAAGGGCAGAGATCGCATATCCCCCGATTGATTATATCCGTAAGGTCTATCAAAGCCTAGCCAACTTCTTCAGGGTGGCCGTCGGAAGCAGCCTAATGAGCAGCTATGATTTTGATATCTCCCAATTTATCCAGACCTATAGACTGGAACTGCTGCCCACTTACAACGCACTCAAGGTCATGCAGGAAGAAGGCTTTCTGGAACTGAACGAGAGCTTCTATTCCCCATCCTCCCTCCATTTTTTGGTAAACCAGAGTAAGCTGTACGAGTTTCAGATTGCCTACGCCAAATTGGATCCGCTGATCAAGGTGTTGCTGAGGATGTATGGAGGAGAGCTATTCTCCACCTATATTTCCATCCAGGAAGAAAAACTATCGAAGATACTTAACCTCCCGGTATCCGAAATCATAAAGTTGTTGGATCAAATGGATCAGTTTGCCATCATCGCCTACAACAAACGGAAGGACAAACCACAGGTCACTTTCCTGACCCACCGTTACGATGCTGCGCAACTTCCCCTCGATGTGCGCAGAATAGAAGAGCGCAGAGCCAACAGCAAAGAAAAAGCCCGTTCTATGGTGGCTTATGTAAGAAATGATAAATTGTGCAGGACAAACCAGCTTCTCCATTATTTTGGTGAGGAAAGTGATCTGCGTTGCGGTGTTTGTGATGTATGTGTGGCAATTAGAAAAGACGAAAAGAAAGCCGAATTGGAAAGCAGGTTCCGTTCCCGCGTCGTCGATGTCCTTAGCCCGGGCCAAGCGCTTTCTTTGGAAGAACTGCTGTCAGCCTTACACGGAAAGAACGACCCCTTTACACTAAGCATCTTGAGGGAAATGGAAGATGAAGGCATCATTGAAACGTCAGATGACGGTAAAATTAAAAGGATAGGACGATGACTAATGTAAATGAAATGCTAAACAAACTGTTCGGGGGAGAAAAGTCGAACTTCAGGCATAAGGAGAATTTGAAGTATTCAGAGGAAGAACATGAGAAGGTGAAAAAGTGGATGGCTTCGGCAGAAGGCAAACTGGCGTTAGAAAGCACGTTAAAAAGCTATCAACTTACGAAATCGGGGCTTCAGGACCATCCCGAGATGTACCTATTGAATTCTCCCTACGCCAATGGATTTGCCATTGCTTATGACCCCTCGATTTCGGAGAAAACTTTTTCTAATCTTTTCTTTGCTTTTGGTGTGCGAATGTTAGATTTGGGATATTATCGCGTGGGCCTCGACCGGACCATTCGTGAAGAAGCAGATCTTGTAAAGACCACCGACAGGCAGTATTTCAAGCCATCTGTCCCTGCTGATCCAGGCCGTAAAATCGACCAGCGCTTCGGTAATGTCAGTATTGAAAAAGACCTGATCGACGGTAAGCCCCGGTTTCTAAAGGTTCTGGTAACCGTCTATTCTGGTCAGCATTATCGTGACGCACACCCTTTTGAACAATTTATAAAAGATCTATTCACCCTTTGATTTACTCCGCTATGGACAGAAACAAACTAAAAGTCCTTCTGGAAAACTACAGGACTCCATTTGAAGAAGAGCAGTCCTTCGTGGCGGATTTCATTGAATTGACAACTGATCACCTGGCTTTCAGCCGGGAGAGAGTCGAGGGGCATTTTACCGCCTCCGCCTGGATAGTGAATAAAAGAAGGACCCACACCCTGCTGACCCTCCATAGGAAACTAAACCGCTGGCTCCAACTCGGAGGGCATGCCGACGGCAACGAAAACCTATTGGAAATGGCCATGACTGAAGCCAGGGAGGAAAGCGGACTCACTTCCCTGAGGATTGTAGATCGCTTTATTTTTGATCTCGACAGACATATTATCCCCTCAAGCCCAGCGGCAGAACAGCATTTTCATTATGATGTGCGTTTCTTGATTGAGGCTGAAATAGACGAACCGCTAATCATCAGTACCGAAAGCAAAGATCTGGCGTGGATCGCCTTTGATGCAGTGCCCGATGTGGTGCGGTACAATCCCTCCATTCTCCGAATGTTAGAGAAGACCAGCAAGTCCGAGATACTTTTGTAATGGCCAACAAACCCCAGCCCCACGAGGTCGAAGAATCCTTCAAATATTCCGTTCCAATCCAGGTACGGTTTTCAGATATCGACCCCTACATGCATGTCAATAATGGCGTCTATTTCAATTATCTGGAGCATTCCCGCGCCCTTTATTTATACGAAGTCTGCCAATGGGATTTTGTTGCCGTGGGTGCTGTGGTGGCGAATATCCATCTCGATTTTTACCAACCGATAAATTTTTTTGACGAGCTTCAGGCTTTTGTCCGCTGCATCCGGCTTGGCACCACTTCTTTCACCCTTGAGCAAGTACTGATAGGCAAAAAACAGCGCGGCCAAAGGATAGTTTTTGCCAAGGCCTCCGTGACCATGGTAACGATCGACATGAAAAACATGAAACCCTCTCCCCTTCCCGACGATTATGGGACAAAGATCCGTGAACAAGACGGGCTGGTAGCTTAGAATACTTATCTTTGTCAAAAAATTTATCGATCGTGAAAAAAATAGGCGTTTTCCTTATCTTAATTGCAACTGTCATCGCTTGTTCTCCCTCTGAAGAAGAACTCTTTGAAGAAGGCATCTCGCAGCTTGAATCCCAGAATTATACTGAAGCCATCAAATATTTCGACAGGGTCATCGACACCAACCCCAGCCACACTTCCGCCCAAAATGCTAAGGGGGTGGCTTATTTTGAGCTCCGCAATTGGGACAAGGCCATAGAGGCTTTTAATGCATCCATCGCCGCGGACTCCAGCTCCTATAAGCCGTTTTTTAACCGGGGAAATGCCTATTTGGAGAAGCAGGAATTTACCCGGGCGGTCATCGATTACAATTATGCCAATGGCCTGGATCCACAGCAAAAGGATATCTACTATAACCGGGGATTGGCGCTGCTGGGCTTAGAATCTTACGAAGATGCCATTGTGGATTTTGACATGGCGCTTCAGGCAAATCCCAACCAGCCCCAGGTATATTTCAATAGAGCAAAGGCGCAGCTCGGCAACAACAATCCTTTGGGCGCACTGGAGTCCCTGACCAATTCGGTAGCACTCGACCAAAGCAACGGTGCCGCTTTCTACTTGCTTGGCATTACCCAACTGAGCGCTTTAGAACAAAAAGAAGAGGGCTGTGCCAATCTCAAAATGGCATTGAGTTTGGGTTATTCCGGGGCAAAAGACTGGATAGATAAATTCTGCGAAAACTAATGGCCCTAATCGGAAAAGACATTGGCAAAGCCAAGGAACTATTGGAAACCGGACAACTCATCGGTTTTCCAACAGAGACGGTATACGGGTTAGCAGGGAATGCCCTGAACACCGATGCCGTGATAAAGATTTATGAGACGAAAAACCGGCCAAACTTCGATCCTTTAATTGTTCACACCAGCAGTATTGACCAAATCAGCCAATACACCTCTCCCATCGACGGGGAGCTTCAGACGCTGGCAGAACGGTTTTGGCCGGGTCCGCTTACCTTGTTGCTGAAGAAAAAACCTGTTATCAGTGATCATGTGACAAGCGGATTGGACACCGTGGCGGTCAGGGTCCCAGCCCATCCTTTGGCGCTAGACTTGTTAAAGTCTTTGGATTTTCCGCTTGCCGCCCCCAGTGCCAATCCTTTTGGCTATATCAGCCCTACCCAGGCGATACACGTTCAGGATCAGCTGGGAGAAAAGATCCCTTACATTTTAGACGGAGGAGATTGCTCTGTAGGTTTAGAAAGCACCATTGTAGGAATCGAAGAAGGTCAGGTTATCATTTATCGCCTGGGCGGAACGGAAATTTCGGCGATAGAGGAAATTGTGGGAAAAGTGCTTATATTGCCTCAATCAAGCAGTAATCCCAAATCACCCGGAATGCTGAAAAGCCACTATGCTCCGCGAAAACCCTTTCTCTTGGGAGACATCGAAGCCTTGGCGGAAAAATACATCGCCTCGGGGACAAAATTTGCGGTCCTGTCCTTTGACAGAGATTATTCCGCTTTAAATCCATATACCAGCTTTATCCTAAGCAAAACCGGAAACTTTGCGGAGGCGGCTAAGAACCTGTTTTCCGCCATGCGGCTTTTGGATCACTCGGATGTTTCAGTAATTTTGGCTGAAGAACTTCCCGAAGAGCATTTCGGAAAAGCCATCAATGATCGACTTAGAAGGGCCGCTGCGAAATAAAACCATACGAACAGCCGCATTAGCGAATATTTCGAAATTTTATACTTACACAAAAAACATAAAATCTTTTCTTTATGAATAAGGGAATTAAAACAGTCAACGACATAAACTTCAAGGGTAAGAAAGCCCTCGTACGGGTGGATTTCAACGTACCTTTGGATGATCAGCTCAATGTAACAGATGATACCCGGATCACCGCCGCCATGAAGACGGTTAAGAAGATCCTTGAAGACGGAGGCGCAGCCATCCTGATGTCGCACCTGGGCAGGCCTAAGGAAGGCCCTGTGGATAAATTCTCTTTAAAACATATCCTTTCCGACTTGGAAAACGCCGTCGGCACGAAAGTTCAGTTTGCCAATGACTGTATCGGCAAAGAGGCTGAGGAACTGGCTGCAAACCTTAAAGAAGGAGAAGTGCTCTTGCTGGAAAACTTGAGGTTTTACAAAGAAGAAGAGAAAGGCGATAAAGAATTTGCCCAGAAGCTGGCGAAGCTGGGGGACATCTATGTGAATGATGCCTTTGGGACTGCCCATCGTGCCCATGCCTCCACAGCGGTGATTGCACAGTTTTTTGAAGAGAAGGTTGCCGGTTATCTGATGCAATCAGAATTGGAAAATGCGGACAAAGTCCTGGGAAACCCTACAGCTCCCTACACTGCGGTAATGGGCGGTGCCAAGATCTCGGACAAAATCCTGATCATAGAGAAGCTGCTGGACCGTGTGGATAACCTGATCATCGGAGGCGGCATGTCCTACACTTTTGCCAAAGCGCAAGGCGGCCAGATCGGGGATTCCCTGCTGGAAGCCGACAAGATGGATCTGGCCCTTCAGCTTCTTGACAAAGCCAAAAAGAATGGCGTCAACTTGGTTCTTCCTGTAGATACCGTAATCTCTAAGGCCTTTGCCAATGATGCCGAGCAGGATGTTGCCACCAGCGGACAAATACCTGACACATGGATGGGCTTGGATATCGGGCCTGAAACCAGAAAGTTGTTCACGGATATCATTAAAAACTCGAAAACGGTGTTGTGGAACGGCCCTATGGGCGTATTCGAAATGAGCAGTTTCGAAGCCGGCACCAAAGCAGTCGCTGAAGCGGTAGTAGAAGCCACCCAAAACGGGGCGTTTTCGCTGATCGGTGGCGGTGATTCTGCAGCAGCAATCAATAAATTCGGTTATGGTGACCAGGTATCCTATGTTTCCACTGGCGGAGGCGCTTTGTTGGAATATATGGAAGGAAAAGTCCTGCCGGGTGTTAAAGCATTGGAGCCTTAGTATTTAAGCCGTGCCCTGCAAAGAATGTAAGTTCTTTGCAGGGCACTTTCTAATTTAATAAGCTTATGAAAGAATGAGCACGGCTTCATTCACTCGACAATCATCCAAACATGAGATATTTTTTACTAATCGCCTTCTTGATTTCATTTCAGCCTTTGGTGGCTCAAGAGCTTCCTGGTTCTTTGCAATTTTGGAAAAACCTGCAAAGCCATTGCGGAAAAGCCTATGAAGGAGAGCTTCTGACTGCGGGAAATGATGATTTTGCAGGAAAGAAACTGGTGATGCACGTCAGGGCCTGTGAGGATAACACCATCCGTATTCCGTTTTTTGTGGGAGAGGATAGATCAAGAACTTGGGTGCTAACGCTCCAAGACAGTATGGTCAAGCTGAAACACGACCATCGGCACGAGGATGGCTCTGAAGATGACATTACCCAATATGGCGGGACCTCCACCAATACCGGACTGGCCCATATCCAGTTTTTCCCAGCCGACCAAGAAACGGCTGACTTGATATCCTATGCGTCGACCAACGTCTGGTGGATCACGCTGGACGATACTTCCTTCAGTTACAACTTGAGACGGATGGGAAGTGACAGGCTGTTTACCGTAAAATTTGACCTTACCCGCGAAGTAGCTACACCCCCAGCCCCCTGGGGCAGTGAGTAACCCCGCCGGAAGAACAGCCAGATTGAACACTCTAGAGGGAAGGCTGAGGACGATTGGGGAGTGGAATATACCAGACCGATAGTGTAATATTCTTTATCAATAACCTAAACGAACTAATATGAAATCACGCCGACAATTCCTCCAGAAAGTCACCTTATCTGCGGCAGCCCTGCCCTTTTTGTCTTCATTCAGCCCCCATGAGCAACACGATGATCCCCGGGACCAAGCCTATGAAGGCCCTGTATTGAGGGTAGCCTTGATGGGGCTCGGCGGATATGCCAACATTGTCGCAAAGGCGATGCAGTCCAGCAAAAAAGCCAAAATCGTAGGGGTGATCAGCGGAACCCCCTCCAAGATTAAGGACTGGCAGGAAAGGTACAGCATTCCTGACAAAAACTGCTACAACTACGAAACCTATCATCAGATCAAAGACAATCCGGATATCGATGCAGTATATGTAATCACGCCCAATGCACTCCATAAAGAGCATACCATCGGGGCGGCCAATGCCGGAAAACATGTCATCTGTGAAAAACCCTTGGCGTTAAACGCCAAAGAAGCGCAGGAAATGATTGACGTATGTAAAGACAACAACGTCAACCTGCTGGTCGGTTATAGGATGCACTTTGAGCCCATGACCTTGGAGATTGTCCAAAAGAGAGATGCGGGTGAATTCGGTAAGATCCTTTTCTTTGAAGGCTTGAGCGGTTTTAGAATCGGCGACCCGAGCCAGTGGCGACTGGATAAAAAACTGGCTGGTGGCGGAGCCATGATGGACATTGGCATCTACTCCGTCAACGGCGCCAGATACATGGTCGGCGAAGAACCCATCTGGGTAACAGCACAGGAGACCAAAACGGATCCGGTGAAATTCAAAGAAGGTGTCGATGAAACCATTACCTTCCAACTGGGTTTCCCTAGCGGTGCGATCGCTTCCTGCCTGTCTACCTATTCAATGAATTACCTGGACAGGTTTTTCCTAAACGGATCCAACGGCTTCGGAGAACTACAACCGGCGACCGGCTACGGGCCGATCAAAGGCCGGACAAACAAAGGCGAGCTCAGCCATCCCCATGTCCCCCATCAGGCCATTCAAATGGATGAGATGGCAGGAATTATTCTGGAGGGCAAAAAGCCCCGGATACCCGTAGACGGGGAAGAGGGATTGAAGGATATGAAAATCATTGATGCGATCTACAAAGCCGTGAAAACCGGAAAAAAAGTCAGTCTGAAATGATAAAAGCAGAGCGGTGGTTCCTATAAAACCACCGCTTCTTTATTGTACCTGTTTCTATACGCAAGAGGCGACAAGCCCGTGATTTTTTTAAAGATCGTTCTAAAGGCTTTGGTATCAGAATATCCAACCGCATACATCACCTCAGTGATATTCTCCTGACCGGTCTCGAGGCTCCGTTTGGCTGCTTCCACCTTTACCCGCTGGATATATTCAACGACGGTGTTGGAGGTAGACTTTTTAAATCGTCGTTCCAGATTTCTACGACCCATCGCAAATCTGTCCGCCAATTGATCCACAGTGATCTTTTCCTGATAATTGCTTTCGATAAACTCCTGTGCCTTGCGGATGGCTTTATCCTCATGTTCCTTCTGCCCGTTGAAAATCATAAAAGGCGACTGGCTGGCGCGGTCGATCTCGATTTCAAACACCTTCGCAGTAAGAATCGCCATCTCCCTGCCGGCAAATTTTTCAACCAAATACAAAATCAAGTTTAAAGAAGAATAGGCTCCCCCACTGGTATAAATCCCGTCTTCATCTGTGATGATCTTGTAAGGGAGGAGCCTGACATCGGGAAACATCGTCTTGAAGTCCTCCGCCATCAGCCAATGGGTCGTACAACTCCTTCCCTTCAGCAAGCCCGTCGCCGCCAGTATAAACGCCCCGATACACAGGGAAACCACTTCCGCCCCGTTTTTGTACTGTTTGATGATCCAGGGGATAAAATCCTTGTTGGCT
>CAZHZP010000032.1:0-1158 GCA_964537165.1 uncultured Roseivirgaceae bacterium | reverse complement strand
CCCATCCCTAATGCCCAAATCCGGCTGGATGGTAAAAACGTGCGTCTTCCTCGGCTCCCGGTTTAGACCTACCAGCTTCACTTCAAACAAGGGTGGCTTTTTAATCCTGGCCAACGCTTCGTTGACCTTGGTAAACATCTTATACGTAGCTTCAATATTGCTCAAACTGGTATCGCCTTCAGGAATTAATAAAGAGATCTGTTTCATGGCTATCTGAAATAAATAGGCTGATGTCGGGACAAAGCTAGAAAAATGAATTGTCGGGATCAACCCCATAAAATGGCGTAATTCCCCCGTCTATACCAAAATCATCTTACATAAATTTGTATGGTTCCGAACAACAGAAAATCATGTTAAAAAAAGCAAGGCATTTAGCGGGTTTTCAGTAAATGATCTGAAGCAGGCACGGAGGTTATCACCACATTAGGGCTTGAGGTACGGGAGATCCGATGGGTTTGATAGAACTGCATATGGAAAACGGCGGGAGAATACTGGTCTATCCTAAGCCAGACCATACACCTGCTACTTTTACTGTCCCCACTTTCCCGTAAGGAATATTGATCATGTGGTGAATGAATTGTCAGAAAGAGGGGGTGAAATTTGAGCAGTATTCTAGGGAGATTGCGACGGATGAAAAAGGTATCCACAGCAGCCCAAAAGAGGGCTTGAAGACCGCCTGGTTCAAAGATCCGGCAGGGAATATTTGTCTGTAATAGAAGAAAACCTAATCAACAATGATACGATGCAAAAGATCAACTTAAACCCTTATTTGATGTTTGAAGGCAATTGCCGGGAAGCGATGGCCTTTTATCAAAGCTTATTTGGAGGCACGGTGCAATCCATGACCTTTGGTGAAGTAGACGACAGCTGTCCGACGGCCATGAAAGACAGCATCATGCATTCCAGCCTGACCGGCGGGGAGGTAGTACTGCTGGGCAGCGACAATCCCGACCCCAAGCCTGCCGGATCCGGCAATATCAGCCTGGCCCTTAACGGAAGCGATGAACAGCACCTCACCCAGCTCTTTAACCAGCTTAGCGAGGGCGGAAAGATCGTTATTCCTCTGGAAAAACAGATGTGGGGAGATCTTTTTGGGGTGGTAGCTGACCGTTTTGGGATCGACTGGATGGTTAACATCGGCTCGGTAGAGGCAGAAGG
>CAZHZP010000031.1:0-16233 GCA_964537165.1 uncultured Roseivirgaceae bacterium | reverse complement strand
AGGCGGCGAGGAATGCAGGGATCAAAACATTTTGGCCGTTAATAGCATACTCGCCACCCGGATTTTCGCTTTGGAGGCGGCTCTGGACCACCTGCCGATACTGTTCGAACTTTTGGAATAGCGGCGAGTTGTTATGCGCATCATCTTTGGCAAAGGCGGTCCTCAACGTATTGAAGCTAATACTGTAAGCCCCTAACCTGTTCGGATTGACAGAGGTATAATCACCAGAGGAGCCTTCTCTTCTGAATATTTCGCTGTATTCGCCCGTTTCCCTTTTGCTCCATTCCAAGGTGATCCTAAAGTCCCTGATGGGCTCGACTACGGAGGTGATCCGTAGATCCCTGAGTTCGTTTTGCCTAAAGGTCTGCGTCAACTGGTCGCTTGGCGCGAGCAGCCCTTGATTGGCCAGGTCATACCGGATGTTGCTGTTTTGGCTTCCAAACAGGAACCCTAAGCCCGGGTTCATAAAGCTCCCGTCCATGCCGAGAAGGCCGGAATTTTCCATATAACCAGGCAGGAATGTTCCTTGACTGATCTGATACCTGAAGTTGACTTCTTTCACCATCATCGCCAGCTTCAGCAAGTCAGTTCCAAAGCCCTCACTAGAAGGGGGAGACTCTTCGTCTCCTTCCTGCGGGGTCGGTCTTCCGGGAATGGTGGGTCGCCGGGGCGCGTTGAGGCTTCTCAGTTTACCGCTTTTGTTGTATAATTTGACAAAATCCAACTTGCCGGTGAGGACCCGGTCCCGGGTGTTTTGGATCACGTTTCCGAGTGTGTCCCGCTGACCGATGGACCCGGTCATCCAACTATAGGAGGCTTCATAACGCGCATCCGCACTGATCCAATCCGTCAATGGAAGTTTATCCAGTGGGATTTGGTAATTTGCTACAAACTGCTGGTTGTAATTGGTCGTTCTCCCCAATCGTTTGATATTAGACCGCAAAGAATCCAGTTTTGCTTCTGTGTCCAACTCTCCCTCGGGTTCATCCACTACGGCATTGACACTTGAGCTGAAATCAAGACTCAAGTTCTGGGTGAGATCCCAGTTTATGCTGTAGAATCGGTTGATAAAGAAGCTCTTCTGAAACAGGGGGTCCACACCGACAGTGCTAAGTTCATCGTTCCGATTCTGGGTTTTCATATAGGTGCGGTCAAGGTCTATCCTAGCGGACAGGACAGAGGGCAGCAGGTTGAAATTCACATCCCTGATCAGTTGCAGGTACTTACCGCTCAAAAAGCCTGCTTCTTTAAAGGGTTCTACCGTTAGCGCATTGGGTTGGTAGTTGTAGGCAAGGTTGCCCCGATAGGTTTCGAATACATAACTCTGTGTCTGGATATTGCTTTGAATCACCGAACCGTACGCATAGGAAGCGGAAAAATTTTCTAAATCATATATCCTGTTGGTTTCCTTCTCGGGGTTGCGGATCTTTCGGACGTTGTTTAAACTGAAGTTTTTCCTCTTCGATTGATCCATTACCAAGTTCTTGTAAGCATCCCTTTCTTCATTGGTTCGGAACTTCTGCAAAGCCACTTCAAAGGGTACATCCGAATTTAGAGGATCATACTGTGGTTTGGTAGAGCTGTTTTCAAAGCTGATGTACAAAGGAACACTCAAGTTAAGTCCCTGTGGGAGAATTTTGTCCACGTTCACATTGGCTGAAACATCATATTGCGTGGAGGACTCCCGCGCTCTCTGAGACAGTCTCGTCTCCAAGCCACCGAATCCGAAAGTATTGTGTCGGATGGAAGAAGAAATCACCGCCACGTCGGCAATCTGGGCATTTAATCGCGCATTGGCGGCCCACCCGGAAGACTTGTTGAAATCGGTAACCCTCAGCTCGTTGGCCCAGATACAAATGGACTTGCTTCCTCCACCGGCTCTTCCAGGGTTCCTTATTCCTATCATCATGCCTTGGACCTGGCTCAATTCGGGCCGTCCCACTACAGTCACCGTATATTGGCGGATTTGACTGGAATAAGCCAGGTTTTGGGGTGTGCGACTGTTGTCCCGTTCTGCTTTGACACCAACGATTTCGTCGAAGGCAATGTCGATTTCGTTTTCCAAAGGCCATATCTGCCGGGGATCCCGGGTGCCCGACGGGGTCAGGAACAAAGGAACCTCTATCTCATAATAATTATCGGTATAATCCGTGCCTAATCTAAGGAAAGCTGTGATTTCACCGTCCATGGCATCCTGACTTTCTGCATGGAGAAACATTTTCAGACGACCATACTGCACCAGGTCCTGGCTGACGTTTTTGAATACAGCCCGGGCATCTCTAGCCTGAAGGTTTTCGACACACAACCTGAGTGATTGCTCGTTTAACTGTCTCTCTACCGTGGAGGTATTGTCTCTGTCCCTTTCGATTCCAGGGGGCAGGACATAGGGGCTTTGGGTCTCGGTTCCCTGGCCGTTTTCTTCGATATTCACCACACCCACCGATAGGTTGGAGTTGTCAGGTTCGGGAATTTCCGCAAAACCTCTTTCAAATAGAGACTCTTGGAATGTTCTCCACTGGCTTCCTACCATCTGGAATTTGGCCATCCGCAACACCACGGGTTGCTGGAAGTCGGTCAGGTAGGTCCGGATAAAGCGGATGGATTTGAAGCCTGAAATGCCCCCGTAAGCTTTGTCGGGCTGCCGGACCGGGATTCTGAAAAGGAACCATTTGACTTCCTCGCCCTTTTCGTAGTGGATGACCTGATCGACAATGTTGTTGCGCCCCACTTGCATCTCCGAGGGCCTTAAGTTTATTTTATATTCATAATAACTCTCCAGTTCATTGATGGTGTTATCATTGTTGAGGTCTTCGTTATCGGGCACGTTAGAACCTGATGGGGTATAGGGTAAATTGTTGTTCGAAACGATGGGGCTGTTTCCTTCCATCCCGTTGAATCGTTTATACCTTTCAAGGATTTTGACGTTGTTCTGGTCGTATTCCTCATCCAGATAGTACCTGAAGTCGTCGGCAGAGGGGTCAGCCATGATTTCCTGCATAGCGGTTGGGGAGACATTCAGCCGGTTGATAAAGCGGTCGGCAAAATAGCTGCTTTCATCCGCGCTGTTTAGGCCGTCCAGGCCTACGTCCTGATTTTGACGGGCTTCAGAGGAGTTGTCAAATGCGGGGGTCAAAAATTGTTTTGAAGTGATCCGGCCCCATTCATTGGTCGATGCCTGAGAAGGGTCTCCGTCTGCAGGAAGACCATTTTCGAAGGCATGCCGGCTATCGGACATCACATCTTCCGACACATCCCCCAGATTAAAAACCAAAGTTCCTCCGGTTGTATTATTTTCGTTGAAGATACCGTCTAACACCCTTCCGTTCTCGCCGGCAAGAAAAGGATCCATCATCCAGAATTCGATGTACTCGATATTGTTCCGGTCAAAATCCACTTCCGAGGTGATTGCCCTGGTGATGCCGCCGAAATTCTGTCTGGGATTAGGCAGCAATCCGGCTTGTGTGAGGTTGGGATTGTAGTTGTACATCCCTCTTTCATGGGGGAAATAGGCGAGATCAAAAAGGGTTTCCGGTAAAATCACGTGCTCCCGCGACCTACCTGGGAAGATTTCTTGTGGGCGGACGCGTCTGATATAATGGTTGCTCAGGTCTTCTTCCCCTAAATTGGAAGGCACTCCTCTACCGGAACCCCGATAAAAAACATTGTCAATATTGTACCACGCCAATCTAGCCCTCCGGTAGGCCTTGCCCAGCCGGTCTTCGGTTTGATTACTCAAATCAAAGCGGTTGTCGTCGGTGGCCGGGGTGGAGCCAAGCTTCCAGCTTTGGGGCGAATTTCCCAAGCCAAAAGGGATGATTGCGGATTCAAAATCATCAATATAGGAGGCGCCTTCCCCATTCACTTTATTGGAGGTTCCGGGGATTAAATGGGCGAATTCACCGCTGAACTGAAACAAAGATGGTTCTTTGGTTTGGGTAAAAGGCAGGGCATCAGCTAATTTGGTCAGGAAAACTGATTCATCACTGTAATTCATGTCCAAACCCCAGAGGCTGTTTTTGAGGGTTTCATTTCCTGTACTGATCCTGCTGATGTTGGGTCTTTCGTTGAGGTATAAGAAGGTCCCACCCAAGGAAAAATTGTCATTGAACATATAATCCAGGCGGGTGCCCAACAGGCTTCTGGTTTGGAAAGACACCAGATCAGCTTTTTCGAAGCTGATGCTGATGTTTTTTCCCGATTGTAAAATTCCTTCATTGATAATGACCACCCTGCCAATGTTGTAGTCTACCGTAAAATCCACCCCTTCGGTCAAGGGTATGTTCCCTGCTGTAACCAACACGGATCCTTCAGAGATATTCAGGCCCGGCAGCATGATTTCGGACGAAGAGCCTGCGGTAAAGCTTCCCTTGAGGAAGTATTTGTTGAGACGGGTGACCAGTTCGGCATCCGCTTGGGTAGTCCGGTAGAGGGTATCGAAGACATATTTATCCGACAAGTTGGCTTCTGAGGCCAGGAAGTGGTTCTGAAGATTTTGTCCAAATGGCTCCAGTACCGGAAAGATCAACATGCCTTGCTCAGGAACAATGGTTAATCCAGGGACAAAATCGAAATTTCCGTCAGGTTGCGGATCGTTTTGCGGGTTTAATTTGTCCAGGTTCATCAGCCGGATTAAAGGCACATCCTTCACATTTTGTCCCTCCAGTAGGCTGGGGTTGTCCATGCCGGTTCGGTCATCCCGGTAAATCACCTGCAACTGAAAGCCCTCTCTTTGAATCTGACTGGCATTAAAGTTATAGATGTTTTTCATCATCAAATCCCAAGTGGGAAGCTGGGTATTGATGCGGCCAGGTCTCAGCATTTTTAGGAAAATAACCTCGTTCTCAGGGCGGTTTTGGTAGTCCTCCGAAAGTTCGCCGACCTTGTAAGACTGTCCGTTATAGGTGTACTCGTAGGAAACAGCGACCACCTCGTCATTTTGAAGCTTTCTGGTCAGCGATAAATATCCCAGTTGTCTATGAAAGGTATATTCATTTGCATCCAATCGACGTGCGCCGTTGATCTGTTCGAAGTCGGTACCTCTGATCAGGTTGAGGTCGTTGGCAATGGCAGTAGCGGCATTATCATAGGGCCTGTAGCCTGGATTTGAGTTGAGGTTATTGAAAAGGGCGTTGGCCGTATTCGAGGCGGGGGTTCCGGGATTACCTGCGCCCACGTTGGGATTATCAGGTCTGTAGATTCGCTGGCCCTCTGCCAGATCCATAAATGCGACAAAATTCCGCAGGGTTTTTGTGTTGTTAGCCCGGTTCAGGACATAAACTTCTACCCGAGTGATATTCACACCGGACAGTACCTGAGGAAGTCCGCGCAACCAGTTTTCGTAATTTTCCCTGAAAAAATGTCCCAGAAAGAAATGTCTGTTTTCATCATAATCCGAGGCTTGGATTTCGAAAGGCCTTCCCTGGTTGCCACCCTCAATTACGATTTCATCCCGTTGCCCACGTTGGGTGGAAGCTACGGCAGTCATGAACAATTTTCCAAATTGGAGCTGGGTCTTAACGCCAAACAGATTTTGAGCTCCTTGGATCAGGCTGTTTTGGATGGGCATGCTCACATTGCCTATCTCGATGCTTTTGATGATGTCTTCTTCAAAGCCAGAATATTCCACTTTTAATTGATTTTGAAAATCAAAGGAATTATTGCTGTCGAAGTTGGCACCGATGCGCATCTTCTGCCCCAAAGTGCCGTTGACACTCATTTGAATCTGTTGGTTGAAATTAAAGCCGCCGTTTCGCTGCTGTCGGATAGGAATAGAGGGGTTATCTATCCTTCTAAACATGCCCCCAAAGTCCAGATTGACATTGCCCGTGGGCACAATATTGATTTCATTGCCGCCAAAGATCCTGTCAAAGGTAGGGCTGAGGGTAATAGGAGGGATCAGGCCCCGCCCGCTCACAGCGCTTTCTCCGTCCATTCCCCTGGACCTGTTTCTCCAATATTCCTGTCTCAAGCGGAGTTCTTGTATTTTGGAGAACTCGTCAAAATCATAGGTATAGCCAGGTTGCACCGTTCCGGAATCCAGTTCCTCCGTGATTTTGTATCTAAATGTCGAATCCAGCTCGACTTCAACCCGCTGGTTGGTGGGAGGGGGAAGCAAAAACGGGGATGGTTGTTGTAAATAAGGGTTTTGACTAGGGAAAAGTGGATGTGTTCTGTAGTTGTTCCACAATAGGAAGGAAGGCAAAGTCCTTCTCTTATTCAGGGAGTCCAGATAGTTTACCACCGTGGTATCGCCTTCCGCTGTTGTGGGGCTTGTCGGAATGGTGTCTGGCAAGGCTTCGTTTTGCTGTGCTTCGGCCTCATGGGAATACCAAAGCAACACAATGAAAAACAACAATGTTATTGTTGGGAGGCGTTGGAATGATCTGCTATCCGTAAAAGTATATGAGTGTGCAAAGCTCAAGGTAGTGCCTGATTAAGATGACTTTAAAGATGCCTTAATTAAATCTTCCAATGAAATTTCAGGGCCTGATTTTTTGATGATTGATTCGATATTTTTTTCCGCTGCCGATTTAGTGAAACCCAACGTTATCAAGGCTTGTAACGCCTCTTGTTTGATCTTATTGTTTTTATTCATGAATCCAGTGCCTGCCTTCGAACTATCCATGTAGCTGTCTCTTTTGATTTTGTCCTTCAGCTCCAGAACAATTCGTTGGGCGGTCTTCGCCCCGATCCCTTTTACTCGCTGGATGGTGGCATGGTCCTCGTTGCTAATGGCTTGCTCCAATTCGTCGGAACTTAGGGAAGATAGAATCATAAGTCCCGTGTTGGGTCCCACGCCGCTTATGGAGATGAGGTCCATAAATATTTTCTTTTCCGCCTCTTCCTTAAAACCGTACAAGGTATGGCTGTCTTCCTTGACACTTAAGTAAGTGAGGAGCAAAATCTGCTCCTCATCTTTAATGGCTGCGTAAGTATTGAGTGAGATTTTCACCTGATAACCCACTCCGTTGATGTCGATAATGACGTAGGTGGGGTCTTTGTACGCCAGCTTCCCTTTGAGATAAGCCATCATATCTGGTCGGGGGTTTGGGCATCCACTACGGCAATAGCCACCATGTTGACGATCTCCCTTACCGAGCTTCCCAGCTGTAGTACGTGCACCGGTTTGTTCATCCCCATCAATATAGGACCTATGGCTTCTGAATTGCCGATCTCCGACAACAACTTGTAACCAATGTTCCCCGATGCCAAGTCAGGGAATATCAAAGTATTGGCCTTTTTGTGGGCCAGTGCGCTGAAAGGATAATTCTCCTTTTGCAGTTTTTCATCCAGTGCTACGTTAGCCTGCATCTCGCCCTCAATTACCAGGTGGGGATATTTTTCTTTTGCTTTGGCGGTGGCAATGGCGGTTTTGGTAGGTATATCACCTTTAGCCGAACCAAAATTGGAATAAGACAGGACGGCAATACGCGGCTCCAGGTCAAAGAAGCTAACGCCTTTGGCAGTCAAACCGATAATCCCTACAAGTTGATCAGCCGTTGGGCTCACATTGACGGTGGTATCTGCAAAGAAATAAGGACCTTTGTCAGAGTTCATGATATACATACCCGCTACCCTTTCTACCCCATCCTGTACGCCGATTACATGCAGGGCCGGGAGGATAGTTTTGGGATAATCTTTGGTAAGACCCGAAATTAAAGCATCAGCATCTCCCATTTCCACCATCATTGCCCCGAAATAGTTTCTGTCACGCATCAGCTTGACAGCTTCGTAGGGAGTCATCCCTTTTCTCTTCCTTTTTTCGTAGAGGATTTTGCCATAAGCCTCTAACCGGTTATCTTCTTCGAATGGATCGATGATGGTTGCGTCATGCAGGTCCAAGGCGTGTTCGTCGACTAAAGCATGGATTTTTTGCCGGTTGCCCAAGAGGATCGGGATTCCGATTTTTTCATCGCGGATGATCTGAGCAGCTTTAAGGATTCTTCTGTTGTCAGCTTCGGCAAAAACGACCCGTTTGGGTGCTTTTTTGGCCCTGGAAATTACCCTTGACATCAATCGCTGATCGATGCCGATTCGTTCCTGAAGTTCAAGCTCATAAGCCTCCCAATCCTTGATGGGGTGTTTGGCTACGCCGGAGTCCATGGCCGCTTTGGCCACTGCGGGTGCAATAGTGGTAATCAGGCGGGGATCCAGTGGCTTAGGAATGAGGTAATTCCTTCCAAACGCCAGTTTGCTGTCGCCGTAGGCCTTGTTCACAATGTCCGGCACCGGCTCTTTGGCCAGTTTGGCGATGGCTTTGGCCGCTGCCAGTTTCATCTCTTCATTGATGGCCGTAGACCGCACATCCATTGCTCCCCTGAATATATAGGGAAAACCGATGACATTATTCACCTGGTTGGGGTAGTCTGACCTGCCCGTGGCCATAATGAGGTCTTCTCTGGCGGAGGTTGCCAGCTCATAACTGATTTCCGGATCGGGGTTAGCCAGGGCAAACACCAGCGGATCCCTAGCCATTAACCTGACTTGATCCTGGGTAACGGTATTTCCCGCAGATAATCCGAGAAAGACATCAGCCCCCGTAAGTGCTTCAGTAAGGTCGAAAATATTCCTACTTGTAGCCAGGGCTTGCCTATGTTCATCCATATCGGGGCGGTCTTTTCTCACGACGCCCTCTCTGTCACAAACCACGATGTTTTCTCTCCTTACGCCGAGGCTCATATAGAAGTAGGTACAGGATATCGCTGCCGCGCCGGCCCCGTTTACCACCAGCTGGATGTCCTCTATCTTTTTATCGATCAATTCCAAAGCATTGAGTAAGGCTGCACCGGAAATGATCGCCGTGCCGTGTTGGTCATCATGCATCACGGGGATATTCATCTCCCTTTTCAGCGTCTGTTCGATGACGAAGCACTCAGGCGCTTTAATGTCTTCGAGGTTAATCCCACCAAAGGTCGGCTCCAGGGACTTGATAATCTGGATGAGTTTTTCCGGATCTTTCTCGTCTATCTCTAAGTCAAAAACATCTATTCCAGCAAATTTTTTAAAGAGAACACCTTTCCCTTCCATTACCGGCTTGGATGCCTCCGGTCCGATGTCACCGAGACCCAATACCGCCGTACCGTTGGAAATTACCGCAATCAAATTCCCCTTTGAAGTATACTTGTAAGCAGCCTCTTTGTCTGCATGGATCTCCTTACAGGGTTCAGCCACGCCTGGCGAATAAGCCAGGGCCAGATCGAGTTGGCTGGAAAGCGGTTTGGTAGGTACAACTTCTATTTTACCCGGTTTGTCCTGGGTATGGTAATTAAGGGCATCTTCTCTTCTTATTTTAATAGCCATACATCTTCTTAATAGGTAATCATTTAATTAGCCGCTTCCTGGGAACTGGGGAACTCTGTGGCCAGGAGAATAGTTTCAATTTCTCTCAGCGAGGTCCTATGGACTTCATTTGGATAATAAACAAAACCCTCCATGTAATAAAGCTTGCCCCTTTCCTGATCTACTACGGTATAGGAGAGGAAAGATCCCCCCATGCTCAAGTTATGGGCCCTCCATTGGCTTCGCAACTCTACCGCATACCTGCCTTGGATGGTCATGTTTCTAAAGGAAGGAACGGTGGCTTGCTGGGTCTCAATGTAACTGTTGCGGTTGGCAGGATCTTCAAATATCCTGGTTCTGGTGATATCATCCTTTAATTTAATGATATTGTCAGGGAAAACTTGCTCTTCGGATATATAGTCAGTTTCATAAAAAAACAAGCTGATGTCCGGCCGGTTGACGGTAGGGGTCGGCTGGCGCAACCAGATGAAGTTCTCCTCTTCCATCACAAACTGATAGGAAGCGGGTACATTAATGCCAATGCCGAATTTTTCTTTTCCTTTGGCATGGATGTCAGCGTTCTTTCGGTTTAGGATACCGCTCGCAAGCCTCTCGCGCTCCCTGACTTCATACATATTCTGGAGCCTTTCCTTGTTGGCTCTTAGGTTTCGGATCAACTGTTCTTCATTAGCCCCAAACAGGTATAAAACTACCTGCCCAATGGCAAATTCATTTTCATTTCTGAGCATGAACATGGTTGAGTCACGCCGCACTTTATCTTTGGATTCCTGACTAAATTTGGCGTTGATCACCTGGCTTCCGTGATTTTTATCATCAAAAGTGGTTGCGTAGATGATGTTGGTAGCGTTCCTCAGCACGCGGTTCATGGCCCTTGGGTCAACCCTTCTTAGGTTAAAGATCTTTTCTTGTCTTTCAAGTCCTCTGATGTCTTCCTCAAAAATATCCCGCAGGGCATCTCCGACAGGCCCTTGGTTTTTGAGGGAATCGATGACTAGAATGATCTCTCCCACTTCTCCCCGGGCGCGCGGTTTGGTGGAGTTGCCGCTGTTTTCGATTGCTTCCCCGCAGCCGGCCAGCGCGAAGGGAGCAAAAAACAACAATATCAGGAATGATTTTTTTATCGTCATAATGTGATGTTTGATCTGCGCTTCAATTTACGCATTAATCACGGGAAAAAAAATGAGAATTAAACAATTAGTTATTAAGTCAGCCGATGATCAGCCGTTGTCCCGGTTTGATCTGGTTGTTGTTAAGGTTATTAAGTTTTTTGAGTTGTTCGATGGTGACACCTTCCATTTTGCGGGAAATTAACCAAAGGGAATCGCCCGGCTGGACGGTATAGATTTTGTTCGCACCGTCGGATGTCGTTGTATTAGACACCAATGCCTTACTTGGGTTGGCACCTTCGGGATAAATGGTCAGGTTCTGACCTACCTTGATCAGATTCGAACTGAGGGCGTTCCATACCTTCAGGTTAGCGACCGTCGTGTTGTGTCTTTGTGCAATTGTCCCCAAAGCATCACCAGGACGCACCCGATAAATGACCCTATTCGCTGACTGACTTGCTGTTTCCTGGAAGCCGTCTGGCTGCTGGGCAAGCAGGGAATTAGGTCTTACGCTCAGGGAGTCCATGATCCAGTCTTTATTTTCAGCCAAGAAGCTGGCTTTGGTTTTTGGGATCCTCAAGGCATAGTGTTTACGGGAATGCGGGATATGCCGTTTCAGTATAGAAGGATTCAATTCTTCCAAATCTTCGATGCAAATCCCGGATAGCTCGGAAAAGTGCTCCAAGTCAACCGCGTCATCTAGCTTTACTTTTTCATAAGCCATGGGGAAGGCAGGTTCTTCCAGGATAATATTGTGCTCCTCAGCATAGCGGAGTACATACATCATGGCTTGAAACTGGGGGATATAGCTTCGGGTTTCACGGGGAAGGTAGTTGTAAATCCCCCAGAAGGTTTTTTTGCCTCCAGACCGTCTGATGGCTTTCCTGACATTCCCGGGGCCGCAGTTGTAAGCGGCTAAAGCCACCTCCCAATCCCCAAACATCCTGTGGAGGGCTTTCAGGTACTTCAAAGCCGCTTCTGTCGCCAGTTCAGGATCCATCCGGTCATCCATATGGTTATTGACGTACAGCTTATACTCCCGCCCCGTGGCAGGCATAAATTGCCATAAGCCCATGGCTCCCACCCTTGACCTGGCTCTTGGGTTTAGCCCGGATTCGATGATGGAAAGGTACTTGATGTCATCCGGCATCTGCTGCCTTTTCAGCGCTTCTTCAAATAAGGGCAGGTACGTGTCTTTTCTCTCCAAAATCATTTTAGCGTAGCCCCTGTTTCTGACAGTAAAATAGTGGATGAAAGAAAAGATGGTTTCGTTAAGTTCAAAGGGCATCTCGGTTTCCATGGCCTCGATCCGCACTTTGACCTGATCATAAGTAAAATCCGGGATGTACTCGTAATCATATTGGGGCAGGATCACGGCTTCGTTTTCCTGAACGTCTTCCAAAAAATCAATTAAATCCTGGCAAAGGGAAGTATGCAGCAATAAAAAACAGAAAGAAAAGGTTAGAATAACCGTTTTAGTTAAATTTTTCATGGCCGGGACAAATTTTGTTTATTTACTTGATTCCATTAAATAATTGGCAAACGCATAAAGATCAGCTTCTTTAAACGAGTTTGCCATTATTTGCAACCCAATGGGCAGACCGTTCTTGTCCTCTCCATTAGGAATTGAGATGGATGGTACTCCCGATACAGAAGCCTGTACGGTAAACAAATCCTCCAGGTACATGGCTACCGGATCATTGGAGTGCTCTCCAAATTTGAACGCCGTCGAAGGCGTGGTCGGCATGATAATATAATCATATTTGGTCAATAAATCCTCCGTGTACTCTTTTATTAACCTCCTGACTTTTTGTGCTTTGGTAAAATAAGCATCATAATAGCTGGCGCTCAGGACAAAAGTCCCCAGCATAATCCTCCTTTTCACCTCTTCTCCAAACCCCTCTGAGCGGGTAAGTTTATACATGCTTTCCAGGTTATGGGCGTTAGGGGTCCTATAACCGTATTTGACACCGTCAAACCGGGACAAGTTGGAGCTTGCCTCCGCCGTAGTCAATATATAATAGGTGGGAAGAACGTATTCCAGCAAAGGAAACTCTGCTTCGTCGACCTGATGGCCTTCGTTTTTGAGCTGGTCCAATACAGCCTGGGTGTTGACTTTTATCTCTTCCTGTAGGGATGGGGACTGCAGGGTCTCCTTGAGGTAGGCTACCTTCACCGGTTTGCTGAAATGCAGTAGCTCGCTGTAGTTGGGAACGGGCTTTTTTGATACCGTGCTGTCGAAATCGTCTGGCCCAGCCATTATTTCCATCACCAAAGCATTATCCTTTACATTGGTAGAGAAAATCCCAATCGTATCGAAAGAAGAGGCATAAGCAATCAGCCCATAACGGGATATGCGTGAATAGGTGGGCTTGACTCCCACAATACCGGTGAAAGCCGCTGGTTGCCTTACCGAACCACCGGTATCGGTGCCCAGAGACACGGTACAGAGACCGGCCTGAACAGCTACGGCAGATCCTCCGGATGAGCCACCCGGTACCCTCGATTCATCAATGGCATTGAGTGCCTTTCCATGAACTGAGTTTTCATTGGAGGAACCCATTCCGAACTCGTCACAATTCAGCCGGCCGATAATGATCGCATCCTCGTCGATTAATTTCCGGATGGCAGTAGCTGTAAACTGAGACTCGAAACCTTCAAGAATTTTGCTGGAAGCGTTGACTTGGTGACCTTCATAGCAAAGGACATCTTTGATGCCTACCACCATCCCGGCCAATCTGCCGGCTTTGCCAGAAGCTATTTTGTCATCTATAATATTCGCTTGTTCTAAAGCGGCATGGGTATAAACTTCAACGAAGGCGTTTAAAGGTGCCTTCGTTTGAATGTTTTTTAGGTAATGTTGGACAATCGCCTTACAGTCGGTTTCTTTATTGGCAATTGCTTTTTTGATATCGTCAAATGATTGAAAATTACTCAACGTCCGGGATTTTAGTGTTCTTTCTTCTTGTCTTTAAGACCTTCCTCTAAATCATCCTGAATTTCTTTGGTGGCGTCCTTGAATTCTCTGATTCCTCTTCCCAACCCTCTAGCCAATTCAGGGATTCTTTTAGCACCGAATAGGAGTATGATCACCAAGATGATGAGCACCAATGACCCTCCTCCTATATTTTGAATGAAACCCAATGTATTCATAATAAGCTTGTTTTGGTTATGATAATGTTACAAATATATCAATGTGCTTTTTTAACACAAAGGAAAGGCACAGAGTTATTTTGCTTTTTTTCAAATATAGGAATTAATATTTAATAACCGTTTACTTCTGGGATAACCAGATGGCGGGGTTCATGACTTCCAGGCCTTTCCATGTTTGGAAGTGCACTTCCGCAATTCCGTCCTTGTTGGTGTACACCGTCCCAATAGCGCTATTGGTTTTGACCTGCTGGCCAGATTTGACGGAGATGGTTCTGAGCCGGCTATACATCGTGTAGTATTCTCCATGCCGGATAATGACGGTTCCGCCCATTCCAGGCACGGTGGTGATTTTTGTAACGGTGCCATCGAATACTGCCCGGACGGTTTCGTTCGAGTTGGTTTGTATATCCACGCCGTCATTGGTCTCCATAATCCCTCTTAGCGTAGGGTGGGGGTGGGTGCCGTAGCGCCGACTGATAAAGCCGCTGGCGACAGGCCAAGGGATTTTTCCTCGGTTACCCGCAAAGGAAGTGGATAGCGCAGCGGCTTCAGGGGTGAGGGGGATCTTGCTGCCGGGCGCGGTAGTAGTGGTTTTGGTGTTTGCCTTCTTGGCATCCGCTTCGGCGGCCCGGATTTCTTCTTCAATGACCATGGTGATCAATTTGTTCAGTTGCTCTTGCTGCCTTTTAGTGGCTGCAATTTCTTTTCTTAACTCCTCCTCTTTTTGGGTCAGCGTCTGAACGATGCTTTGCTGCTCATTTCTTAACAAGTCCAGCTGCCGCCGCTGTGCCTGTTCCTGGTTGATGACCACTTGCTTTTCCTCTTTCTTCGACTCCAAGAGGGATCTTTGATCTTCCAGTGCCAGGCTTACCTTTTGAATTTCCGCCACCTGTTTTTTCCGGGCGTCGCTATACTGCTTAAGGTATCTCAGCCTCATGTAAAACTGTTTAAAAGTAGCGGAGCTAAAGATAAAGGTCATGATCGTCACCCCGCTGTTCAACTTGTAGGACACGTAGATCATAGTGCCATATTCCTCTTTCAGGTTTTGTAGGTCTTTTTCCAGCCGGTTGATTTTTTCTTCCGTCTCGGATATCTCCTTGTCTATGAGATTGACTTCACTGTTTAGTGTGCGGATGTAGGCCATCTGGGCCTCAAGTTGGCTTGTGACCGCTTTTAGCTCCCCTAGGCTGTTTTTTTTCCGTGTAGCGGTTTGCTTTAAGATCTTGTCAAACTCCGTCAATCTTTTTTGCACTTCGGCTTTTTCTTTTTCCAGTTGAACCCTCGTCTTTTTAGTTTGGGAATACGCATCCGGAAGGGCAAATATGCAGAGCAAGCCCATCAAAGCAACGAAGAAGAATGGTTTTAGCCTTGGCATTCGTCAGAAATTATACGGAAAAGTAAGCGGCTCGTCAGTGAGGTCTACCTTATTGACTTCCAAATTCACTAATGTTTTAGATTTCGGTTTGTTCGGGAGATTAAGGATCATTGAGATCAATATACGGTGAGCGTAAGGCTGATTAGCTACCTCGCTAAAATCTGGGTAACTCGTGATCAGCTCTCCATCATTTTGCTCGGAAACGGTTTCTAGGCTGGTGACCTTTCCATGTTCCGTCCCGATAACGGACTTATAACGCACGTTTTCCCTTTGCTGGTATAGCTCAAACGTCCTGCCTACACGGATCAACCTGTCTCGATAACTCAGCTCATGCGGAAGATTCCCAAAAAGAATGTTTTGGAATAAATCGAGGCTTAGCTTGATGCCATAGCTTTCTTCAAATTGCTCAAAGGTCATGTCAATGTCTTTTCCATTGATACGGTCTTTAATTTTGATGTCTTCCGTCGTCACGACGCCGCGTGCCGCTTCGATACCCAGGCCGGGAGAAAGGCTGAACCAGATGATGCTGTCTTTCTTGGCCCGGATGTTTAAAGTGCCCTTGGTGGTCCGGCCGTTGTGCTCCTCCAAGGATATTCTGGATCGGGAACTCAAATAGTTATAGTCGAAATAAACCGGCGCAAACTCCTCCATTATTTCGTCGGATGAATAGAGGAGAGTTTTTTTTGAGCAACCTGCTACAAAAATCGCGACAAGAAGAAAAGCAACTAAAAAACGGTTATTCATAGTATTGCCGGTCCTTGATTTTTTTATGAAGGAGATCCGAAGCGTCTTCTAGTCCCTGGGCTTTTTTCCAGTACACGAGAGCTTCCTGTTTTTTGCCTAATTGATAAAGGATATCACCGTAATGTTCGTACATCACTCCGCTGGGAACTGACTGATGATCCAAGGCCTGTTTCATAAATTGTTGCGCGTCTTCATATTCTTTTAACTGAAACAAAACCCAAGCATGGGTATCCAAATAAGTGGCATTAGTAGGAAATTTAGAAACAAGCTTTTCTGACATAGCTTTGGCTTTTTCCAGTTCCTTTTTATCCAACGACAAGAAGTAGGCATAATTATTCAGGATATGGTCATTGTCCGGGTTTAGTGCCAAGACTTCTTCATACGTGTTATAAGCCTCCTCTTTCTGATTTAGGTAGTGATACGTGTCGCCCAATTGGCCTTTGGCAAGTATGGTCAGTTGTTTATTGCCCCCGTTGTTCAACTCCAGGGCTTTTTTGAGTGAGGAGGCAGCATCTTGATAGTTCTTCTGTGCCAGTTTGCTGGTTCCGTCAAAAA
>CAZHZP010000030.1:7732-16243 GCA_964537165.1 uncultured Roseivirgaceae bacterium | reverse complement strand
CTTTTGGTTGTCATAACGGATGGCAAAATTATACCCTTTTGTGAAACTATCAAAACAATGGCTAAAAATTTCTCTCATTTTTTAACCCATGTGATTTAAGGTTTTCGCAGTCAGCCCCTTAATCTTCCTCCGCATAGCTCTCCAGAAAGTAGCCCTGGTATTCTTTTATCTTTTCCTCCCGTTCTACGGCATGAATTTCCCTCGCTTTTGCCAGCACACCTTCCTCCTCTATGAAACCAAACAAGGCCTGAAAAGCCGCCAACCTCACATAGCCGGCGGTGTGTTCCCTGGCCAAAGCATACAAATTAGCCACTGCGGGACCATGATCCAGATCCGTCAGCCGGGCAAAATAATCCCCGTAGTACCCTATAAAATAATAAAGCGACTCTCCCCCGAGGTTTTCCAACTGGCGGTGAAACCAGTCGGCGCGCTGGGCATCGGCACCAGCTGTCAGGTAATCGGCCAGAGGCACCAACACGTGGATACTGCTGTTGTCCAAAAACCTCTCCACCAACATCTCCCGGTTGGGATTGCTTTCATTCTCCAGATAGGCCGCCAAGGCAGAGCCAGCCACGTAATACGAGGAGTCATTCACCAACCTTAAAAACAACGGCGCATACCGGTCCTTTTCTATCCTGTTCAGCAATTCGATGGCGCCCGACCGCACGATATTTTCCGGATCACCTTCTGCCATATCCAAAATCTTCTCTTCAACCCCTGCCGACAAATCCAGAGAATCAAGATTGGCCTGTATTTTAGCGAGTGCCAGTTGCCTGACCGACGGGAAACTATCTCCCAAGGCCGCTTGAAGCGTGGCCTGCATCCTTTCATCATATGGATAATTATTGGAGAGGCTATCCAAGGCTTCGTATCGCGCTATGCCATAATGCGCATTAGCCACTTGCTTTTCAAAATGATCCCTGCCATAATACGTCTGTCGGTCGGCCAGCAATTCCAACGCCTCATCAAAAACTACCCAATCGGTTCCAGAACCGTTTTCCAAAGCGAATTGCTGTACCGCCTGGTTGAGCACAAAATGTCTTTCCTCTCTCTTTGCCCCTTTGTAATAGCTCACCGTAAACGGCAGCTTATATAAAGGAGTAGTGGTAAGATCCTGTTCCTGCGTGACGGTCAGTACAATATTATCCGGCTGGCTATGGTCGAAATGAATATCCAATACCGGATGGCCGGAAGCCAAAAACCACTGGTTAAAGAACCAGTTGAGGTCCTTACCGGTCACTTTTTCGAAAGCCAATCTTAAATCGTGTATTTCCACACTGGAAAACGCATGCTTGGTAAGGTAATGATTCAAAGAAGCATAAAATGCCTCGTCACCCAGGTACTTCCTGAGCATGTGCAGCACCCTTCCGCCTTTGGCGTAGGAATGGTGGTCAAACATGTCCTCCCCGTCACTGTGATCATACCTGATCATATCCACCTGTTTGTCGCGGGCTTCTGAGAAGTAGTTTTCCATAGCGACGATATGATGCATGTCTGCCTTATCCCTCCCCTCTTGATGTTCCATCCAGAGATACTCAGAATAATCGGCAAAAGCCTCGTTGAGGGGCAGATTGGCCCAAGACTCCAGCGTCACCAAATTCCCGAACCATTGGTGAAACAGCTCATGGGCAATGATATAATCCCATTCACTATCTATCGCTCCGCGCTCGTCCAGATTCAGCGCTTCCATAAAGATAGAAGCCGTGGTGTTTTCCATCGCGCCGGATACGAAGTCCCGTACCACCACTTGGTCATAACTGGGCCAGGGAAATGCTACGCCGAGACGGTCCGAAAAAAAACGGACCATTTCGGGCGTGTGTTGAAACACCTTTTTGGCACCCTGCTCATACTCCTTCTCTACGATATAACGAAGCGGCAGATTTCCTACCGTGTCCCTGACTGCTGCAAACTCCCCTACTACTACCGCTGCCAAATAGGGAGCATGCGGCAGGTCCATCACCCAATGGTCAGTACGGCTGCCGTCCCCGTGCCGTACCTGGCCGGTCAATACGCCGTTGCTGACAGTGAGGTACCGGTCCTCTACTGTCAACTTGATTTCCTGAGTCGCCCGCTCATTGGGACTGTCAATAGTAGGGAACCACTTGGAGTTATGTTCTGTCTCACCTTGGGTCCATATTTGGACAGGCTTGTTTTCAGTCTGATGCGGATTGATGAAATAAAGCCCTTTATTGTCGGTGATCGCTTCGCTCCCTCTGCCACTGTTCACATTAGGCTTGGCCGTATAATTCACGCCGAGGGTCAGCGTGTCGCTCGCGGAAAATTTCTTAGGCAAATAGATGGTAACGACTTGCTGGTCGTAGTCGGTCTTTAATGGCTCCTTGTCCGCCTCCCGTTTTAACCACACTTCATGGATGTCGAAATCTTTGGCGTCCAGCTCCAGGACATCCTGTTCGTAGAAGTAGGGTTTTAGCACCAGCTCGGCCTTGCCGATCACCCGCTGGCTGTCATAATCAAAACGCAGATCCAGAGAGGTATGAAGCAGGTCAAATTTTCTCTCCCTACTTCCTTTATAATAAGAAAGCCGGGCTTCCTTTTCCCGAACTAGCTCGTTGCGCATATCTCCAGGGGACACAACCTCTTCTAAGGACAGATCAGAGGAAGTAGCAACCATACCGGAAGGTTTACAGGCAACACAAAAAACAAAAACCAAAAGAAAAATCACATGGACAGATCGGATCATGCAGCGGTGAGTTAATGATTTAAAAGGCTGTTGACATTTATATGAAAAGCCTTTTAGAGATATTTGTATATTAACGTCAAAATTAGAAAAATGTACTCAGTAACTGTCAACAATAAAAAATTTGCCGTCGAAAAAGCCGGGGATGACCTTCTGGTGGATGGAAACAAACTGGATTGGGACCTGCAACCCATCGACGGTCATACTTTCCACCTTATTAAAGGTAACGTGACCTATGAGCTGGAACTGGTTCAAATAGACAAACAGGAAAAAACAGTTACCGTCAAGCTGAACAACAAACTCTCCAAGATAATCCTGAGGGATCGATTTGACCTTCTTCTGGAAAAACTGGGTATGAACGCGGCCGCTCCCAATACGGTAGTGAATATCAAAGCGCCCATGCCGGGATTGATACTGGAGATCAATGTAAAAACCGGAGACCTCATCAAAAAAGGCGACCCGGTATTGGTATTGGAAGCGATGAAAATGGAAAATGTGCTAAAATCCAGCGGGGACGGCGAAATCAAGGAGGTGCTGGTAACCACCGGGAGCAGTGTCGAAAAGAACCAGGTCTTGATCATTTTTAAGTGATACATTTAGTTTTGTAGAAACAAGGAATTATATTTGCTGCGCCGCAGGTTGAGCCTTATTGAAGCAAAGATTTTATCAATAACATTCATTATTTGGCTCGAAATACATCCTCTTAGGATGTTCAGCGGACCTTATTACGGCATCCCCTGTAACAAGAAATTTTGTTATGGCACAGATAAGAAGTGATAAATCATTACAAAAAGCTCTTTTTCAAACTGATCAGTAAATTATGAAATACAAAAGAATCCTCCTTAAACTAAGTGGTGAAGCTTTAATGGGGGAAAACAATTACGGTATAGATTCACGCAAACTGAAGCAATATGCCGTTGAGATCAAGAAGGTGCATGAAATGGGGGTTGAGGTTGCCATAGTAATAGGAGGAGGCAATATATTCCGCGGCGTACAGGGCGAGAAAGTAGGCATCGACCGCGTGCAGGGAGATTATATGGGGATGTTAGCCACCGTCATTAACGCCATGGCCCTGCAAAGCTCGCTTGAGCAACATGGGATGTATACCCGGCTGATGTCAGGCATCAAGATCGAAAGTGTATGTGAGCCGTTTATCAGAAGAAGGGCGATCAGGCATTTGGAAAAAGGCAGAATTGTTATCTTTGGGGCAGGTATCGGTAACCCCTATTTCACCACAGACTCTACCGCCAGTTTAAGAGCGATTGAAATCGAAGCAGAGGTTGTATTAAAAGGTACCCGCGTGGATGGGGTTTATACGGCAGATCCCGAAAAGGACCCGTCTGCACAAAGATATGCTAATATATCCTTCCAGGAAGTATATGAGAAAAATCTCAATGTCATGGACATGACGGCTTTTACGCTTTGTCAGGAAAACAACCTGCCGATCATTGTTTTTGACATGAACAAGGAAGGTAATTTGGAGAACTTGATTTTGGGTGAAGAAGTAGGGACATTGATTACATAAAAACAGAAAATCATGGAAGAAATTCAACTTTATATTGAAGAAGCAAAGGAACTGATGCAAAAGGCTGTGGACCATACCGCCTCTGAACTGATAAAAGTCCGCGCCGGAAAGGCGATGCCTAATCTCCTGGATGGCATTTCGGTCAATTACTACGGAAGCCCCACGCCTTTAAGCCAAGTTTCGTCCATTACCACACCAGATGCCCGCACCCTGTCCATCAAACCCTGGGAAAGAAACCTGATCAGCGAAATCGAAAAGGCTATCATTAACTCTGATCTCGGACTCGCTCCACAAAACAACGGGGAAATCATCATTCTCACCATTCCCCCGCTTACAGAAGAAAGAAGAAAAACCTTGGTAAAGCAGGTGAAAAATGAATGTGAAAACGGAAAAATAAGCATCCGAAACATTAGAAAAGACACCAATGAAGCGCTCAGAAAACTACTGAAAGAAGGGGCTTCAGAAGATGACGTCAAGAGAGCAGAAGACAACGTACAAAAGCTAACCGATACCTATTCAGCCAAAATAGACGAACAATTTGTCAAAAAAGAGGCTGAGGTGATGAAGGTTTGATTCAAGCCGGACATTCCCACAGGGTCTTACTAAGATCTGCTTATCCAAAAGCCGCCGCCATTGCGGGAGAAATAAAAAAGGAGGGGCTGCCTGTTGCCCAATTGCCCATTTTATGGGTTTAAACCAAGGAAAACGAAAAACCCTGACGGGTTTATGACTGAGGGCCAACAGTTCATCCTCGTATAAATTTAGCATCGATGGATTTTGGAAAAATCCCCCTGCGACAAAGCAAAGCTCGAACATGGCCCCATTTTGATAATGTTATATAAAAATTTGTTCTTCAACTACGATGACTTTCAGTGAATTCAAAGATTCTTTAACAAACCACCAGCCTCCGGCTGGGATATCTGTTTACCTCCAGTCCCTTTGGTATGACGGCAAAGGGAACTGGCAGGAGGCCCACTCTCTGGTAGACTCCCTGTCGGGTACTGAGGCGGCGCACGTGCATGCTTATTTGCATAGAAAAGAAGGTGACCTCTCCAATGCCGACTACTGGTATCGCAGAGCTGACCAGAAAAGGCCGGCCACTGACTTAGATCAGGAATGGGAGCATTTGGTCAACAAATTCCTATAATCCAGTTCATCCTAAACGCCGATAAAAGCGGTCTCATCGGGTTATTGTTTCTACTCCAATAGGCGACTAGCCGCTTTTGCTTGCCTCTCCATCCATCTTTTGTCGGTTGGCTCTCTCCTTGTTTGGGAGCAACCGCCCTCCACAACCCGCTGCGATACAACCCGATCAGGCCAGACATTTCTGGATTGTGTTTTTTTCAACAGAAAACGGTTACCTCTGAATATTTGACAACGGGATGGGTAATTTATTCCATCTCGCCTGGATTGATAGTTTTTTTCTATAACTCATTTTTTTCTTGGAAAAATTGATGGATCATTCCAAAGCGTCTATATCTTTGCATCAAATTAGATTTAATCTAAATAACATCTACATCACCTTTCTATATAAAATGCAAAGACCTTTACTTTTCGTGTTACTGTTGTGTTTAGCCACCATTAACCTCTATGGACAAAGGGTACATGTTAATGGTATTGTCACAGAAAACTCGACTGGCCTTCCACTTCCTGGCGCCACCGTCCAAATCAAGGGTACGCCTACTACCGCTGTCACAGACAGAAACGGCAGCTTTAGGATGTACGCTGCCCCCGGAGACGAATTAGAAGTCAAATTCGTAGGCTTCCTAGCCAAAACGGTGACTGCTCCCTCGGATGAAAGCATATTACATATCACCATGGACGAAGATGTCCGTCTTCTGAATGAAGTGGTGGTGACAGGTGCCTTGGGCATACGGCGCGCAGCCAGGGAGCTCGGGGGAGGCGCACAGGTAATCGACAACGAAAACCTGAACCAAGGCAAAACTGTGAACCCTATCACAGGACTGACCAGTAAAGTGGCCGGATTGAGAATCAATATGTACGACAGTAAAGTAGACCCCCAGATCCAGATTGTAATGAGGGGCACCCGTTCGTTAAACAGACAAGCCAATGCCCCCATTTATGTGCTCGACGGCGTACCTGTACCGGACATTAACAGACTAAACCCCAACGATATAGAAAGCATCACCGTCCTCAAAGGTGCCAATGCTGCTGCACTGTATGGCTCAGAAGGGGTCAACGGTGCCTTGATGATCACGACAAAAAAAGGAAGTGCGGGTACCCAAAGGGTCAGTTTTAGCAATACCACCACTTTCTCTAAAGCATTCCTTCTTCCCAGAGCACAAAAAGAATTCGGACAAGGTCAAAATGGGGTTTATGACCCACTACAATCTGAGTCATGGGGACCACGTTTTGACGGTACGGTAAAAGATTTTGGCCCTAAGCTTCCCGATGGTACCCAACCGCAGAACTTATATGCCGCACTGGAAAGAGATAACCGGCTTGGCCTCTTTCAAACTGGCGTGAACGTGCAGAATGACCTTTCCTTCTCCGGAGGAGATGAAAACACCACTTATTTTTTCTCCTTGCAGGATGTTTCCATCAAAGGCATCCTTCCTGGCGACAAAAGCCGCAGAACCGGCGGCCGATTCAATGGATCGAGAAAATTCGGAAAGCTGAACACTTCCTACAATATCAACTATGTGAAGTTCAACAAAGACATGGCACCTGACGGGCCCTGGCTATCAGCCTATACCTCGCCCGCCAACATTGACTTCTCCGAAATGAGAGACTGGGAAGATCCCACCTCCCCTGCCAACCCCTTGTATTACTTTACCGACCAGATCAAAAACCCCTTCTTCCTGCTGGACAACAACCGGGACAAGACCGGACAAAATACCTTTAACGGGAAGATCGAACTGGATTATGAATTCACACCCTGGTTCAGCGCCATGTACAGACTGGGTATGTACAACGTGAGCGAAGAAACCCGTTCTACTACCGGAAAATTCCAGGCATCCGGCCGCAGAAATGTCAACGGACAAGTAGCGGATGGCAGCGAAAATTTCCAGAGACTGAACGGGGACCTTATCTTAAACTTCAACAAGCAGGTGGGAGACTTTACCACCCGGCTATTGTTAGGACAGAATTTCCGCTCAGATTACATTAAGCGGGTGAATGTCGGCGCTGATAACCTGTTGTTGCCCGGTATCTTTAATCCGGACAGCCGTGTGGGGGAACTTTCCTCCGGCTCTGGTTCTTCCATCACGGAGTATCGCTCTTTGGCAGCTTACGGTGAATTTACGGGTGGCTACAAAAACTACCTGTTCCTCACCTTGACCGGAAGAAATGACTGGGTATCTGTGTTGAGCGAAAACAACAGGTCTTATTTCTACCCGGGCCTGAGCGCGTCCTTTATCTTCAACGAAGCTGTCCCTTCTTTAAAAGATAGCCGGGAGCTGACTTTCGGGAAAGTTTTTGCTTCCTGGAACAGGACCGGCAATGTGACGCTGGATCCCTATAAGTTAAACAACCCTTACAGCCAGATCAACGGTTTCCCCTTTGGCAACTTGGTCGGGTTTACGCCCAGTAGCGCCTACCCTAACCCTGATATCAAGCCGGAGTTTGTGACTTCTTACGAAATCGGAACCCAACTGAGCTTCCTTGACCACAGATTGCACTTTGAGGGCAGTTATATTTATTCAGATTCCGAAGGGCAGATATTCAATGCCACCACGTCCAGAGCTACTGGCTACAGTACCGCGATCGTTAACGCAGGCAGGTTGACCAACAATATCATCGAACTGAACCTGAATACGGATGTGATCAGCAGAGCGGACATGAAGTGGAACATCGGCTTTACCTTCGCCCACATCAAGAATGAAGTGAAAGAGTTATATGAGGGTGATTCCTACAATATCTTCCGGCAGTCTTATGCCAACGTAGGCCAGGCTTACCCCAGCTTGATGGTCAGTGACTATAAAAGAGACGATAAGGGCAACATCGTGATCAACGGTGAGACCGGCTATCCTGTCTTGGCATCTTCCGAGACCCACCTGGGCAGCATGGTACCTCCCTATCAAATGGGCCTGAGCTCCTTCTTCCAGTACAAAGGCCTTAGCATCGGTGCACAATTCGACAGCAGATTGGGTGGGTGGTTATATTCCGAAATAATCCCTAGACAGTATACAGCAGGAACCCATCCCAATACAGTGGCCTTCGACAGACAGCCGTTCATCTATCCTAATTCGGTCATTGAGCAGGCAGATGGCAGCTTTATTCCCAATACCTCCGTGCTGTCACCTGGAGACAAGGCATTCTGGGATTT
>CAZHZP010000030.1:0-7632 GCA_964537165.1 uncultured Roseivirgaceae bacterium | reverse complement strand
AATGACAACCCCAACGCACCCGTGTCAGAAAACCTGGCTTTGAGTGCCAAACTTCCGGCCGCTCTGGTGGCGACCGTCAACCAGGAAACTGGCCAGTTGAACCAATTGGGCGCCTTGTGGGGCGGCTATTGGGGGACGACCAGCGAAGGCATCAACATGTTCTTCAACCAAAAAACATACAATGGTGCCGGTCTGAGGGACGTGAGGGATGGCTATCCTGTATGGGAAACCAGCTACACCAACCTGCTCTACTACCAACTGATCAGGGAACAGGCCGAAGAAGAAGGCGCCTTGTTTTATCAGGGAACGGCCAAGATCATGCAAGGCTGGCATTTCCTCCGGCTGGTGGACATCTACAACAACGTACCTTTTGAAGAAGCATTACAAGGAACGGGATACTCCACCCCTGCTTATGAAACCGGACAATCCGTATACGAAAAATCCATCAACCTGATTACAGAAGGGATTGAGGATTTGAAAAATGCACCCTCAGGAACAGAGGCAGGCAACGACGATATCTTGTTCAAAGGTGACAAAACCCTGTGGGCCAAATTTGGCAACACCGTCAAATTAAGGGCGCTCGTCAGGCAAAGCCAAACCGGCAACGACGCCTACATCCAATCAGAATTAAACAAAGTTGCCGCAGAAGGCAGCGGATTTTTGAGGGCAGGCGAAAACGCCTTTGTCCAGCCCGGCTACCTCAATACAGCCTCTAAGCTCAACCCTTTCTGGGAAAGCTACTACCGCAACGTGGAAGGGGCCGTGACGGCCAACTACCAAGACATCCGTCCTACTGTTTTTCTTATCAAGCAGTTGGAGGAAAAAAATGACCCAAGGCTGCCGCAACTTCTGGTTGATGTCGATGGTGAATACAAGGGCGTTCTTTTTGGAGATCCTGTAGTGAACCACGGCCTGTATGGCAGGGCTGTGACCTCAGCTTTCAAAGGTCCCGTGGAAAACAATGGCCAGCCGGGAGCACTGTTCAAAAGCTCCACCCAGCCTTCCGTGTTGATGGGCGCTTTCGAAAGCTTGTTCCTTCAGGCCGAAGCTGCACAACGGGGATGGCTAAGTGCCTCCGCGGAAGATTTGTATGAAGCAGCTGTCCGGGAGTCCTTCGCTTATATGGGAGCCGACCTCGATGCTCTTCCCGCCTATCTGGAAAATCCTTCAGTCAAATTTAATCAATCCGTCGACCGGATCATCGAACAGAAATGGCTTGCGCTTATGGGAATCAGCAGCATCGAAGCATGGAATGACTACCGTAGGGTGGGTATCCCGAATATTCCAAACTCTCTCCAGGCTCCGACTGCCAATGCACGTCCGCTGCGGATGATGTATCCTGAAACTGAAAGGATGACCAATAACGAAGAGGCATCCAAGCAGGGCAACGACCTGGTTACCGAGGCGAAAGTATGGTGGGACCAGTGAAAAGCTTAAAGACTCCGGCCTGTCTGTCGGCAGGGAAGACCGGAGAGAGAAAAAAGAACACCTATTTGGTTACCCATTGAAGCAACAACAATAGCATTTAAGAAAACGAACGGGACCCAGACTAAAATTGCACCTTTATGTCAAAACCAATGAAAGAAAAATCCAGTTGGCAAAAAACCCGAAAATTTTTTAACGATGTCCACCTGTGGCTGGGATTGATCAGCGGTCTCGTTATCGTCGTTGTCTGTCTCAGCGGCACGATTTACACGTACAACACGGAGATACAGGAATGGGCAGCTCCCCACTTGCACAAGGTGGAGGTTCCTGAAAACGCTTCGAGAATCCCTGCTGAAACGGTGATCGCCAACATCAAGGAAATGACGCAGGCGAATGTTACCGCCATTTCGATAGCCCATGACCCGGCGAGGACCTATCAGGTGACGGTCCGGAAAGAAGGAGATAACAGCCGGTCCGGAACCTCTTACTATGTAAACCCTTATACGGGGGACATCACGGGTACGTCCTTAGAGAAAACCGCAACCGCCGACTTTATGCGGTCGATGTTCAGCCTACACCGTTGGCTATTGTTGGACAGGATAGAAGAGCCGTTGATCGGCGAATTGCCAAACAGGACATTGGGAAGCTACATCACCGGTGCGGCCACGATCCTTTTCACGTTAGGGGTGATCACAGGGATGGTCATCTGGGTGCCCCAAAAAGTTAAAAACTGGAAACAAGGTTTGAAAATCAAGTGGGACGCCAATTGGAAGCGGGTTAACCATGACCTCCACAATACGCTCGCCTTTTATTCCCTGATCATTCTTTTTATCATGGGCGTCACCGGCCCACAATGGTCTTTCCCCTGGTACCGTACAGGGCTTCAAAAAACACTGGGAACTTATAAAGAGGCGCCGGCTAGATCGCCACAGGGACAAGGAGGAGGATCCCAAAGAGGAGGCGGACAGGACCGTGAAGCCAAAGGGGAAAAAACAGAAGCAAAACCGGTAGAACTTCTCTCAATAGAAAATTATATGGCAGCTGCCGACCAGACGCTTCCTTACAAAGGAAACTACAGGATCACCCTTCCCCAAAAAGCAGATGCTCCCGTAGAAATCACAAAAAACAAAACGGGTTTCTTTGCGCCTGCCGCCGGGGATAAACTGAAGTTGGAAGCTTCTACCTCAGAAGTACTTTCCGTGGATATCTTCCGGGACAAGCCGTTTAACGAAAGGGTAGCGGGATCGATCAAGGCGCTTCATATTGGCGATGTGTATGGTCCTTTCAGCAAGCTGCTTTATTTTATTTCCTGTCTGATTGCCACCAGCCTTCCAATCACCGGTACCTTGATCTGGCTAAACAAGTTAAAGAAGAAAAAGAAGCGGAAAAAAAATCCGGTAAAACCCCCCAAGTATCAAGCCACTACCGCATAAAACGTAAAGGCCATATTCGATGAGGATATGGCCTTTTTGTTAACCTAATCCCCCAGCCCAATATCGATAAAAGTCGCAATACCCAGTCTTAGCCCGCCCCTACTGTACTCCCCGTTCTCGAAGCCGGCGCCGAATTCAACCCTGAATACCCGGAACAAATTATCCAAGGAATAGCCTATCTCCGTATAATGCGGAGAATGCGCAGTCTTGAGGTAATTGAAGAAAATATTTTCCCTCACACCCGAAAACCGCAACATCGGCAGCTGCGTGAACAAAAATTTCCTGAATTGGTAGTGTAAAATACTGCTGAAATATTCCCCGTTCGTGCTGAAGCGGTAATAGTCCAGAAACCGGTAATTGCTGGCAGCCCCCATATTGCTGAAAATCGTGCGGTTGCCACCGAAATGTTTATAATCCATAAAATAAACCTGCTGGCTATTAAGAAAAGTACCTGCCTGAATATTAAAGTCCAGCTTGCCGCTTATCCCGAAATTGATAAAATGGGAAATCCCCACTTCAACTTGATCAAAATCAGCCGCATCTTCCTCCAGTCCCTGAAATGGAATCCCTTTATTGTAGTTCAGTTTGAGCAGGGGAGCTGTGTCCATCAGGGGATATTTTCTCCCGTTTCGAACGCCGTACTTCAGACCGGGTCTCCATATCACAGAAGTGTTTAGCAACAAGGCCTGGTGGATATCAAAGGCTTTGGCGGGAGCCTCCAGATTGCGTGGCTGGTTGGAAAGGAATTCCCTTCCCGGCTTCTTGTAGAAACTGTAATCCGTCCGATTGGACAAGGGGTTCCTTTCGGCGTATTCCAGATGTGCCTTATAGGAGAAGGCGTCTGTCGGGCGGTGTTCCCAAAACAGCGTTCCAAAAACCTGCTCATAGAGTTTCATGTGGTTTTGTCTCAAAAAAAGCGAATAGAGCGCATTGACGGGTTCGGTGATCGGGTTGTCACGGTTGTACTGGTAAATGTACTTCCCACCCCGGGCTCCCCAGCTATATTCCTTTCTCCCTTGGATCACCCTCCTTCGGGCTTCCAGGGTAGTGTAGGCCTGCTTGCTCGCAAACCCGTACCTAAACTCCGGACGAAAGTTCCAGGACTTGGTCTCATTCGTCAGGCTGTCTGCCATTTTGGACGTTTTCTGAAAACGGTAATAGCCTGAAAAGCCGATCTTCAGACCCTCCACCGTATTATAGGACACCTTAGCCAGATTGGTATGGAATCCGGCTGACCTGCCTCTGCCGAAATAATAGCTCCCCCCCATCAATACGTCGAGGGGATTAAACTTTCTCCTGGCTTTTTGGGCGACGGAATCCACTTCACTGTTTTTAGCCGCTTCTACTACAGCCAGACTGTCATCCCGTTGATAGCCCTTAATTTCCTGCTCCGTCAGCCTCACCGGTCTGATGCTGTCCCAATACGCCAGGCTTCTCTTGGTGGCCAGGGAATCTATGGCATATTTTCTTTCAGAGATGACTTCAGCGTCTTTCCTTTCCTTTAAAGCTTGCTTCTCATACTGGTTGATCATTTTTCGAAAATCCTTCCGGCTCATCTGCCCTTCATCAGCCAGCTGCTCCAAGACTGGGGCTTTCTGGTCAAAAACTTTGGCCTCTTCGGGTATCTCCTCCACCACCTCGTCGAGGATTTCCACTTCTGCTACCAGGTCCGGGTTTAGCTTAATTTCATAATCCCGGGTAGTCGCCAGGTACCGGTATTCGCCCGCAAACCCAAAGAAGCTCCCGCCAAAGGTGTATATATGGGTCAACGGCATCCATACGTTTTCCCCCATCGGCGCATACTGTTGCTTGACCCCGATATCAAATCCCATCAGAGAGGTTTTGAAGTCCAGGCTATGGATCGCCCACAGCCCATCAATGATATAAAGGAAACCTTCAAAGACACGTTCTCCCCTGGATCGGGGCGTCACCCGGATTTTATGGACCAAACTTTCGCCTTCGAAGAAAGATCCCTCCAAACGGAACCTATAATAAGCAAAGGCAGAGCGGGAGAGCGGAGAAATGGCATCGTTGATTTGTTCGTTATAAAAACTTGCTCCTATATAAGGAGCAGGGGACGTCTGGTTTTGCTCGCCACTTGACCGGATGCTGATTACCTTTTCCTCTACCTTATTGGGCTGCTTGAAGGTGATTTGGGAAACAGATTCGCTGGTGAAGGCCTCATGAAGACCTATTCCTTCTTCTTTTAGTTTTTTCTTTAGAAAAAAAGGGGCATCAGTAAGCTCTCCGGTTCCTTTGATATAAACCGTCATGCTGTATTCCTGCACCTGGAGCCTGTGGTATTTTGCCTTTGCGATGGCCCTTCTCATCACCGTCAACGCAGGATCCTCTTGTCCGCCCCTCACCTCCACTTCCTGAAGGGCATAAGTCTGCGGCTCCAGGCTGAAGTCGATGGTCAGCCATTCCTCCCGGACCTCCACCGTCCGCTGCACCGATTGATGGCCGAGGTGCTGTACAATGATATCATAATGGCCTGGCGGAAGGCCCTTTTCAAAATACCCCTCCTCATTAGTGGGGATGCCGTCATTGATATTCCTTATATATACAGAAGCATAAGCCAAAGGATCCCCGTTGTCGGCACGTACATGTCCCTTTATCCCCTGGGAAAACACCTGACCATAGCAGCAAAAGAGCACAACAGCAAAAAGCCCTCTTAAGAAAGGATTGGATAAGCCCATAAGTCACTCCTTTATTGGAAGTTGAAAATTAATTCATTTTTTTCTATCTGTACATCACTTCCTGCGGATTTGACATTTTTTAAGATATAGGAAAACGATGGCTACTCCGTGCACACCGGGAGCCGCCGCTTCTATTTCACTGCGGTAACTTTGTTTCTGGAAAGCGCCGACATCCAGGGGCGGAATTTGAATCCAGCGTGGCCTTATGGTGGTTACGTGTTAATTTTAAGCCCCTCCAAAGAGAAGAGGAAGCACCGGATTACTGAAATCGGTTGGTTCGATAAACTTAAATTCTAAAAAGAATACAATTTTTAAACGAATTCATATCATGTTTCAGTTACCACAACCGAATTATAATAGCAGCAATGACCTGCCTCTTATTTGTTTTAGTAATTAAGAACCAGCCAAAAATCGAATATCAACGGGCTTAAACGGCGTTAATCGGTTTTCCAACCCAAAATTCTCCACGGGTATACCTGGACGACGCCCAAAAATCAGGCGGAAAAATCCTCAACAGTGTTTTTTTCACACTTAATTTAAATTTCTATTTAAAATACAATTTTAGAAGATAAACAAGCATAGCATTTATACATTAATAAAATGTTATGAAAACACTTCTTTTGTTAGGCAATTTTAAAAGATTGTACTGTAAATTAAAATCGAACTTTTGTAAAAAACTTTCTGCTAGAAATTAGCTATTGGAATTCTTGATTAAATACTTCAATTTTAACACGCATTAACATTTGCACCCAAATTAATTTCATTCAAAAAAAACGTATGAATAATTATCTACAAAAAACCAGAGTATTTCTGCTTGGGATAACCTTGGCCTTGTTGTCAACCCTGGCAGCCAATGCACAGGGTCGGCAGGTAACAGGTACAGTTATTTCCGGCGAAGACGACATGCCCCTGCCCGGGGTTTCAGTCCTTATCAAAGGCACTACCAGAGGAGGCGTAACTGACCTCGACGGCAAGTTCAGCCTCAGCGTGCAACAAGGCGAGACCTTGGCATTCTCCTTTATTGGTTATCTCACCCAGGAGGTCACCGTTGACAATCAGTCTACCATTGACATCATCCTCCAGCCCGATATGCAATCGCTAAGCGAGGTAGTGGTAGTAGGCTACGGTGAGCAAAAGAAAGAAACCATCACCGGGTCGGTAGCTTCCGTCCAAGGTGCTGAGCTCGTCAAATCACCGGCCATGAACCTTTCCAACTCCATTGCGGGACGGATGGCAGGGGTGATTGCGGTCAACCGAAGCGGTGAGCCCGGTTACGATGACTCAGGCATCAGGATCCGGGGTTCCAATACACTCGGTAACAACGACGCCCTTATCGTAATCGATGGGGTACCAGCGAGAGCAGGCGGTATCGCCCGAATCAACCCCAATGATATCGAAAGCATTTCCGTTCTTAAAGATGCTTCCGCAGCCATCTATGGTTCTAGAGCGGCCAACGGTGTTATTCTCGTGACAACAAAACGAGGTACAGAAGGTAAACCCCAGCTCTCTTACCAGTTTAACCAAGGTTATTCCCAGCCTACAGTCATTCCTAAGTTAGCAAATTCGGCCCAATATGCCGAAATGTTAAATGACCTCAGCGTGTATGAACTTCCTGTAGGCGAGTGGCAGGCCGCCAATGATGCCTACAGATCCACTGGTGTTTATACCCGACCAAACGGGCAAGAAAGGGTAGCTCCCTATAGTCCAGAAGACATTCAAGCCTATCGCGCAGGTAATGATCCCTGGAACTATCCCAATACCGACTGGTATGGCGAAACGTTGAAAACCTGGTCTCCGCAGTCCAGACATAACCTGCAACTGACCGGCGGCGGCGAAAATGTCCGCTACCTGGCTTCTATCGGTTATCAAAACCAGGATGCTTACTATAAGAATTCCGCCACAGGGTTTAAGCAATATGACCTGAGGTTGAATTTGGATGCCAAGATTAACGACTATATCGACCTGCAACTGGGTGTGATGGCAAGAGAGGAATTCCGTTTCTTCCCCACCAGAGGTGCGGGTGCCATCTTTAGGATGCAGATGAGGGGTAAGCCCAACGAGCCTGCTTTCTGGCC
>CAZHZP010000029.1:0-16492 GCA_964537165.1 uncultured Roseivirgaceae bacterium | reverse complement strand
CGTATTCCCATGAACCGGGGAAATTGACCAGGATCATCGCAGCAATGGTGAAGCCCCTCATGGCATCCAAAGAAATCAGTCGTGTATTGTTAAGCGTCATGTTAGATGATGTTAATCGATAGGTCGTTAGTAGTATTAGTACTGTGTGAAATAATAATAAGACTACTTAATCTACGCTTAATGTAGAGACTATCATCGGCACTCTCCCAAAAGGAGGAGGCAATTTTTCTGGTGCCGTATATCGGTAAAAAAAAGAATGCTCTAGCCCAGCCCTATGGGTTAAGGTAATGTTACCCCCGACCGTTATTGACGAAATTTAATAATAAAAAATTAACAGTTTTCAAAATTAAAATTAACATCGTCGTAAATGACATGTGGAGAATGGGTGTTTAATTCGGTAAAAATTATAACCTGTTAATAGTCAGCCATTAATGCTTGCAAAGATTTTCGCAAAATGAGATATATTATACGTGATTTGCGCAGAATGTGACCAGATAATCCTTGATATTGAAGCTTGATTAAGACAGCAACAAACGTAAAAGCTAAACTCTCAAGAATATGAATCAGCCTGACAAACTACTACTGGAAAATTTCAGAAAGGGAGATCGACATGCTCTTGATCAGATTTATGAATATTACCGGACACCGGTGATCAGGTTTACTGTTTCCATAGTCAAAGATGAGCAGGAAGCGGAAAATATTTACCATGAGGTTTTTATCAAACTACTTAGAAAGAAAGAGGACATCAAGCCGGAGCTCAATTTCAATTCCTATGTGTTTACCGCGGTGAGAAACGAGATTTTCGACTTCTTAAAGGCGGTGAAGAAGGACAATGCCTTTAAAGAAAAATATTGGGAACGGATCCAGTCGCAGTCTGTAAACGAGGAGGAGAACAAGGAAGAGACACTGAATAAGTTGGAAAAGATCGTGCAAATGCTTTCTCCAAAACGGAAAAGGATTTTGGAAATGAATTATTTTGAGCAGAAGTCTTACATAGAGATAGCCGAAGCATTGAGCATTTCCAAAAATACCGTTAAAAACCAATTGGTAAAGGCCAAATACATCATTCGGAGGGAGATGGAATAAACTTGTTGTATGTTTTTTGACTGATTGGCTTGTGGCTCCTAGAGTGGCTTTTTTATCCCGGATAAGCCAGTGATAACTTTTAGATCCGTCTCCCTTCTTTCTTTTTCTCATTTTATAAATGAAGGAACCCACTAATGTAAAAGCCTGAGCAGGTATGGTGCATCTTTTTTAAATTTGGGGAAAAATATACATCTTAAATGAAAAGGATTAAAATCAGTTTGGTTTTCTTCGTCCTATTGTTTCATCATGCGGTATTGGCACAACAAAAAAGGCCACTCAACCACCATGATTATGACGGGTGGGAAAGCATTTCGGGAGAACAGATTACAAAGAACGGCGAATGGGTAGGTTTCCAGATTAGGCCTCAGGATGGAGATGCTAAGCTGGAAGTGGTCGCGCACGGGCAGCCCAGTCAGCGGCACCTGGTCCCTCGGGCCCATCAATGGAAATTTTCCAACGATGACCGATTTGCTGTAGGGAAAATTCAGGCGGAAAAGGATTCAGTTCGGGCTCTGAAGCTGAAGAAAACCAAGGCGGAGGATATGCCCAAAGACAGTTTGTTTATCCTGAACCTGAAGACCGGGGGATTGGAGAAGCTGGCTAGGGTCAAATCTTATGCGCTGCCAGAAGAAAAAGGTGATTGGTTAGCCGTATATTTTGAAAAAGAGTCTAAGGATAAAAAAGACAAGTCCGATACCACGAAGGTAGAAAAGGAAGAGAAGGGCAAGAAAAAATCCGACGGCGCTCAATTAACGGTCAGAAGCCTGGATGGAGAAACCCAATGGATCTTTGAGGGAGTGAAATCCTATGGGTTTGCTGAGAAGGGTGATTACCTTTATTACACCCGTGAATCAGACGACAGTCTTAAGCAAGTGGAGCTGCACCTGTTGGCGTTGCCTTCAGGAAAGTCCGCTTTAGTGCAGGGACAAAAAATAGATTTTGCCACCCCGACTTTTTCCAAAGAAAGCCGCTATTTGGCTTTTTTGGCCACAGAGGACTCTGCAAAATCCAAAAGACCCTATTATGATCTCTTTTTACACCAAGTTGGAAAAGGCGGTGCCGAAAAAATAGCAGGCAAGGGTACAAAGGGCATCCTGGATGAAGGCATGGTCAGCAAGCATGGAAAGCTCTTTTTCTCTGACGATGAAACCCGGGTTTATTTCGGCACAGCTCCTGATTATACCATTTATCCTTATGAAGAGGACACAACCATCTTAGATGAGGAGAGGGTAAAACTGGATATTTGGGGATGGCAGGATGATGACATACAGCCCATGCAGTTGGTCAACAGGTCGAGGGAGGAGAAAGAGACTTTTCTGGCGTCCTATCATATTAAAGATCAACGAATCATCCAATTGGGCGATGAAAACCTGCATGAGTTCCGCTTCGATACAGACTACGAGCACGACTATGCCTTGGCCTATGATGCTTCGCCTTATCGCCGCAATTATAGCTGGGATATCCAAATCGGAAAGGATGTATATGTCGTCGATCTGAAAACAGGCGCCAAGGAGTTGATCCGAAAGAATATCATCGGCAACCCGGTGCTTTCCCCTGCTGGCAAATACGCCTATTGGTATGATAGCAGGGACAGCACCTGGATGGCTTATGACCTGAAAGGGAAAACGATCACCAACCTGACCGGGACAATCGAAACAGGCTTTTATAATGAGCTTCACGATTCCCCGTCATTCCCGGGAAGTTATGGAGCAGCTGGGTGGCTGGAAGATGACCAGGCAATCCTGCTATACGACCGCTATGATATCTGGCGGATAGACCCGACTGCCAAAAGACAGCCCCTGAACCTGACTTCAGGCGTGGGGAGAAAACAGACGATCCAGTTTAGAAGGGAGAGATTGGATAAGGAAGAAAAAGGGATTGATGCTAAGGGTACGCTGTTGCTTAGGGCCTTCCATGAATGGGAAAAGAAAAGCGGCTATTTCGTGGCCGATTATGCGGGGAAGACACAGCCGGAAGAATTGGTGTTTACCGATCATCATTATTTCGGCTTAGCCAAAGCGGAGGAAGCCGATAAACTGACGGTCAAAAGATCAACTTATCAGGAATCACCGGATATCTACGCAGTGGACTTAGCGGCTAAGGATTTCAGTAAACTTTCATCCTTGAATCCCCAGCAAGATGAAGTAAATTGGGGCACCGTGGAGTTGGTGGACTATCTGGCCAATGACGGAACGCCTCTACAGGGTCTTTTATTTAAGCCGGAAGATTTCGATGCGCAGCGAAAGTATCCCATGATGGTATACTTCTATGAAAGGAATTCTGACGGCCTGCACACCTATCGGGCGCCTGTCCCGAGTGCTTCCATCATCAATATCCCTTTTTTCGTCAGCAACGACTACGTCATATTCGTACCGGATATTAAGTATGATCTCGGACTGCCCGGTCCAAGTGCTTTCAATAGCATTATTCCCGGCGTTCATGCCGTGGTGGCCAAAGGCTTTGTAGACAAAGACAATATGGCCATCCAGGGTCAGAGCTGGGGAGGCTATCAAGTGGCTTATCTGATCACCCAAACCGATATGTTTAAAGCGGCGGGATCAGGTGCGCCGGTGGTAAATATGACTTCTGCCTACGGAGGGATCCGTTGGGGAACAGGCATGAGCCGGATGTTCCAATACGAACAGACGCAATCCCGTATCGGCGGCACGCTGTGGGACAAGCCATTATATTACATCGAGAACTCCCCTTTGTTCTTTATGGACAGGGTCAATACGCCGGTCTTGATCATGCACAATGATGAAGATGGGGCAGTTCCCTGGTATCAAGGGATAGAAATGTTTATGGCTTTAAAGCGTTTGAACAAGCCTGCCTGGCTGTTACAATACAATGGAGAAGACCATAACCTCAAAGAGAGAAAGAACAGAAAAGATCTTTCCATCCGCTTATCCCAGTTCTTTGACCACTACCTGAAAGGAGCACCGGCTCCTCTGTGGATGACAGAAGGCTTGCCTGCGGTAGAAAAGGGAAGGACACTGAAATATGAATTGGAGGAATAATCATAAAGCCGCTCTTCTGCCGAGGAGCGGCTTTTTTTAACAAGGCTTTCTGAGGTATGCTCTCAGCCATCTAGCCAATCTTTGAAAGCGGCCGTTTTGTCTCTGCTGATAAAAATATCATTGTCTTCGCATTGGTGAAGACGAAGCTTGAGCCTGCTGCCGGAGAAAGTGTGGATTTCTTTAATGGCAGAAAAGCTAGAGATGTATTTTCGGTTAATTCTGAAGAATTTATGTGGATCAAGTAACCGTTCCAGTTGATCCAAGGTGTAATCCAGCACGAATTTTTTTCCCTTGTGTGTTTGTAGAAAGGTCATTTTTTCCTCACTGAAAAAGAAAGCTACCTCTTCTGTTTCCAGGGCCTGGATCTTCTCTCCAAACTTCACCACGAATCTGCTTTTGTATTCCGGTCGATCGGACAAGAGGTCTTTAATCCAGCTAATATCGGTTTGGGGCGGTATCCGTTGGGATTTGAATTTAAGGATCGCCTGCTCGACAGCCATTGCATCGATTGGCTTCAGCAAGTAATCCACCGAATTAAGCTTGAAAGCCCGGATGGCAAATTGGTCGTATGCCGTGGTAAATATAATGGGGGAGGAGACCTGAACTTGATCAAAAATTTCAAAGCTATAGCCGTCAGCTAACTGAATGTCACAAAACATGAGATCCGGCTGGGGCTGTGCTTTCAGCCACTCCACCGTAAGCGCTACACTTTCCAGTGGGCCAAAGATCTGGGCATTTGGAAGGATCCCGACGATCAATTGCCTGAGCCTTGCTGCGGCAGGTTTTTCGTCTTCTATGAGCAATACGTTCATGTGTCCAATAATAATAGGGGTAATTCCACTTTAAATTCATCTTCTTTACATTGCACGGTAGGAACTTCCTCGCACAAAAAGCCATATCGGCTGATGATGCTTTTTAAACCCAGCCCGTAGCTGCCGGCTTCTGCCTGGGGTTTTAATTGCAGGTTGTTAGTGATCACCAGTTTCTTTTCAACTAGTTGAATGTTGATCTTAAGCGGGTATTGTTCGCTGACAATATTATGCTTGATCGCATTTTCCAACAAAAGCTGAAGGGAAAGGGGAGGCAGGAAATACCCGTTCTTTTCTGTTGCGGGCAAACCGTATGCTAGGCTGTCACCAAAACGTATTTTTTGAAGATGAAGATAGCTTTCCGCAAAGGCCAATTCCCTGTCCAAACTGACGACCTGTTCATCCCGTACGTCCAATACATAACGATAGATATGCGATAGCTGCTGGATAAAAGTTGCGGACTTGCCGGCGTCCTGGTAGACCAGATGGGTCAGGGCATTGAGGGAGTTGAATAGGAAATGAGGATTGAGTTGGTCGATCAGCAGGCGGTTTTGGCTTTCCAGTTGTTCCGATTTTAGTCGCTCGGCTTCCAGGGCCGCATCTTTCCATTCTAATAGCCATCCTCTGGAGATGAAAATGGAAATAATAACAAATGCTACCGAGATGGGCATCCCCGTATTTTTGACCATCTGTTCCCAAGAAATGTTTGGCAGGCTTACCGCTTCGACCGTGATCAGGACATAGGACGTGATGATGAAAAAGGAGATTACAAAAGAGTAGATCAGATAAAGCCCGTAGGTTAACAGCAATCTTTTCACGGGTTGTTCTATCCACGAGATCCTTCGGTCAAAAAAGTCCTCTACCGCGTAGCCTCCCATGCTCAAGGCACAGGATATAATAAAGGAAAGGACGAATTCAGGATAAATGGAGACCAACCCTTCTACCGATATAAAACACCTTGGGCAAAATACCACCACCAGAGGGGTGATGATGCCCAGGTTCAATAAACCGAATTTTCCAACAGTGCGAAGGATAGCTATAGTGCTCATGGCTTTGGGGCAGATCTGGCATCCGCAGGGTTGAAGATAAGAAGAAATTGTAGCGCTATTTAACGTATCAAGATTGTTGTTGAATTTTTCAGGGACATTGTTCCTTTATTTGCTCTGCCATCTGGATACCCCATACAGGCTTAATGCCGTCGGCTTCTGCCTCACTTGCTTCTTCGGCAAAGCTCTCCAAACTCCTGTTCAGCCAAGTACAGGCTTTTTCAGCGCTTTGGCCAAAGAACTGGGCGGTTCCCAGTTCCATTTGGGCCATCATCACCAATGCGCGTGGATTTTTGGGATTCAGGGCTATTGCTTTTCCCAAGGTCTGCATGACCAAAGGCGAAAGATGTTGGCCCCGGGCTCCCGGATCCAGGCTTAATTCTCCCATGGTGATAAAGCCCATCATGGCCACAATCTCCGAATTGTTAGGCGAGAGGGCAGCAGCTTTCTCAATACCGGCTTTGGCAAGAGTGAAGTAACTATCCTTGATTTTGAGACCTTCGTTGCTTCTGAATCCCATTTGTGCATAAGCTACCGCTTCGTAATAAGGAGGGAGCCATTCTTCTGGGTTCAGGGCTGCAATTCGGCTAAAGCTATTCGCGGCGTCTTGTAGTTCTAACGTCGAACCTGCCTGCCAAAGTTGGGAGACGCTTCTTTGCATGGCTTTGAGATAGGCGTCATTGACAGCATTCGCCCAGAATGATATTATGGCCAGCAGCATGAATACTAAGATGTATTTTTTCATAGGAATGAATGTTTATAGATTATTGAGTTGATTGGCTGTTTTATCTTTTGATAGCGTCAGGAATATGCCCAGAAAAAGAAACCTTGGAGCGCCCTGCCCCAACGGGAGGGAGTCGAAGTGGCCCTTGGAATTGGCTTCTTTGCTGAATTGGTAGCCAAAGATGTTGTCTCTTCCCAAAGCATTGGAACAGGCGAAGTGGAGGATCAGGTTGGGCCGGGGGAGGTAGCTCCACCCCAATCCTAAAGCCTGATAGCTTTTGGTTTTGCTGTTCATTTGACCGGGGAAGTTGGGGTCGTGGTAGGTATAGCCATCATTTATGCTTAAGGAAATACCGAGTTGAGATTGAAGCGCAGACACATAATGCTTGATGACGATGGAGCCATTATGTCTGGGGGCGTAGCTGGGTTGTACCTGTTCGGTGAAAGCAGCATATTGCCTTTTACTATCGACAAAGCTGTAAGTCAGCCAAAAATCTGTATTTTTCACCGTTTCCCGATCCCTATAGAAGAAGTCAAAACCCTTGGCGTATCCTTCTCCCTTCTGTGCCAGGCGCTGATAGTCGTATGGACCGCCTTGATACAATACCAGTTTTTTATATCCTTTGTAAAAAGCTTCCACACGTATGGTTCTGGCATTTTTACTTAGAAGGTAATTTAGAATCAGATGATTTGCATGGCTATTTCCCAAATCCTGCTGTACTACCCTGAATTCCTCCGCCGGTAGTTGGCTAAACTGACCCGCAGCCAGAGAAAGCTGCCCTTCATTTTGAAACTTATAGGCTAAAGAAACCCTGGGATCCACCCATTTTTGGGGAGATAGGGAACTGTGTCCTGCTCTAAGCCCTCCGCGGAATACCAGCCTGCTGTTCAGGTAGTAGTCTGCTTCGGAGAACAGATGGGTCTGGTAATCCTGAAGGCCTCTGGATTGACTTTTGGCTATCAGGTCTTCACTATAGTCCTGATAAAAGCCTTCCCATCCGGATTTGATAGACCATTTCTCCGAGAAATCTTTTACAGCCACTATTTTACCGTGGATCAGCCTGTTGTTTTTCGCAAGTTCAGTCTGATCTATGGAAAGCTGATCGTCGTTGTCGGAAAAAGATACTCCCCCATAAAAGCTCCATCCGTTTTGTGCGGTTTGTTTAAAGGAGGTTTGTGCATAGGTGTAGGTGTTCGCCTGTTGGATCAGCTGGCCACGGCCATCCTGTCCTGGTGTGGCTTGCCAGAGTTTCATCCCGCTCGATTCTTTGTGCACATAGGCTTTGAGAAGACCGTTTTTCCCGATCTGTTGCCTCAAGGAGGCTTCAGCATCCCAACCGTATGGGGCGCGTTCCCAGTCAAAGCTTTGGTTGACTAGCGCCTGATAGGGGGATAGGTCAAAATAATTTCCTGATGCCGTCAAGCTGTTCTTTTCATTCACCCATGTTTGGGTATATCCGAGACCGACCGACATAAAACTCAGGTCGGACTGATTGCGGGCAGGAAAGTCTATTGTGTTCAATGCCAGAGCTGAGGAAAGCGCCTGTCCATATGCGGCGGAATAGCCGCCGGTGCTAAAAAATGAACCCTTAAATAAGTTCGGATTGAACCGGGTACGGGTAGGGACGTTCTGGACGGTGCTTCCAAAGGCGTTCCCGACCTTGAGCCCGTCAATGAAGATGGCAGTCTCAGAGGCATCGCCTCCCCGCACGAACAGCCTCCCGTCGTTGGCCACGGTGGCGGTGCCCGGCAATGTCTGCAGTGCCCCCACGATGTCGCCCATAGATCCGGGAATAGTGACGATATCTATGGGCCGGAGTACGACGGCCTTCTTTTCATCCGAGGCTTCCATCGCGCCGGCATTGATGGTGACCGCAGTCATCTCATTAACGCTTTCTTTTAGAAGGGGGTTGACTTCAATGGCTGTCTTCTCCAGCCATATCCTTACCTCGGCGGCTTGATACCCTACCGACTGAAAAACCAGTGTTTGCTCCCCCTGCTCGGAACTTTCGAACAAATAGACTCCGTTTCGGTCCGAAGAGGTGCCGTCATAGCTGCCTTTTAGATAGATGTTGACTCCGGGAACGGCTTCTCCCTTCACTCCTTTTACTACTCCCCGTATTTGGGTTTGTGCTAGGAGGCTGGGTGTTCCTATGAGCAGGAGGAGACCGAGAATTGCTTTTATGTGCTTCATCTTGATCCAAAGATCAGGACAGAGATGATCGGCTAAAATTAAAGCTCACCGAATCCCCTGATTTTGTGGATGAACCGGAAAAACCAAGAGATCAATTGTAATACAAAAAAATCGACGTACGCTGGATGAAATGGAGGTTTATTCACCATTGGTCAAACCCGACGCTGTCCCCTTGCAGGTCAGATACCGTAAACGCGCTGTGACCAGTATTATAGGTATCCCCTATGCGACAGAAGTTGTAGCTGTTTCGCGGATCATTTTTGGCTGCATCGTTACCTACGGTCTCTTATTCCGCTACCAAACTGCTGTTTGGGATCAGGTTTCTCCGGGCATGCGGGCTATATTTATGGCCTCTGAAGATCACTTCCGCCATGTCGGATCCATCGGCGTCCCGTCTTCCCGCTGTTCCAAAGGCCTGCGACATCCGGATTTCCCAGAAGACTCCTCCTTGTTTCGTTTTCCTCTTCGGAATTATCCAAGTATCTATCCTGGTTTAACACCTGCGCCCGGGAACCTTCCAACTGCGCTCCACCCGGCTCCACATCATCAGAAAGCAGGTCATGCAGGAAGAAGTATTCCGGGTTGTACAAGTCCTTGGCCTGTTATGCAGGATAGGCAGTGGTACTGGTACACTGGCCAGCCATCAATATTGGCAAACTAAGCTAAATGGCAGTGCCATATCACCTTTTGCCCTCATAGGGCATATAGATGACTTTTTTCGAATCAAAGAATGGTTCTTTAAAATAATCCTCCAGGTGATAGGTTACATAGGAGAGGTTTAGGTCCTCCATTTCCTCCTCTATATCTCCACCCTTCAGGTAGAAGATGCCATTGGGGAATTCATTGATATCCTCCTTTTTGAATTTGTTTTTTACCCAGGGATAGAAGTTGGCCATTTGGGTTACCGCCCGGCTGATGATAAAGTCGTATCTTCTGACCAGCTCCTCGGCCCGCACCTGCTGGGGCTCTATATTGGACAGTCCGAGACGTTTGTACACATCTTTTACCACCGTGATTTTCTTTCCAATGGAGTCTACCAAATGGAAGGAAACTTTCGGATAGAGAATGGCCAAAGGGATACCCGGAAAGCCTCCACCGGTGCCAATATCCAGGATCTTGGTACCAGGTTCGAATTCCATAACCTTGGCTATGCCTAGGGAATGAAGTACATGGTGGATATAAAAATTTTCCATGTCCTTTCTGCTGATCACATTGATCTTTTCATTCCATTCGGCGTAGAGGTCTCCTAATTGGCTGAATTGTTCTTTTTGCTTGTCAGTAAGGTTAGGGAAATACTTAAAAATAATGGCTGCGTTGTTCATTGGTTTAAATATGCTTGTTTTTACCTTGGGCAATCTCATAAAGCAATTCCCTGGAGCGGTGAAGTTGTGCCTTTACCGTTCCAAGGGGTTTATCAAGTTCCTGGGCAATCTCCTCATACGATAACTCGTCAAAATAGCGGAGCTTTACCAATTTCCGGTACTTTGCCGGGAGTTTATCCACAAATATCCGAACCATCTCAATACGCTGAGTACGGATATACTCATCCTGTGGGTTGTTATCATCGTCTTCGATATCAATGTTCACCGCATTACCTCCATCATCCGTAAGGGTGTTGTTGAGGCTCATGGTTTTAAGCTTTTTCTTACGGATAAAGTCAATGGTGTTGTTGGTCGCGATGCGGAACAACCAGGTGCTAAATGTATAATCCTTCTTAAAGCGGTGCAGGTTTCTAAAAGCTTTGGCAAAAGCTTCCATGGTCAGGTCTTCGGCATCATCGGCGTCCCTAATCATTTTCAAGATCATGAAATAAACCGCCTTCTTGTACCGCTTCATAAGCGTTGCGTAGGCCTGTTGGTCTTTGTCGTTGACAGCCTTATCTATCAAGTCAAAATCCTCTATCGCTTTGTCTGAAAACCCTCTATCGTTTATTTCCATTTAATCTTTTTTGACAGGTACCCTTTCGCCCCGATAATCCAAAAATAACCTAAATGAAGCAAATCGAAAAACATCATCCAATAGACATTTCCCTGACCTTCCAATTTATTTTTCGCCCCATTTAAGACAAAGACTTGGAACAAAGCCCTTGACACCACTAACCCTAGGATTATTGCAATTGGTTCCCATCTTGAAGAGGTAAACAGCAATAAAATCCCCGAAATCCAAAAAACCAGATGGGAAAAGGCATACAAGCCCAATTTAAGCTTACTCCTGAAATTATAATATCTGCCTGCATGGAAATGCCTGGTTTTTTGGGTGAAAAAATCTTTCCAATTGTTCTTTGGCTTGGAAATCGTTATGCTATCCGGATGAATCACCACGGCGGTATTTTTCCCGTTGGCATGTCGGTTGACAAACAGATCGTCATCGCCGCCAGTGATGTGCCAATGTCCGCTGAATGCCTTTTTCCCCAGGAAGAAGCTTTTCCGGTAAGCCAGGTTCCTTCCGACTCCCATAAACGGCGCCTTCCACAAGGCGAAAGAAATATATTGGACCGCTGTGGAGAGGGTCTCAAACCGGATGAACCTGTTCAGCAGCCCACCTTGCTTGCCATAAGCGCCGTAGCCTAGGACTATTCTCTTGTCGCGGTCCAAACGCAATGGCCTGCTCATCCGCTCTACCCAATGGACCGACCCTGGCGTACAGTCCCCATCCGTTAGCAGGATAATATCGTATTTAGCCACCTTGATTCCCAGCGTCAGTGCGTATTTTTTTCCTGTGACATGCTCAGGGGTATATTTGATCGTGACCGTCCTAAGGCTGGGATACAGGTTCATCATTTTCCTCAAGAAAGAGGGCGTGCCATCTGTCGACCGGTCGTTTACGATCAGGATCTCAAATTTGGAATATTGTTGGGAAGCCAGTATCGGCAGGAGTTTTTTCAGGTTTTTCAGTTCATTGCGGGCAGCCACCACAATGCTCACTCCCTCTTCCATGGTGTCTTCCGGATCAACTGAAGCTACAGGAGGTTGGAAAAAAGAAAGTCGACCAAAAATGAATAGCAGGTAAACGAATTGTATGGCTGCAGCGAGGAAAAACGCTGTCCACAAAATTTCCAAGATCATACCCCAATTTAAGTGAGTGTCAAAGATAAAATCAAAATCAGCAATTCTTTTGAGGATAAGCTTCTATTTTTGTGGTTCTTTTAGAGAAGACGGAAGCCTGCCTGCCGAATAGGCAGGAACCGAGACCGAAGAGAGGAGCAGAAAGTCCTGACATCCATGGTCTATCGACTATTAGCTATAAACATGAAATTCACACTTGAACATACAGATCCAAAAAGTAAAGCGAGAACAGGCCTGATCAAGACAGATCACGGAAATATCCAGACACCCATCTTTATGCCGGTGGGTACGGCGGGATCCGTCAAGGCGGTACACCAAAGAGAACTTACTTATGATATCAAAGCCCAGATCATTCTGGGAAACACCTACCACCTCTACCTTAGGCCGGGTCTAGAAGTCCTCGAAAAAGCGGGTGGCTTGCACAAATTTAACGGCTGGTCAGGGCCGATCCTGACCGATAGCGGCGGGTATCAGGTCTTCTCCATGGAAGACAACCGGAAAATCACCGAGGAAGGTGTGATGTTCCGATCCCATATTGATGGATCAAAACATCATTTTACTCCGGAAAACGTGATGGATACCCAGAGGGTGATCGGTGCGGATATCATCATGGCCTTTGATGAATGTACTCCCTACCCCAGCGATTATGCTTATGCGCGCCAGTCGATGGAGAGGACCCACCGCTGGCTGAAGCGTTGTACGGATCGGTTCGACGCGACGGAAGGTAAATATGGTTATTCCCAAACCCTTTTTCCCATCGTGCAGGGAAGCATGTACAAAGACCTGAGGGTGCAGTCGGCAGAATTCATCGCCTCCTGTGAGAGAGAAGGCAATGCCATTGGGGGGCTTTCTGTAGGGGAACCTGCCGAGGTGATGTACGAGATGACCGATATTATCACCGATATTCTTCCTGCTGACAAGCCACGGTACCTGATGGGAGTTGGCACTCCAGCCAATATATTGGAGGGAATTGCCTTGGGCGTTGACATGTTTGACTGTGTGATGCCAACCAGAAACGCCCGGAATGGCATGTTGTTTACCAGCGAAGGGATCGTGAATATGCGGAATGAGAAGTGGAAAGACGATTTTTCGCCGATCGATAGCAGCATCAACAGCTATGTGAGCAGCTTCTACAACAAAGCTTATTTGAGGCATCTGATTATTAGCAAAGAAATATTGGGAGCGCAGATCGCCAGTATCCATAACCTGTCTTTCTACCTTTGGCTCGTAGGCCAGGCTAGGGAGAAGATCCAAAGCGGGGACTTTGCCGCCTGGAAAGAGGCCATGGTAAAGAAGGTAAGCACCCGATTGTAAGGACTATATCTGAACAAGAATGAAAATACTGGACAAACTCATCATCAAGGATTTCCTCAAGACCTACTTTTTCGTGGTCTTGATGTTGATCCTGATTGTTCTGGTATTGGACTTTACGGAAAAGAATGACGCCTTTATCCGTAACAATGTCCCTGCGGGAGAAATCCTTAAGTACATGTTCAACTACGGGCTGTACCTGAACAACCTACTGACGCCGATCACGGTTTTTATCTCGGTGATTTTCATCACCTCTAAGATGGCAGGAAGAACCGAAATCGTAGCCATTCTCAGCAGCGGGGTGAGCTTTATGCGGATGATGGTTCCCTTTTTGACAGCTGCCGTAATGATTGCGATTGCCAGTTTTTTGTTAAATGGCTGGGTGCTCCCCGTAGCCACGGCAGGGGTTTCCGAATTTAAGATAGAGTATCTTGAGGACAGCCCCAGTTCGGGGCAGAACAACATCCACGTGCAGGTGGGACCGGACACTTATGCCTATTTGTCCCGCTATTTTACCAATGGTAACCGGGGATACCAGTTCACTTTAGAGGAGATTGAAGAGGGAAGATTGATTGCCAAGCTTTCCGCGGAGCAGATCGTTTGGGATACTGCTCAAAAAGTATGGAATGTCCGAGACTGGAGGCTGAGGGAACTTAATGAAATGGGGGAAACTTACACTTTTGGAAAGTCCATGGATACCGTCTTATCCATTACCCCTGATGATTTTGATCTTCCTAAGAACCATCATGAAACGTTGACCCTGCCAAGATTGAACCGGCAAATCGAAGTACTGGAAGCCCGCGGAGCTGACAACATCAACTTTTATCGGATAGAAAAATACGTGCGGTTTATGTCGCCCTTTGCAGCCATCATTCTGACCTTTATCGGTGTGGTGGTGGCCTCAAAGAAAACCCGTGGAGGATCCGGTTTCAAAATAGCCCTCGGTTTCTTGTTGGCTTTTGTTTACATCATTCTCTTTTTGTTGTCCCGTACCTTTGCGGAAGCGGGTTCCGACTATCCGATCCTTTCCGTTTGGATCCCCAATATAGTGTTTGCCGTTACAGGGCTAGTATTGTATAAAACAGTTCCTCGTTAATTTTCCTATGACTCTTTCTCCAGTAATTAAGGATTATTTGATGCTCCATTTTGTCGTGCTGATATGGGGATTTACGGCCATTTTGGGAATGTTGATCAGCATCCCCACTATTGAGATGGTTTTCTACAGGACTTTGCTGGCCGCTGTGGGGTTGGCACTGGTGTTCTGGTGGAAGAAAGCCAAAATCCGACTGCCGAAAAGGGAACTAGTAAAAATCCTGGTAACAGGCGCTATTATCAGCCTTCACTGGTTGCTCTTCTTCGGTGCAGCCAGGGTTTCCAATATCTCCGTATGCCTGGCCGGCTTGGCTACCGCCTCCTTTTGGACGGCTTTTATAGAGCCTATGGTGAATAAAACAAAGGTGAAGTGGTATGAAGTCTTCCTCGGCTTATTAATCATTGTGGGTTTGGTCGTTATTTTCAGTTTCGAACTGGATTATTGGCTTGGACTGGTGATGTCGATCGGCTCAGCTTTGCTGGGGGCGATCTTTATGGTGATCAACAGCAGGCTGACCAAAAGAGGCCATCCTTACATCATTACCTTTTATGAAATGATCGGTGCCTGTCTCTTCACGGCTTTGGTGATGCTGGGCTACCAGGTTCTCTATTCGGATGAGGGCCTGCAGCTGATACCGACGATGATGGATTGGGTATGGCTTTTTATTTTGGCGGGATTTTGTACGGTGTACGCATTTTCTGTTTCCGTCGAACTGATGAAGAGGCTGACTGCCTTTGCCGTCAACCTGACGGTAAATCTTGAGCCGGTGTACGGGATCCTTCTAGCGGTTTTGATTTTTGGCGAGAAAGAGAAAATGACAGGCGGCTTCTACTTGGGCGCCACCATCATTTTACTCTCTGTCTGCATGTATCCGCTATTCAATTACCTGTATAAAAGAAGAAAGGCCAAGCAACTGCTGAGGATACAATAAAGGGATCGACGCTGTTTCGTCCGTCTTTTGGGAAGAGAAGTAAAACAGTCTTTCATTTACAATTCCCGGCATTTTAGCTGCCTAATGTTGAACTTCGGCTTGAAACACTGAATATCCTTTAGTGTCTGCCTCCCATTTGGGCTTTTGATCGAATAAACCAAAAACCGTGGATCCTGATCCTGACATGGCGGCATAAAATGCCCCTTGTTGGTATAGCCCTTCTTTAATGGCTTTGATTTCGGGGTATTTTTGAAAGATACTGTATTCAAAATCATTGACCAGTTCTTCTTTCCACCGCTTGCGGTCGGCAAGGATCACCCTGAGATCCTCCTGGGGCTTTTTAGGCTTTATTCCGGCATAAGCTTCTTTGGTGTCGATATGGATGTTTGGGTTTACCAGAACCAGCCATTTTCCCTTCAGGTCCAGATTGGTGGCTTCTAGAATTTCGCCCCTCCCACTCGCGATTTTTGGTTTGTTTTCTATAAAAAAAGAACAATCGCTGCCGAGCCGGGCAGCGTAGTCTTCGAGGAACCAATCTTCCAAATAAAGATCAAAAAGCTTGTTCATCATTTTTAAAGCAAAGGCCGCGTCGGCGGATCCCCCGCCCAGGCCTGCTCCGATCGGGATGGCTTTATGCAAATGGACGGCTATCGGAGGCAGGTCGTTAAAGTCCTTTTTCAGCAGCTGATAGGCTTTTAAGATTAAATTGTCTTTCTCATTACCGGGAATGGCTATGCCCGAGGATGTGAATTCGGTTTTCTTTGCCTGAATGATTTCTAAGGCATCAGTTAGAGGGACGGGATACATACAGGTGACGAGATTATGGAAGCCGTCTTTTCTTTTTTCCGTAATTTGGAGTCCTAGGTTTATTTTAGCATTCGGAAAAACAAGCATATGTGGGGAGTCAGGAATGTTGTCCTCGTAAAGCTATAAAAAGTGAAGAAGAATAGGCAGCAAAAATTTATTAAAATCATAAGGATCTGCCTCCTTGGCTAGAAGAAATTCAATTTTTGAGCATAAAATTCAAAGGGGTAGGCAATCAGAATAAAATTTCGAAAAAAGAACTTTTTTAATTTTTTAATCTATCAAAATCTGAAAATATTAAAAACAGACATTTAATATTTGTGTTTTACAATATATAGCTCTATTATAATTTTTTATCCAAATAAAATAAAGAAATTAAATATTGTAAGTCTGGAAATTCAATCTTAATATTG
>CAZHZP010000028.1:14840-16729 GCA_964537165.1 uncultured Roseivirgaceae bacterium | reverse complement strand
TGTCGCATACCACCCTTCCTTTGTCGTTTTTACCCACCCGGTCTGTGGGGGAAGCTAGGTAAATTTGCAACAAACCTATTCAATTAACCCTTAAAAAGACATCGTTATGACAACCACGGAAAAGACATCCATCACTGTAGAAACAACTGTTCATGCTGCTGTAGAAAAAGTGTGGGACGCATGGACACTGCCCCAGCATATCCTTCAATGGAACAATGCCTCGGAAGACTGGCACACCCGAAAGGCCGAAAACGACCTGCGCACGGGGGGGAGGTTTCTCTCCCGCATGGAAGCCAAGGACGGCAGCTTTGGATTTGATTTCGGCGGCGCCTATGACGAAGTAAAACCCAAGCAACTCATCGCTTATACCCTCGGTGATGGACGGAAAGTCAGCATTGAGTTCAAAGAAAGGGAAGGAACCACCACTGTAACGGAGACTTTCGAAGCGGAAAGTAGCCACTCTATAGAAATGCAACAACAGGGATGGCAAGCCATTATGGATAACTTTAAAACCTATGTGGAAAAAAGGAAAAACCTGATCACCCTCCATTTCGAAATCCGAATCGAGGCCAGCCCGGAAAAGGTACAGCGCATCATGCTGGCGGACGAATCCTACAGGGAGTGGACTGCTCTATTTCATCCAGGTTCTTACTTCGAGGGAAGCTGGGAAAAAGGAGCCGATATCCGATTCCTGGGGCCCTCCGATGACGGCCAACAGTATGGCATGCTCGGAAAGATCAAAGAAAATATCCCGGGCAAGGTCGTAGAAATAGAACATTATGGGATCATTGATAAAGGCGAGGAAGTCACCGGTGGAGAGGCGGTTGCGGAATGGGAGGGCGCTCAGGAAATCTATTATTTCCGAGAGGAACAGGGAGCCACGGCATTGACCGTTGTCACGGACACGACCAAACAATATGAAGACCATATGCGTGAAGCGTGGCAAAAGGCATTGAATAAGCTTAAAGAAATCTGTGAATCATAAGTCATAATATCAACGGTAACTTATCATTTAACATCTAAATCCAAATGAAATGGCGCGTGTAAGCACTTATCTTAATTTTGAACGAAGTACCGAAGAAGCCTTTATCTTTTACAAATCGGTTTTTGGAGGAGAGTTCTTTGGCAATAACATCATGCGGCTAGGGGACATCCCTCCATCGGAAAACATGCCGCCTTTGTCGGAGGAAGACAAAAACCTGGTCATGCATGTGGAACTTCCCATCTTGAATGGCGAGCATACTTTAAGGGGAACGGATTCCCCGGAATGTTTGGGAATGCCGGTTGTCACGGGCAACAATGTCCACATCAACCTCGAGCTTGACACAAGGGAAGAAACCCGGAAGTATTTTGCCGCTCTCTCCAAAGGAGGGAAAGTGACCATGGAGCTACAGGATATGTTCTGGGGGGATTATTTCGGAAGCTGTACTGACCGATTCGGAGTGCAGTGGATGTTCAATTGTGGAGAAAAACCAGGAGAGTGAGTGGGAAGTAAGGAGACCGGAGACGGAAGACAGAGGGGGCAACATGTCCGTTATACGAAGCCTGAGACTCCGTATACTCTGCTCCTGGGTTTTCGTCATACGAAGTTTGCAACTTCGTATGCCCGATCAGCTCCCCCGTGCTAGGGCTAAAAAGGTCTTTCCTCTATGAAGCTAGAAGTTGCGGGGCAAAAGATCCCGCGCCTGCTGGGCATCTTCCGCTTGAATGTTGGGTGTTGAACATGGGTTGTTGAATAGTCAACACAATCTTCCATGCTCCATATTAAAATCCGCTCAAAAAAAAAACCTGACACATAAATCAAACCCAAAATGAAAAAGACCGTCTATCCCTGCTTGTGGTTCAACGGCAATGCAAAGGAAGCCGCTAACTTCTATTGCTCCGTATTT
>CAZHZP010000028.1:0-14740 GCA_964537165.1 uncultured Roseivirgaceae bacterium | reverse complement strand
TTTTTACACATCGGTTTTTGAGCCTTCCTCCGTGATCGGCATCATGCGGTACGAAGCGGGGGACGGAGACATAGAAGGCACGGTCAAACACGCCCAATTTACGCTGGGCAACTCCGTGCTAATGGCGATGGACAGCTCACGCACACACGGCTTTGAATTCAACGAGGGCATTTCGCTGGTGGTGGAATGCGACACCCAGGGGCAGATCGACCACTACTGGGACAGATTGACGGAAGGCGGAAGTGAAGGCCGATGCGGTTGGCTGAAGGATCAATTTGGCGTGTCCTGGCAGATTGTCCCCAGCGTATTGGCCCAACTGATAAACGACCCCGAACGGTCACCAAAGGTAGTGGAAGCTTTTATGAAGATGAAAAAGTTCGAGATAGGAAAATTACTGGAGGCTTGAGAGAAGGGAGCAGACTGGGGACGGAATGAAAGCAAACTCTCCGTAGATGGTGCGGGTTAACCCTGAGACAGGCTGCGATGGTCTGCCTCGTCTGCGGGAGCTCATTTTATTAAGTCTGCAACATCTATTGACGGGACGTACTTTGACCTTGAAGCCTTTCCATTACTTGCTGAATACTGTTCACGGTCAAGGGCTTGGAAAAAAACCCTGCTACCAAAGGATCGGCATCGGCTTTTTCTTTGTCCCTTTCATCTACCGAAGAGGAAAGGATATAAATGACAAAATGCTTTCGGATCTCTTCGGCAAAACCCCTGAGTTCCTCCAAAAACTCCCAACCCGTCATCGAAGGCATATTGATGTCCAGAAAAAGAACGGTAGATTTATCCATTTCGACCGCGCTGTACTCCTCTCTGATGTTTTGAAGCGCCACTTCAGGCTCGGTAAACAAATGGATAGTAGCTTCCTTCCTGTATTTCCGAATGGTAAATTCGCAGATCAGGTTGTTGGTGCGGTTGTCATCAACCACTATAAAACGTTCTGGTTCTCTCATATAGCTGCGTCTGGTTTATCGTCAGGAAACTCCAGTTCAAATACAGTACCGTAACCGGGCTGACTCTTTACATTTATCTTCCCCCCTAAGACCTCCACTTGGGTTTTAACCAAAAACAATCCCATGCCTTTCCCCTCTGTGTTGCTGTGGAACCGTCTGTACAGCCCAAAGATTTGATCCTTCCTTTTTTCAAGGTCAATGCCGCTCCCATTGTCCTGAAAGGACAGAACAATCTTTCCCTCACTCCTTCGGCTTGTGATGGTGATTACAGGGTTGCGGCCCGGAAAGCGGTATTTGATACTGTTGGAGATCAAATTATAAAAAACACTGTGGATGTAGCTTTTGATGCTAAAGTATTCATCCACTTCCGAAAAGTCAGTGACAATTTCCACCTGTTCAGCCTGGATCAGTTTGGAGATACTGTTTTTTATTTTATCCACCAGTTGCGGAAACACCACCCGCTCTTTGTTTTCATTGATCTCCTGTTTTTTCTTCAGAATAACATTCAGGTCCATGATAACCTCGTCCAAAGCCTCTACCGAAGAGCTAAGTTCACCGATCACATATTCCTTTTGATCCCCGTCGAGCTCACTGTCCTTTAACATACGGGTCAAACCCAAAATATTCGCAACAGGCGTCCGGAGGTTGTGGGAGACGATATAGGAAAACTGCTCCAGGTTTTTATTGGAAATCACCAATTCTTTGGTGTAGTTTTCCAGATTGGTGTTCAGTTCCTGCAACCGTATTTCCGACTCTTTATGTTCAGTCACATCCTTAAAATAAACCGAGATGCCATTCGAAGAAGGATACACACTGATGTCAAACCATCTCTTCACCGGCTCGTAAAACATCACAAACTGCTGCATCTGGCTTTCCTTCGCCACTTTGAGGTAATGCCGGTACAGGTCAGAGCCTACCAATTTGGGGTAAGCTTTCCAGAGATTTTTGCCAATCATTTCGTTCCTGTTTCTTAGCAGCAGGTTTTCGGCTTCTTTGTTCCAATAAGTGACCATCCAATTTTTGTCTACGGCATAAAAGGCATCGGCAATACTTTCCAGAATATCGTTTTTTTCCTCGTAGACCCTAAGGACTTCGCGCTGTGATTTTTTCTTTTCATCGATGTCCTGAAAGCTGCCGTAAATCTTGAGACATTTATCTTCAAAAAACTCGGCTTCGCCGATGGTCCTCACCCATTTTACCCTTCCCTTCTGGGTAACGATCTGGAGCTCTTCATCATAGGGAACACCTATTTCAATAAGATCCCTGACTTTCTGGTTGATCAGCACATTGGACCGCCCTTCTCTATAGAAGGTATTGGTAGTAGACAGATCAGGCACGAAATCCGGCGCCACTTCCATGATTTCTCTCATGATGTCCGACCAATATACTTTTTCGTTGACCAGATCGATTTCATAGTTCCCTATGCTGGATATCCTGTTGGCCTTATACAGCAGATTCTCCAAGCGGGCTTTCTCCGTAACGTCGGCGACCATGGCCAAGGCACCAGTGAATTTTCCCTCTTCATCAAAAAACTGGGTGGAACTCAACATGGTGATGATCCTGTTCCCGTTTTTGGTAAGGAAAGCGATATTTTCATGCTTTCCCGGTTCCGTCTGTACTCCGAGGGCGCTCGCAGCAACCTTTTTGGTTTCGACGTCCATGTAATCGAAGACACTCGTCCCACTCATTTCTTCGGGAGAATAGCCCAACATATCACACATCCTTTTGTTGACAAAAAGAGTCTTGTGTTGTTGATCGGACAGCCATATCCCTTCCTGTGCAGTTTCCACGATTTTGCGGAACTGGAACTCAGACTTTTTCAGTGCCTCCTCAGCTTGTTTTCGTTCGGTGATGTCATTCATCAACAGTAAGAGATGCGGGATATCTTTGTTATAAAACCGGACGAACCTGTAGTTGATCCATTTTTCATTGCCGAAGGTAGATCTAAAAAAAACCTCTTTCTGGATCACTTCCCCGGTCGCTATGGTTTGGGAAGCGTCCGGCAACAGGCCGTATTCCTGCCAGGAGGCGATCTCCCTAAAGTTCATGCCCAGCAAATCCTGCTCTTTTGCCCCTACCGTAGCGGCAAAAGTAGCATTCACCGAGAGGCATTTACCCGTGTCGGCATTAAATGAGGCTATTCCAACAGGAGCCGCCTCTATCAGGGACCGGTTGAAGCCAACCACCTCCTTCAGTGCCTTTTCTGATTCCCTTACCGCCGCTTCCGCCTTTCTTATCTCGGTGATATCATGGAGCGCGCCGTAAAGGCCCGTGGCTTTTCCTGATTCATCCAGTACAAACTGCGACTGTTGAAACAATTGCCTTACCTGCCCGTCTCTACGCACGATACGAAAATAAAATTCCGTGTCTTCTAAGGTTACCATTGCCCTTTGGACAATCTCCAATACTTCATCAAGGTCGTCGGGGTGGATAAACCCGAGCCAGGCCTCATGTGTTTGTTCATACTCTTCAAGCGGAACACCATAAATGCGGCAGGCTTCTTCCGACCATACGGACTTCCCCGTGGCAAAATCCAGTTCCCAGCTCCCCAAGTGGGCGATTTCCTGCGCCTGCCTGTACCTCAGATCTTGGTGCAGGAGTTTTTTCTCCGCCTCCAACCGTTGTTTGTCTTTCTCCAAAACATCCAAAGCAAACGACATGTCGGCTGCGGCCTCGTCCAATAAGGCAATCTCCTGATCGGTAAAGAAGTCGATTCTAGAGGAGTATAGGTTGAAAGTAACATACACCTGTCCGCTTTTTTTTATCGGGAAGATAATCAGGGAACCGATGTTTCTTTCTTCGGCAACTTCTTTCCAGCGGGTTAAATCCGATTGCTGGATATTATTACAGACGAAGTACTTGGCACCATTCAATACCTGATGCTGGGGTTCTGCGGGATGATAGGGGATTTGCTCAAATAACGCGCGCTCTTCCCGGTCAAGTCCTGTTGACTCCACCACATGGACTTTCAACGTTTGCTTATCAAAGGATCCCACCCAAGCTATCTCCAGGCCTCCGTACTCCATGGCAATGCGGCAGGCTTCTTTAAAAATCGTCTGCTCGTCGTTCGAGTGAACGATGGTCTTGTTGATTTGGCTCAAAAACGCATACAAACGGTTGGCCTGCATCAGTTTTTCGGCCGCCAGTTTCTTCTCGGTCACATCAGCAAAATTCGCTACAATCCCTCTGACGCTGGGTTCATGAAGCAGGTTTCTGACTTTGGCTTCCAGCCAGCGCCACTCGTTGTTCTTATCCCGCATCCGTCCGGTGAAAACGTGGATGGAACCGTCTCTGTCGCGGGCAACCCGCTCCAAGAGGCTGTTCACTTCAGAAAGGTCGTCGGGGTGGGATAATGCGAAAATATCCGTTTGCAGGGCATCCTCTTCACTATAGCCGAGAATCCCGTTTATTGAAGGCGATACATATAAAGATTTCCCTTGTTCGGAAAGGACGACGATTCCGTCGAGGCTGTTTTCTATGAGGCTGCGAAACCTGTTTTCCCGAAGCAGAACTTTTTCTTCAGCTTCCTTCAAGGCTTTTGTCAGATCTTTTTGAAAATACCTTTTAAACCAATTCATCCTTTATCAAAAACAGTCACATCCAGTACGCAAAATTAGATTAAAAGCGGCAACCGAAGCACTTTATGGCACCCCATCTTCCCGATATCTTATTCAAACCAGAATAAATATGGCAAAAATTAGGCACTTTATAAAGCTTACAGTGAATTATCCTTCCGGCTAGGCCATGTCGGGGTCAAAAGAGGGAGCAAAAGGCTTTTGGCGGTCTTATGCATTTATGAGAACGGGGAAAACAACCCTTATGAAAAAATCAATATGGCGAAGTTTGCTTTGGACCGGCTCATGCCGTAGATTGACCAATCCTCCAGGAGCCTTAAATCCTGAAGGGAAAGCAGTCATGAAGTGGCTGCCTACCCCTAGAAATAAAGAAAACCCATCATGGATTACCTAAAAGAGGGGATATTCAACTCATGTTCGTTATGATCTAGAATTAAAGCCTGATCTGCTCTACACAGGCCGGCTGTGGAATAACCATCTCCCAGCCAACCGGTTCAAGCAAGCCCGTCGAAGCATCCAAGGAAAAGACGACAATGTTGTCGCTGTGCATATTCGCCACAAAAACGAGCTCTCCCTGATTGTCTACCTTGAAGTTGCGGGGGTGTTTGCCTCCGGTAGGCTGATGCCCTATAAGCGAAAGGCGGCCGTTTTCTGGGTCAATCTGATAAATCACCAGGTTATCCTGGCCCCGGTTGCTGGCATAGAGAAAACTGCCGTTCTTAGAGATATGGATGTCGGCAGCGGTGTTTTCATCGGCGTGAATCCCGTCAGAGAGCATATTGACACGGCCGTGGGCAGTGAGGCTTCCGTCCTGGGGGCTAATCTGGTAAATGGCGACCGTGTTGGAAAGCTCCTCTACAGAATAGGCGTACGGAAGGGCGGGGTGGATCTCGAGATGCCTTGGCCCCGCTCCCGCTTCACTACTGACAAAGGGTGTCTCCGCAGGAGTTAGTTCTCCCCTCTCCGCGTCAACTTTATAAATCATGATTTTGTCTATGCCCAAGTCGGAGGCATAGACGTAATTGCCGTCAGCTGCGGGGATCATCGAATGCATGTGGGGTGCATCTTGTCTTTGTGGATGGATGCTCCTTCCTTCATGTTGCACGAAATCAGGGTCAGGAGCAAGACTTCCATCTGAATTGATCTTAAATGCAACCAGATTTCCCCCGCGATAATTAGAAACAAATAACATCCTTCCTGTAGGATCCACGCTGAGGTGGCAGGGGCTATCGCCCATGGACGAAAGAGAACCCAAAGGGGACAATTTGCCTGTGCTTTGGTCGATACGATAGGCGGCAATGGTGCCGTTTTTATCGCCTCCATCCGCCCCTTCCCGGTAGGCCACATATAAAAACTGCTGATTCGGATGCACCGCCAAAAATGTGGGATGCTGCTTGTCATGCACCGTTTGCAAAACTTTGCTTTTTCTCGCCAGGCGGTCAATCTCCACCACATAGACCCCTTCGCTTCCTCCCTGGGAATAGGTGCCCACATATAAAATTTCCTTCATCATACTTTGTGCAAAAAGAGGCTGAACAAACATTAACCACATCCAAATCGACGCAAAAACTTTCATAAGTACAGCTTTAAAAAACAATTACCTGAATTATCTCCACATTTCAAATACCATGACGGGAAAAAAGCTTGGGCAAAAAAAGTAAAATCCGGACGGTTTACTTTGATAACCTAGGAAAACATTATATATTGGTGAAGTTAATTTAGACCATATATTTTTACGGAAGTTTTTGCATCCATAGAAACAAATCACTAAAAACAACCCATTTTACCCCCTTCAAATCCCTTAAGCCATGGGAGATTTTGAAATTATCGAGTTTGAAACCGCGGATGGATTCAGATGCAATTTACAGCATCCGCCTAGGCAGCAGCCGACCAAAAACCCGGTGCTTCTGGTGCACGGCGCAGGAGTCAGGGGAAATATTTTTAATCCGCCCACGAGCAAAAATCTTATCCAATGTCTCATGGAAGAAGGCTATGATGTATGGATAGAAAACTGGCGGGGCAGCATTGACTTTGCACCCAACGAATGGGACCTGGATCAGGTAGCGCTGAACGACCATCCAGCAGCGGTTAAAAAAGTGGTAGAGCTGACTGGATCCGAAGACATCATAGCCATCATCCATTGCCAGGGAAGTACCAGCTTTATGATTTCGGCGATGCTCGGGCTGGTACCGGCGGTAAAAACCATCATCAGCAATGCCGTTTCGCTTCATCCCATTGTCCCCAAATACTCGTTGTTTAAATTGTGGGGCTATATTCCCCTTGTCAAAAATTTTTTCACCTACCTCAACCCACAATGGGGATTGCATGCGCCGGATTTTAAGTCAAAAATGCTAAAATTGCTGGTACAGGCCACCCATCATGAGAAGGACACCTTGGTGGGCAAGTTCGTGAGTTTTGTGTATGGTGCGGGATTCCCAGCCCTTTGGCGATTGGAAAATCTGGATAAAGAAACCATGGACTGGATACAGCATGAATTTGCGGCAGTTCCTCTTTCTTTTTTCTACCACATCAGAAAATGTATCGCACAAGGAGAGCTTGTCCCTTTAGATTCCGACAGCAATTATGTGCCGAAGCACAGCCAAGCCTTTCCCAGGATTATCTTATTTGGAGGAGCCCAGAACAAATGCTTCCTGCCTGAAAGCCAGCAAAAAACTTTTGAGTATTTGGAAGACGCCGAACCCGGTAGGCACGGGCTGCACATCCTGGACGGTTACAGTCATTTGGACATCTTTTTTGGCAAAAATGCCCATATAGATGTTTTTCCCCTGATGATCAAAGAGCTAAACAGATCCTTTACCCCACCCTATGCCTCCCAAAAGAATAAAAGCGTATAAAGACCGGTATGCTCTAGTGGATAACATTCCCTACCAGATGCCTATTTCTGCTAAGGATTCGCCCGCATTGATGGCAGGGTTTTCTTGCGATTGGGAAAAAGCCGATGCGTTGCTACCGGGGAATGAGGTCCACGCCCTCCGTCTCCCCAACGGCAGGGCGGTGCTGTTGGTCACCGTTATCAATTATGTGGAAACCAGCATCGGTAAATACATCGAGTACAGCATTGCCATCGCCTGTACCCGTGGTAAAAAGCCGGCGCCGAAAATGCTGAACCTCTCCTTCATGAAAGTCTATGGAACCGGCCAGTACATCCTGGACTTACCCGTGAGCTCGGAAATATCCGTCAAGGGCGGCAAGGGAATCTGGGGCATGCCCAAGCACCAAGCGAGCCTGGATTTTATCGTCACCGATACCTCTGTAAGCAGCCAATATGAAAAAGATGGGCAGTTTGTCTTTCGGATCGAGATGGAAATACCCAAAGGCCCCAGCCTGCCTATCAAGGTAGGTACTACCAATTACTGCCAGTTCCGCAATATGTTGATGGCTTCTTATATTTATTTCCATACCCGCGCATCCATCAATCTACTCGGCAAAGCCAGGGCAAGGCTTTACATCGGCGATCATCCCAGGGTATCCTTCCTCCGACAGGCCGACATCTGTCCGGATCCCTTCTTCACCATGTATATGCCCAAAGCCAATGGGGTATTGGATGACCACTTTGAGAGTTGGTTTATGACCTATGATGAGCCTCCCGCCGTCATGCCAGAAGGCTTGGAGAGCGTTTACGCTTTTCTGCTGTGTTTTTTTTGGGCGACGCCCTTGATTTTCGGATAGGCCTGGAAATGGAATGCTGCCGCATCGAGATCGCCGATATTGAGGGAACCTGGCTGGAAGGAAACCTCCACCAGTCGGTGCAGGACAGGCTCAAGGCCTCCTATTTTACGCAGGTGAGTTTGGATGGCAAGAAGGGAGGGATCAAAAAACGATTTGATATGATTGCAAAACTGTTGGAGCATGAAGTTTAAAAGAAAAAAAATGGTCGATTGGTACAATCCAAAACAATTGGCATTTACGGCCACTAAGACCGTTATCTCGGGAATTTTTGGAAATTTCGCTGACCGAAGAGAGATGCAGGCAGCTTTAGAACCCGGCCTGGAGCCGCATGATTTTTCAGACCGTCCTGAAGCATGGATCGACTTTATTTCTGACCTGGGGGATGGTTTTGATGCGACTTATACCATGGCCCATTTGATGGCGCAGGACCGGTTGAAGGTAGGGGAGCAGGTGACCAAACGGGGAGATATCCTGATTATGGGCGGCGATCAAGTGTATCCGACTCCCGAGTTAGAAGAATACAACAACCGTCTGAAAGGCCCCTACAATGCGGCACTCCCATGGGAGGAAAACGACAAGAACCGCCCTAGTCTCTTCGCTTTGCCCGGTAACCACGACTGGTATGATGGTCTCACCAACTTTTTGCGGCTTTTCTGTCAGGGGCGGTCACTGGGAAACTGGCATTCCAAACAAAAAAGAAGCTATTTTGCCATAAAGCTACCCCATAACACCTGGCTTCTGGGGATCGATGTGCAACTCAATGCGGACATCGACTATCCCCAACTTTGCTATTTCAAAGAAGTGGCGGGGAATTTTAAAAAACATGACAGGATCATCCTCTGTACAGCTGAACCTTCATGGGTCTATCAATCCTTCGACAAAAAAGACAGCTCCCACGAACGGCTCAATTTTTTCATCAACAGGATCCTGTTTGACTTAGGGAGCCATCGAGATGACAAGGGCGGTTTTCAGAAAAACAAAGAGGTCGAGGTTGTGGCTATTCTAACCGGTGACCTCCATCATTACAGCAGGTATGAAGAGATAGACGAAGCCGGGCGAAAGCGTCAACTGATCACGGCGGGGGGAGGCGGGGCATTTATGCATCCTACCCATACTTTGAAACCGGCCATCACGCCTTCAGAAACTTCTAAAGCAACGCTGAAAGGGGTTTTTCCACCCGTTGACGCCTCCCGTAAATTATCGTGGAAAAATCTATTGCTGGCTTGGTACAGCCCCTATTTCGCCCTGTTCTTTGGTGTACTCCATTTGTTGACCTCATGGTTTCTGCAGATCGGTTCGAGAACAGAAAGCAACTTTTTAAAAAAAGCCAGCACTATTCCCATGGAGGGTCAGGGTTGGGGGGACTTTATAACAAGCGTGTGGCAAAACCTCCAGCACAACCCTGCGGTATGGATTTTAAATCTGATGTTATTGATCGGCATTTACCGCTTTACCGACACCAAATCCGGCAAGGCGATCTGGAGCCATGTTGCAGGTGCGCTCCATGCCATGCTCCAGGTAGTCCTCTTTTACCTACTCTATTGGTGCTTTGCCGGATGGCATATGGGGCTGGAGGAAGACCTGAGGATCTGGCTTTTTATCCTTGAAATGGGACTGCTAGGAGGGGTAGCCACCGGCTTGCTCTTTGGCTTGTACCTGCTCATAAGCATCTCGTTTTTGGACAACCATATCACAGAAGCCTCTTCCTCTTATCGCTGGGAGGGATTTAAAAATTTCATAAGAATCCATCTAACCGCCGAGGGGCTTACCATTTATCCTATAGGTGTAGAAAAAACCGTCAAAAACTGGAGTAATAAAGGCTCGGAAGAAAACCCAAGATTTGAGGGTGACCCCATTGATCACCAGCTGATAGAGCAACCCATCCACATCCCCTTTGGAGCCATGAATACTGCAAATGGTAAACGTCCTAATTCCCACAGTATCTAAACCCTACCCATTCCATTACGCCATGAAAAAGCTTTCCAGACCCTTAACCGAAATGCAGCCCCAATACGATTTGATCATTGTTGGATCCGGATACGGGGGCAGTATTGCAGCCAGCAGGATGTCCCGTTGCGGGCTAAAAGTGTGTTTACTCGAAAAAGGCAAAGAATTCCTACCGGGTGAATTCCCTCAAACCTTAAAAGAAGCTACGCTGGAGATGCAGTTCAACAAAGGCCAAACTCAGAGTGGGGCCGAGAATGGCTTGTATGAATTCACCGTGGGCAGCGAGATCAGCGTATTCAAAGGCTGTGGCTTAGGCGGGACGTCGCTGGTCAATGCCAACGTGTCCATCAAGCCGGATCCGAGGGTAATGGAAGATCCCGTCTGGCCCGAAGCCATAAGAAGTGATTTGGCTTCTTTTGAAGAAGGGCTCCAACGCGCTTGGGACATGTTGAAACCCAACCCTTATCCGGAAAACAAGAACGGCTATCCTGTCTTAAAAAAGACAGAAGCCATGCGCAAATCCGCCGCATTTATGTCGGAGGAATTCCGCTTGCTCGACATCAATGTAAACTTTGAAGATAAAGAAAAAAACCATGTGGGGGTACAGCAGCCCAAGTGCACCAATTGTGGGGACTGTGTCACCGGATGCAACATCGGGGCAAAAAATACCACCGCGATGAATTACCTCCCTGATGCTGTTAATCATGGTGCTGCTATTTTCACCAATATCAAGGTTCTTCATATCAAGAGAAACAATGGGTTGTGGCAAGTGTATTTTCAGCCCCTCAATACCGGAAGGGAAAAGTTCGATGCTGCTCCGATGTTTATCCAAGCGGGCAGTATCATCCTAGGAGCGGGGTCGTTGGGCAGCACGGAGATTCTGCTTCGCTCTGCACAAAGAGGCCTGGCCTTGTCCGATATGCTCGGTCAAAGGTTTACTGGGAACGGAGATGTTTTGGGCTTCGGATATAATAATGATGTCCCCATTAATGGCATAGGGCTGGGCAATAAGCGTGATGGAAAAATAGCAAAGGTCGGACCGTGTATCACCAGCGTAATCGACATGAGAAGCAGACCCAACCTTGAAGACGGGCTGACCTTGGAAGAAGGCACCGTACCCGGCCCCATCCGGTCCATTATGGCGGGCTCCTTGGTGACCTTTTCAAGACTGGTTGGCAAAGATTCGGACCGAGGTTTCAAGGACTATTTTCAGGAGAAATGGAGAGAGGTAAAGAGTTTGGTGAGGGGGCCATTCCATGGAGCTGTTGATCATACCCAGATATACCTCGTCATGTGCCATGATGACGGAAACGGGGAAATGGAGCTAAAGGAGGATCGGCTGAACATCCATTGGAAAGATGTAGGCAAGCAGCATATCTTCAAAAAGGTGAGCGGGGAACTGGCCAGTGCGACCACTGCCTTGGGAGGCAACATCATCCCTAACCCTACCTGGACCAAAATGCTAAATTATGACCTGGTCACCGTACATCCCTTAGGGGGTTGTCCCATGGGTGACGATGCCTCGACCGGGGTAGTGGATCATAAAGGCCAAGTGTTCAGCGGAAAAGAAGGCACTGAACTTCATCCCGGCTTATATGTGATGGATGGAGCGGTGATCCCGCGCCCTATTGGCACCAATCCTTTGCTGACCATCAGCGCCTTAGCGGAACGGAGTTGCAGGGTCATTGCCGATGAGATGGGACGGACACTTTCCTATGAATTCAGCTCCTTCGGGAACGGAGCCGCACTACAAACACCTGAATCTACGGGCATACAATTTACCGAAACCATGAAAGGTTACTTCTCCCTCCATGAACTTGATGATTATGATATGGCCTATGCTAAGGGAAAAGAAGAAAACTCACCCTTTGAGTTTACCCTCACCATCCTATCGGATGACGTTGATGCATTGGTCGATATTAATATCCATGAGGCACGGATGCTCGGTACGATGAAAGCACCTGCACTATCTACAGGTGCCCTTTCGGCATTTCAGGGAGTCTTTAATTTATTTATAGTAGATCCAAGCGATCCAGAGAGGAAGAAAATGCAATACAGCGCCCAGCTGATCAGCCAGGAAGGAAAACGTTACTATTTCGAAGGCTTCAAGGATGTGCAAAACGACAGAGGAGTGGATGTATGGAAAGATACAACTACCCTCTTTATCAGTATCTACGAAGGTGATTCCAGCGCAAATAAGCTTTTGGGAAAAGGCAAACTGTATATTGAGATAGCGGACTTTATGAAACAGCTAAAAACCATTAAGGCCGTTAACGCACCGTCAAAAAAAGAGGGACTGAAGGCTGTTTCCAAGTTTGCCAAATTCTTTGCCGGAAATGTTTATCAGACCTATTTCAAAAAACTGAGATGATGAATCACTCTCCGATCACCTTAATTAGCGCACCTTTTTCCACTGGGGCATTTAATTCCATACCGTTGATTAGGGAAATCTCTTCCAGCCGGTCCTCGGGAACACCGAATCCCGCCAACACCTGTTGTAGGCTACTGTTGGAAGGAACTGTTTTCAACCGGATTCTTTCAGGTTTCCTATTTAGTTTTTCCGTGTCTCTTAACTCCTTAAAGCTCTTCATGCTGTTCAGGAAGACAGGTTCAAAACTGCTATAGTTAGTACTATGGGTGATGCCCATTAAGTTGTAATAATAACCGCCATATTCGATCACATAGGATAAAGTTTTAATAATGGCCTCCTGCTGTTGTTGGCCGGCTTCCATCCGGATTGCTTTCAGGCCGTTGACAGTGATCTCCTCAGCATCGATCAGTTCCATTACGTACCGCTTTAACACAGAACTTGATGCTTCCTGAAGGGAGTTCCCCGTTACAAGAGTTAACGTCATCATCGCTTCTCCCTCTTTTTGGGCCATCTGCACCTGTTGCGGTGTGTTTTGGAAAGACCAGTTCGCCGGAACAGCAAACTCAAACTTTAACTCCGGGTGATAAAAAGTCTGGTTTTCAAGAAAGCCCTGTCGGGGATCTTCCCCGTAGACCAGCCCATCCAGCATCTTTAGATAGCTATCCCGGTTTACCTTTGCCTCGGTAAGGTTAAGCTTCTCTTTCCACTCTACCGCCAACTCACCGACTGCAGCCTCCCTGCCTGCGGGCGAGGGGTGGGTGGACAGGAATTCCGGTAATTCACCCGCGCCGCTAGCCACCTGGTTTCGCTCCAACGTGTTGAAAAAGCCTGCCATCTCACGAGCATCATAACCGACTTTAGAAGAATATTCCACGCCTAATTCGTCCGACTGGCTTTCTGCATCCCTGCCGAATTTTAGCAACATCAGGCTTAAGCCCTGCGAGGCCTGTTCTGCAAACTGGCCGAATTCAGGCACAAATACCACTCCCGCTATTAAACCGAGTTGGCTCAACAGGTTGTTTCTCTGCTGGGCTACGGAATGTCGTGCGGTAATATGCCCGATCTCATGCCCTAATACGCCGGCAAACGCAGCCTCATTATTAAAATGCGCCATGATGCCCCGGGTGAAATACACGTAGCCGCCGGGTAAGGCAAAGGCATTGATGACGGGCGAATCGAGAATCCTAAAAGTATAAACTAAACTACTGCGATGGGAAATTTCAGCCATTTCTTGGCCTTTTTGGTCAATGAACTCCTGCAACTCTTTATCCTCATATAAACCGTAGGCCGACACGATCTGCGGATCAGCTTCCTGACCCATGGCAATTTCCTGCTTTTCGGACATCAGAACAAGCTGCTTCTTGCCGGTAACCGGGTTCCTGGCACAGCCGCTCAAGAAGATGACTAAGATAGAAAAGCCTGTTAAAAGAATGGTTCTCATAAGGGTTATTAGCTAGTGGTGATTAGTTATTGGTGGTGGGGTGATGCATTCTAGGCTGCACTTGGTATGCAACATTAGGTACTTTCTAATGTCTTGTCCCCTTCGATCTCCTCTACCAATGCCGCATACCAGTCCGCTCCGAATTTACGGATCAAAGGTTCTTTTAAAAACTTATATACGGGAACGCCCAGTTTGCCTCCAAGCACACAGGCCGCATCGCAGATATCCCAGCGGTCATAGTTAAGCGCCTCGAAATCATCATACTTGGTGATTCTGATAGGATACAAATGACAGCTGATGGGCTTTTTGAATCCAACTTTACCATCCAGATAAGCTTGTTCTATTCCGCATTTCAGCATTCCACGTTCATCGGTGAGGGCGTAGGCACAGGCGCCGTTATCACCTATGGTCGGCGTCACCTTGTCCCCGTCCCGGTCATAAACCCAAGTACCCTGCCGCTCGATGGTTTCAATCCCTTCTTCGGTGAGGTAATTCTTGATAATGGGATAAATATCATTGAGAATTCCTGTTTCTTCGTCTTCCAAAGGTGCCCCAGCATCGCCTTCCACACAACATGCGCCTTTGCACTTCTCCAAGTCGCATACAAAGAAATTCTCCTTCACATCATCGCTGATCACTGCCTTTTCCACTAGTATCATACCATTATCGCTATTGAAATGCAAAGATAAGGAATTTAGCAGGATTTGTTGGTGAGCACTTCAGTAGCCAGCAAATCCGAGGGAACAAAACGGCGGAAAAA
>CAZHZP010000027.1:0-17180 GCA_964537165.1 uncultured Roseivirgaceae bacterium | reverse complement strand
TCCGTGGTGGGGCATTATGCAGAGGAAATGATGGATCATTTTGCCTGCAGCAAACTTTTTTTGAGTGTCGACGGCATCAGCCTGGACTACGGGCTCACCACCTCAAACATGATGGAAGCTCATCTTAACGCCCGCATGATCCGGTCGGTGCAGCGCACCATTGTTCTGGTAGATTCCAGCAAATTTGGCAAGAAAGGCTTTGGCAAAATCTGCGATTTGGAAGACGTACATACCATCATCACCGATAAGGGGCTTTCGGACCACTATCTTCAAAAACTCCGGGAAAAAGGGATAGAGGTCGTTTTTGCCTAAGTGCCTCGTACGACGTACCAACTATCAAGTACAAGGTACGGAGAATGAGGAAAGGGGTGCTTGCATCCGTTTGCCGTTGTTCTTAGTTCCGACTCCCGAGGTGATGTTGATTCTCCCGACAATATTCCCACCTGCTATTTTGTCAATGGATGAATACGTCGTATTATTGCACCAAATACGTCAATGAAGCTGGATCTAAAACAAATACAAGCGCCTATAGCCACGGAGATGGCCGAATTTGAGAAGAAATTCCACTTTTTTATGAAAAGTAAGGTGAAGCTTTTGGATCATATCACCACTTATATCGTAAAACGGAAGGGGAAGCAGATGCGCCCCATGTTCGTGTTCTTGACGGGAGGAGTGTCGGGGGGAATCTCAGAAGCTACCTATCGCGGCGCTGCCTTGATCGAATTGCTCCATACTGCTACGCTGGTACATGATGATGTCGTGGATGACGCCAATTACCGCAGAGGTTTTTTTTCGGTCAATGCGCTTTGGAAGAACAAAATTGCCGTATTGGTTGGCGATTATTTGCTGGCTAAAGGTCTGCTCTTAAGTGTCGACAACAGCGACTTCCAGTTACTGAAGATCGTCTCCCATGCGGTGCAGGAAATGAGCGAAGGCGAACTGTTGCAGATCGCCAAGGCCCGGAAGCTGGATATCACCGAGGAGGTGTATTACACCATTATCCGAAAGAAGACCGCCAGTCTGATTGCCTCCTGTTGTGCCGTCGGCGCAGCTACTGCCCAAGTGGGAGAAGAGATGGTAGAAAAAATGCGGGATTTTGGCGAAAAGGTGGGCATGGCGTTCCAGATCAAAGACGATTTGTTTGATTATGGCGAGGACGAAATCGGGAAGCCGTTGGGGATCGACATCAAAGAAAAGAAGATGACCCTGCCGCTGATTTATGCGCTGAATCATGCTTCCTGGATCGATAAGAAAAAGATCATTTACCTGATCCGAAACCGTAACGAGGATAAAAAGGCGGTAAACCAGGTGATCGATTTTGTAAAAAACTCAGGGGGCCTGGAGTATGCGCAAGGGGTTATGGACCGGTTTTATCAGGAGGCCTTGGATATTTTGAAGGAATTTCCTGACTCAGCGTACAAAACTTCCCTTCATGCCCTGGTGCGCTACACCATTGAAAGACAAAAATAGGTTTGGAAGGGTGATTTTTTTGTAAGGGAATCATTTTTCGTAAAGCCCTGAGGATTCTGGTTACTTTTTGCATGACACTTTCTCCCACCAAACGCAACGATTTGGTTTCCTTGTGGGCAAATGCCCCACTTTGCTCCCTTTTGTAATCCTTCAGTAGCTTGTAAAATGAATTTCACCCGAACAAAATGGGATTTCAACCCAATTTTAAACACTTTCTATTTTCCTGTGGAGGCGTTCTATGCGTCTTAAGTACGTGAGAAAGAACGGATAATGTAAATTTTTTCGCCTGCTTGCTTGGGATTCTCAGCATCTTTTTGGTACTTTTATTGAGAAGTGGTAAAATGTGGTAAAAAGTGGGAGGTTGTGTGAGGTTTTATTACTTTTGTATTTGAAGAGGACTCCTCAAGATATTCATGGGATTTATCAGTCACGCATATACAAGTAAGTTGGACGCCAAAGGCCGTCTGGTGCTGCCTACGAAATTGAAGGCAGGCATACCGGAAACCAATGGTGATACCCTTGTGCTCATGTTGTATTTTGAGCCGTGTCTGGCGCTATTTACCATGGTTGAGTATAACAAAATCGCCAGCAAAGTTGCCGGATTGAATGATATGAAGAAAGAAAACCGAAACATTCAGCGGAATTTTTTTCGGAGGAGTGTTGAGGTCGAGCTGGACAGTGCCGGCAGGATTTTGATCCCAAAAAACATGTTGCAGGCGGTTAATATAGACAAAGATGTATTGGTGATGGGTTCGGGAAAAAGAATAGAGATTTGGAACCCGGAAACTTATCAGGCGACGTACGATATGGACAATGACGAATTGGCAGATAGTGTGGACAACCTACCCGAATAAAAAATGAGCGAGCAGCCTTACCATATCCCCGTGATGTTAAGCCAGTGTGTCGAAGGACTGGCCATCGACCCTAACGGGGTCTATGTGGACCTGACCTTTGGTGGGGGCGGCCATTCCCGGGAGATTCTGAAAAGACTGGACAAAGGCCATTTGTATGGGTTTGATCAGGACAAGGATGCCAGGGCCAATATGCCGGATGATCCTAGATTTACTTTTGTACAGGCAAACTTCCGGGACCTAAAGCGTTACCTCAGGCTGTACAAAGTCCATGAGGTAGATGGTGTTCTGGCGGATCTGGGTGTATCCTCCCATCAGATCGATGTTCCGGCACGTGGTTTTTCAACCCGCTTTGATGGAGAGCTTGACATGAGAATGGATGCGTCGGCACAGCTCACGGCTAAGACATTGCTGAATGAATCCACGGAAGCCGACCTGCACAAAATCTTAGGCATGTATGGAGAGGTGAAAAACGCCAAAACCCTGGCCCAGGTGATCGTGTCAGAGCGAGTGAACAGGCCTTTGGGGACCATTGCGGAATTGAAGGAAATCCTAGGCCGGTTTGCGCCGAGAGGAAAGGAGTTTAAATATTTTGCCCAGGTATTTCAGGCGCTCAGGATAGCCGTGAACGATGAAATGGGGGCTTTGGAAGAGATGCTGGAGCAGGCTACCGGGCTCCTTAAGAAAGACGGCAGGCTGGTGGTGATGAGCTATCATTCTTTGGAAGACCGACTGGTCAAAAATTTTATGAGCAAAGGGAAATTCCAGGGAGAGGCGGAAAAGGACTTCTACGGAAACCTGATCCGTCCTTTAGAACCGGTCGTCAGGAAGGCCATTCAGGCAGATGGGGAAGAAGTGGCAAGGAACAACCGGGCGAGGAGCGCCAAATTAAGAATCGCGAAAAAACTATAGTTATGTCTCAAAATACTTACAGAAAGAAAACTAAGCCTGTCGGATCTTCCGCAAGATCCAAGAGCAGATGGAACCTCTTTAAGTGGATTGAGGAGAAAATCAACGTCAGCGGGATGCTGGGAGAAGGAGTGCCTGTGAGACTGGTGCCGCCGTTGTTTTATGTGGCATTGCTGGCGCTGATATATATCTGGAGCAACCACAGCGCAGAGAATACCATCCGGAAAATCGAAAAGCTGCAACAGGAAGTGGAAGATATCCGTGCGGACGTGACCACCTTAGAGGCTGCTTATATGTATAGCAGCAAGCAGTCCGAAGTGGCTAAGAAAGTGGAACCTTTGGGCATTTATGAAATTGAAGAACCGCCTTTGAAAATTACTGTGGACAAGTGAATATTAAAAGATCCATATTATTTAGAGTAAGAATCGCCTTTCTGTTGGTGGCGGCTTTTGCTGGTGTTATCTTTTACCGGATTAGCTATGTCCAGTTTGTGGAGGGCGACCAGTGGCGCCAGATGTCGGATGATATTAACCTGCAGTATAGGGAGGTAAAAGCCACCCGCGGCAACATCTACAGCGCGGATGGGAGCTTGTTGGCGACCAGCCTGCCCTTTTACCGGGTGGTGCTTGATCCTTCAATCGCCAAAGGTGATGTTTACAAAGCCGGGGTAGATTCGCTGGCCCAGCTTTTATCAGGTTTTTATAAAGACAAATCCGCAGCCAGCTATAAGCGCATGATCAACGATGCCAGGCTGGACGGTAAGCAGTACCTGATGATCAACCGACAGCAAATCGGGTATCAGGAAAAGCTTAAAATGATGCAGTGGCCCATCTTCCGCGAAGGCCGGATGGGAGGCGGGGTGATCTTCGAGAAAGTCGACCGCAGGTACCGTCCTTTTAAGTCCCTTGCTGGCCGAACCGTGGGCTTTCTAAACGAAAATGACTACGGGGTGGGTTTGGAGTACAGTTTTAATGAAGAACTTCAGGGAAGAAACGGCGAGGCGCTTTTCCAAAAAATCGCCGGGGGTTCCTGGAAGCCTGTACACGATGCCCAGGATATCCGTCCGGAGGATGGCTACGACATTGTCACCACCTTGGATGTCAATATTCAGGATGTGGCGGAAACGGCTTTGTTGCGGCAGCTGATGAACAAAGACGCTGAATTTGGGAGCGTCATCGTGATGGAAGTGGCTACGGGTCACATCAAAGCCCTTGCGAATCTTCAGAAAAACAAAAACGGCAGGGGCTATGGGGAGTACTACAACTTTGCCGTCGGAGAGCAGGGATTGACGGAGCCTGGATCCACATTTAAGTTACTGTCTATGCTTGCCTTATTGGAAGAGGGTTCGGTCAGCTTAAATGACTCAGTGGATACCGGGAACGGCGCCTATAGGTTTTACGACCGCGTGATGAGAGATGTGAAGCACGGCGGCTATGGGATGATGACGGTGCGGGAAGCCTTTGAAAAGTCCTCCAATATCGGGATATCCAGATTGGTCAATGAGAAGTTTGGGGTAAATCCTTCCAAGTACATGGACTATGTCCACAAAACAGCCCTGGATAAACCGGTTGATTTTCAGATCAGAGGGGAAGGCAAACCTTATTTCAAAACGCCCGGAGAGAGACATTGGTACGGTACCACTTTGCCCTGGATGTCTATTGGTTACGAACTGAAGATCACGCCGCTACAGACGCTCACCCTATACAACGCAGTAGCCAATAACGGCAAGATGGTGAAGCCGATGATCGTGCAAAGCATCTCCAGAGGCAATGTAGTAGAAGAGGAGTTCAAAACAGAGGTGCTAAGGAAGCAGATTGCTTCTGACAAAACCGTCAAGGCCTTGCAGTCGCTTTTGGAAGGGGTGGTAGAAAACGGGACGGCCAGAAACATCAAAAATGACAACTATAAAGTGGCAGGTAAGACAGGCACCGCCCAGAAGCTGGAGAACGGCCGCTATACCCGTAAGTATTACACGTCCTTCGCTGGTTATTTCCCAGCTGATCGGCCCAAATACAGCGCTGTCGTTGTCATTGACAGCCCCGTCGGTTTCAACGCTTATGGCGGCGATGTTTCCGCTCCTGTGTTTAAGGAAATTGCGGATAGGATCTATGCCCAGGATCTGGAATTGAACGGAAGTAAAGAGCCCTTGAAGAAAAGGGAAAGCGAAAACGAATTGAGAAAAGGATTCCCTGCGGTGCAGGCGGGCATGGTCGAGGAGTTGCAGATGATTTATAACGCCTTTGGCGTGTCCAATCATTACAATGGGGAGGAAAAATGGGTAAAATCCAAAGTGATCAACCACTCCATCAATTGGACACCTAATCAAGTAGAAGGCGTGAAGATAGTTCCTGATGTCAGAGGCATGACATTGAGGGATGCATTATATGTTTTGGAAAATAAAGGGTTGAGGGTGCAATACTCCGGCAAGGGGAGGGTGAAAAGCCAGTCCATGGCACCCGGTACCCAAATACCGGAAAATGGTTTTGTCAAGCTAGTGTTGGGTTAGGTTAATGAAGGTATTAAAGGACATATTGTATAAGGTATCGCTGGTGTCCACCCATGGGGACATGGACAGCAGTGTGGTCCAGATTGCCTTTGATAGCAGGAAGGTAGCCGAAGGAACGGCTTTCGTGGCGATGAGAGGTACCCAGGTGGATGGACATCAATACATCGATCAAGCTGTGCAAAAAGGGGCAACAGCGGTGGTCTGTGAAGTGATGCCGGAATTGAAAGCACCGGGCGTTACTTATGCACAAGTCACTGACACGGCGAAGGCCCTGGGGATCATGGCCGCCAATTTTTATGAGCATCCTTCTGATAAGCTGAAGGTGGTCGCCATCACGGGAACCAACGGGAAAACAACCATTGCCACGCTTTTACACCAGTTGTATATGGAACTGGGGCACAGTTGCGGGCTTCTGTCGACCGTGGAAAATAAGATCAACAACGAAGCAATCGTTGCTACCCATACCACTCCGGATGCCTTGTCGATTAACGGGCTGTTGGTGGAAATGCTTCGTGCAGGCTGTACCCATTGCTTTATGGAAGCAAGCTCCCATGCCATAGTACAGGAGAGAATAGCCGGAATGAGGCTGGCAGGAGCTGTCTTTACCAATATATCCCATGATCATTTAGACTATCATGGCAGTTTTGACGCGTATATCAAAGCAAAGAAAAAACTTTTTGATGAGCTTCCCAGAGAGGCTTTTGCCCTGGTAAATGCTGATGACAGAAGGGGGTTGGTGATGCTTCAAAACACTAAAGCCGATAAGCACACTTATGGTCTAAAATTCCCCGCGGACTTCAAAGCCAAAATCATCAGCAATACCCTTCAGGGTTTGGAGTTGGATATTCAGGGGAGGGCCGTATGGTTTAGGCTGATCGGGAGTTTTAATGCCTATAACTTACTCGCTGCGCTGGCTACCGCCACACTGCTTGGAGAGGAGGAAGAGGAGGCGATGATGCAGTTGTCAAAAATGAGGGGCGCTCAAGGGAGATTCGAGACCATCGAACACAAAGGCATCATGGCCATTGTCGATTATGCCCATACACCCGACGCCTTGGAGAACGTCTTGAAGACTATCCAGGGGTTGCGTACGGGCGGCGAGCAAGTGATTACGGTTGTCGGTTGTGGCGGAAACAGAGATAAGGAGAAGCGGCCTATCATGGCGCATATTTCCTCGCAGCTCAGTGACAAGGTGATTATGACCTCCGATAATCCCAGAAATGAATCTCCGACAGACATTCTAAAGGACATGGAAGCCGGGATCAATCCGGTAGCCCTAAAGAAAGTTCTGACCATCTCCGATAGAAGGGAGGCGATCAAAACTGCCTGTGCCATGGCTTCCAAAGGCGACATTATCCTGATTGCCGGTAAGGGACATGAGACTTATCAGGAAATCCAAGGGGTAAAATATCCGTTTGATGACCGGCTCATTGCAATAGAACTGTTAAAACTTATTCATCAATAATGCTGTACCATCTTTTTGATTATATAGACCGCATGTTTGACCTTCCCGGGGCGGGGGTATTTCAATATACCACCTTCCGGGCAGCGTCCGCAGCAGTATTTTCGTTGATGATCACTATTCTTTTTGGCAAATCCATTATTAATTGGATCCGCAGAAAGCAAATCGGAGAAACCGTCAGAGAGCTGGGTCTGGACGGGCAAACCGAGAAAAAGGGAACACCTACGATGGGCGGCTTGATGATCATGGCGGCCATCGTGGTGCCGACGCTTTTGTTTGCGGATATATACAATATCTATATCATTCTATTGCTGATCACGACCATTTGGCTCGGGTTGATAGGTTTTTTGGATGACTATATTAAGATATTCAGGAGAAATAAAGAAGGGCTTGCCGGACGTTTCAAGATCGTCGGGCAGGTGATCATAGGCATAGTGGTAGGCGCTACGCTGTATTTTCACGAAGATGTGGTGATCCGGGAATTTAACGATCCGATCTCTATTGAGGAAGGTGTCGTAGAGATTCCGGCTTATCAGGATGTGAAAGCTACCAAAACCACTATTCCGTTTGTCAAAAACAATGACCTCGACTACCGGGTGGTTTTTGGGTTCTTGGGCGATTGGCTCACCCCTGTGCTGTACATTGGCTTGGTGATTTTTGTGGTCACCGCGGTATCAAACGGGGCTAATATCACCGATGGGATCGATGGCCTTGCTGCGGGAACTTCGGCTATTATCGGGCTCACCATTGCGATATTTGCCTATATCAGCAGTAATGCAATTTTCTCTGATTACCTCAATGTCATGTTTATTCCCAACTCGGAGGAGTTGGTGATTTTCTGTGCCGCATTTGTAGGAGCCTGTGTCGGCTTCCTCTGGTACAATGCGTACCCTGCGCAGGTTTTTATGGGAGATACGGGAAGCTTGATGATCGGAGGGGTGATTGCGGTGCTTTCTCTCACTTTGAGAAAGGAACTGTTGCTGCCGGTGATTTGCGGGATTTTCCTGATAGAATTGGTTTCTGTCATGGCGCAGGTGAGTTATTTCAAATACACCAAAAGGAAATACGGGGAGGGCAGGAGGATATTTCTCATGTCTCCCTTGCACCATCATTATCAGAAAAAAGGTGTTGCAGAGGCCAAAATCACCGTCCGGTTTTGGATCCTCGGAATCCTGTTTGCCATCGTCGCCTTATCAACCTTAAAGCTCAGATAGATGAAAAAAATCAGCATCATAGGAGCCGGAGAAAGCGGTATAGGGGCAGCCTTGTTGGCACAGGGGCTGGGATATCAGGTATTTGTGTCTGACAGCGGTGTCATTTCCGACAGCAGGAAAATACAATTGGCGGAAAAGGAAATTGATTTTGAAGAAGGGGGACATACAGAAGAGCGGATATTAGAAGGGGAAGAAATTATCAAAAGTCCGGGGATTTCCTTTGACAATGCCCTGATACAACAGGCTTTGGAAGCCGGGATTCCGGTGATTGACGAACTGGAGTTGGCGGGCCGTCACAGCAAAGGCAAAGTAATCGCGATTACCGGCACCAATGGTAAGACCACCACCACCTTGTTGACCTACCATCTTCTAAAGAAAGCGGGAATGGATGTAGGCCTGGCCGGTAATGTCGGTCAAAGCTGGGCCGCGCAGCTTGTCGAAGGAAGTCATCAATGGTGGGTCCTGGAAGTGAGCAGTTTTCAGATTGACGGCTTCAAAACGTTTAAGCCAGACATTGCCATCATCATGAATATCACGCCGGATCATCTGGATCGATATGGTTACAGTTTGGACAATTATATCCAATCCAAAATGAACCTCTTCAGAAACATGGACGGCGAGGGGCACCTGATTTATTACCGTGAGGATGAAAATATCCGGCGTGGCTTGGACAAGCTTTCTCCACAAGCGAAGATCCATCAAGTTTCTCTCCAGCAAATGACGGAGCATGGAGGCTACTTTGACGGGGAAAATATCAGGTTATCCCTGCAATCCGGGGAGTTGGAAGTGGCCAAAGAGGAAATTGTGCTCGCAGGAGACCATAATATGCTCAACGTGATGAGTGCGGTTCAGGCAGCTTTATTGGCTGGTGCCACGGAGGAAGCGGTAAGATCCGGCCTGAAGGATTTTAAGAATGCTGCCCATCGAATGGAAAACTCGGGAGAGATCGGCGGAGTGGTTTATATCAACGATAGCAAAGGCACCAATGTGGATGCCACGGCTTATGCGCTGGCAGCCTACCCCCACCCTTTGATTTGGATAGCGGGAGGGGTGGATAAAGGAAACGATTATACACAGTTGTATCCTTCAGTCAAAGGTCACGTCAAGCTACTGGTTTGTTTGGGAAAGGATAATGAAAAGCTAAAAGTGGCTTTTGAGGGGGTGGTTCCCGCCATTGTAGAGACCCAAAACATGAAAGAGGCGGTTCGGCTGGCTCAGGAAAGGGCTCAGGCAGGGGATGTGGTGTTGTTGTCACCCGCCTGTGCAAGTTTTGATCTCTTCAAAAACTACGAGGATAGGGGCGAGCAATTTAAGGAAGCAGTTAAAGCGTTAAAAAACAGGGAGAAATGACAGCGGCGAAAAGATGGATAGATAACAACCTGAAAGGTGACCCTATCATCTGGGGCATAGTCTTTTTATTGGCTATTCTCAGCATTTTGGTGGTGTACTCGGCTACGGGCACCTTGGCTTACCGGAAGACAGGCGGCAACACAGAGATTTATTTGCTCAAGCATTCCTCTCTGGTGCTATTGAGCCTGGCGGTGATGTGGGTCTCGCACAAGGTGCCCTATAAGTACTACGCAAAGCTCAGCTTATTGGCCCTTTGGGTCTCAGTGCCTCTGTTGGCTTTCACCTACTTCTTCGGTTCTAATCTCAATGAAGCTAGTCGTTGGTTGACCATACCCATTATCGATCAGGCATTCCAGCCTTCTGATTTGGCTAAGCTGGCCCTGATCGCCGCGGTAGCAGGGATGTTGGCTAAGCGGCAAAACAACATCCGGGACTTTCAGCGGACTTTTATTCCGATAATGATCTGGATAGGGCTGATCTGTCTGTTTATTGCTTTGGCTAATATGTCTACCGCCATCCTTCTGTTGGCTACCTGCTTGCTGTTGATGTTTATCGGCAGGGTGCCGATGAAGTTTTTGCTGATGGTCTGCCTTGTGGGCGCCTTGGCCTTGACATCCGCCGTTTTCCTTGGGCAGCGAGGTGGGACATTCGTCTCAAGAATTGAGAGCTTCCTGTCGGAGGATGAAGTGGCGTATCAGGCCAAGCATGCTTACATCGCCATGGCTACCGGAGGGATTGCCGGTAAGGGTCCGGGTAACAGTGACCAGCGGAATTTTCTACCCCATCCCTATTCAGACTTTATCTATGCGATTATTGTCGAAGAGTATGGGCTGATCGGTGGAGGGTTTGTCCTGTTCCTCTACCTGGCCTTGTTGTATAGAGGCATGAGGGTGGTGGCCATTTCCACGCGATCTTTCGGAGGCTTGTTGTCTGCGGGACTGAGTTTCGCATTGGTCATTCAAGCCATGGTAAATATGGCCGTAACAGCAGGCTTGGGGCCGATTACGGGGTTGCCTTTGCCCTTGCTCAGTATGGGAGGAACCTCGCTGTTATTTACAGGAATGTCGATAGGCATCATATTGAGTGTAAGCAGGGGAGATCATGAGGATGCTTATCCCATGGAAGTAAATACCGGTAGAAAGCTGGCCAAAGTGGCTTAAACTATAACGATTATCGAAACACAAAGCACCTATAGGATCATGATCAGCGGAGGAGGCACGGGAGGCCATATCTATCCCGCCATCGCTATTGCCAATGCCTGGAAAGAAAAATATCCGGACAGCGAGATCCTGTTTGTAGGAGCGGAAGGAAAGATGGAGATGCAAAAAGTGCCGGAAGCAGGTTATTCCATCGTGGGCTTGAAGGTAGCTGGACTGCAAAGGAGATTAACTCTGGAGAACCTGAGCTTCCCCTTTAAGTTGATGGATAGCCTGAAAGTGTCCAGTAAGTTGATCAAAAACTTTCAGCCTCATGCGGTGGTAGGAGTAGGAGGCTATGCCAGCGGGCCTCTGTTGTATATGGCGCAAAGAAAGAAGATCCCTACCCTGATACAGGAGCAAAACTCTTATGCAGGACTGACCAATAAACTGTTGGCCAAACGAGCAGGAGCCATTTGTGTAGCTTATCCCGGTATGGATACATTTTTCCCCAAGGAAAAAATTAAATATACGGGCAATCCAGTCCGGAAAGACATACTCACCCTCAGCGGTAAAACAGAGCAGGCTTTTCTGCATTTCGGATTGGAGCGTTCCAAGCCGGTTTTGCTGGTGTTGGGGGGAAGCTTGGGGGCGAAGACAATCAATGAAGCCGTTCTCCGGCATATGGAAGAGTTTGAAGCGTTGGGGTATCAGGTTTTATGGCAAACGGGCAAGTTTTACTATGAGGAAATGAAAGCCAAGCTCGCAACCGCTGGATTAAAACATATCCATGCGCTGGAATTTATCAAAAACATGGATATGGCTTATGCGGCAGCGGATCTGGTCATTTCGAGAGCAGGAGCCTTGTCGGTATCGGAAATAAGCTTGTCAGGAAAGGCGGTAGTGTTTATTCCCTCACCCAATGTAGTGGACGACCATCAGACCAAAAATGCCATGGCTTTGGTGAAAAACAACGCGGCGGCCATCCTTCGGGATGACGATGCTGGTGAAGGCTTGCTTGCTGTGGTTGAAGAATTGATGCAGGACCCGGCTACCCGGGCACGGTTGGCTGAAAATATCCTAAAGCTGGCCAAGCCAGATGCGGCAAAAGAAATTGTGGACGTATTGGATGATTTGATACAATGAATTTGAAGAAGTTACATAGCGTCTATTTCCTAGGTATCGGCGGGATCGGCATGAGTGCCATAGCCCGCTGGTTTAACCATATCGGCATACCCGTGTACGGGTATGACAAGACGCCTTCGCCTTTGACCGCAGCGTTGGAGCAGGAGGGGATGCAGATTTCCTATGTTGACGAAGTAGAGACACTGCCTGCGGCCTTGCTTTCGCAGAAGGAACAATCCTTGGTGGTATGGACGCCTGCTATTCCTAAAGACAGCCAGCTGCTGGGTTACTTCAGAAGCGAAGGCTTCGACTTGAAGAAGCGGTCCGAGGTGTTGGGGATGATCACAGCATCCATGTATGCGGTGGCGGTAGCCGGTACGCACGGGAAAACAACCACTTCTTCCATGGTGGCCCATCTACTGAAACATGCTGGAAAGAATGTGGTGGCCTTTCTCGGCGGCGTGACCCAAAACTATGCAAGCAACCTGATCCTGAGCGAGTACAAAGGGGAGGAAGCCCCGATTGTGGTCGTGGAGGCAGATGAATTTGACCGTTCTTTTTTGAGGCTGCATCCTAACATTGCGGTGGTGACCAGTGTGGATCCAGATCATCTTGATATCTATGGGGATGACCAGCATTTGAAGGAGGGCTTTGTGGATTTCATCGGGTTGATTGATGCGAAAGGCAGTCTTTATATCCAAAAAACTGCCTTGGCCAATTTAGGCTATCAGCCCTCCCTGACGACTGTTCCTTATGGGATACAGGAAGGGGATGTCCATGCGACAAACGTCAAAGCGGGAGTTGCTTCCTTTGAATTTGACTACGTTGGCGCGGCTATCAGTATCGAGAAGCTAGTGATCAATATGCCGGGCTTCCACAATGTAGAAAATGCCTTGGCTGCGATAGGTGTGGCTTTGCAGTTGGGGCTTTCAGCACAGGCGATACGGGATGGGCTGCAAAGTTTCAAAGGAGTGAAAAGAAGGTTTGAAATCCTGCATCAGGAGGAAGGGAAGGTGTATATCGATGATTATGCCCATCATCCCGAGGAAATCCGTGCTTTTCTCAGGTCAGTCAAAGCGATGTACCCTAAGAGGAAGCTGACGGCGGTTTTCCAGCCCCATTTGTATACGCGGACCAGGGATTTTGCGGCAGGTTTTTCTTCCGCCTTGTCCTTGGCCGATGACGTGGTGTTGCTGGATATTTACCCGGCCAGGGAGCTGCCGCTTCCAGGGGTTAGCTCGGATATGCTGTTGGAGAAGATTACTGCTCCAAAGAAAAGCGTACAGTCTAAAGAAGGACTTCTGGATTATCTGGAAGCTAATGGCGCGGAGGTGTTGGTCACGATAGGAGCGGGGGATATCGACCGCTTGGTACAACCGATTAATAACTGGATCAAGGGACATGGCAGGTAGAAGATGGAAATTTAAGAGGTCTTTTCTTTTCAGCCTGGCGGCGCTGGGCTTGCTGGCTCTTATCGCTTTTGTGGAACGAAAGGGGGCAGACAAGAAGTATGAGGCTTTGGAGGTGTATGTGCAGGGGATCAGCGATGTCTATTTTGTGGACGAAAAGGAGATCAGGCAACTGCTGGAAAATGAATTTCCTTTGCTTAAGCCGGGAGCCTCTCTGGAGGAGGTATCTATCGAACAGATTGAAGATAAAGTAGAAAGCCATCCCTTCGTCAAAAATGCGGAGGTGTTCAAGGATTTGAAGGGCAAAGTGGTGGTGAAAATCGACCAATACCGGCCTATTGCCCGTCTGATCAGGCCTGCTGCTCCCCACGGATATGTCTCCGATGAAGGAGTGGTGCTTCCTACCTCGCCCACATACACCACACGGGTGTTGACCATAGAAGGCCCTATGGTGGAGACTTTGTTGAGCCAGGAGAACCTGTCGGACGAACATGCGGACCTATTAGAGCTGATCCATTTTATCGAAAAAGATGATTTCTGGAAGGCTCAGATTGCCGGAATGGAGATCAATAGGAATAAGGAAATCAAATTATTCCAACAAGTAGGCAAACAAGTGATAGAAATCGGCCAGCCGACGGACATCGAAGATAAATTTAAAAAGATCTCGCTATTCTATAAGGAGATACTCCCCTCCCGAGGATGGGATGCTTACGAACGGGTGAATGTAAAATATAAGGACCAAATTATTTGTGAATAAGCTATGGAAAATGACAAAATTGTAGTAGGACTGGACATAGGAACCACCAAAATTTGCGCCATCATCGGGCGTAAAAATGAATTTGGGAAACTAGAAGTGTTAGGTATGGGGAAGGCCGTATCGGATGGGGTCATTAGAGGGATAGTGACGAATATCGACAAGACGGTCAATGCCATTCAGAAGGCCGTGTCAGAAGCTTCCGAGGTGGCTGACGTGGATATTAACGAGGTGATCGTGGGTATAGCTGGGCAGCATATCAGGAGCTCTGTGCACCACGGCGTGATTATCAGAAATCCGAAGGATGACGAAATTACCGTGGAGGATGTCAGGCGGATTGCCAACGATATGGAAAATATCGTGGTTCCCCCCGGAAACTCCATCATCCATGTCATGCCACAGGATTACACCGTGGATTACGAGGACGGGATTAAAGATCCCGTGGGGATGTCAGGTGCCAGGTTGGAAGCCGATTTCCATATCATCACCGCCCAGACTACTGCCATCAATAACATCAACCGGTGCGTAAAAAGGGCAGATCTTATTTCCAAAGATTTGATCCTCGAGCCACTGGCCAGTTCACTTTCGGTCCTAAGTGATCTGGATAAAGAAGCCGGGGTTTGCCTGGTGGACATCGGAGGAGGCACCACCGACATTGCCATTTTCTATGATAACATTATCCGCCACACGGCCGTCATTCCGTTTGGGGGGAATATCATCACTTCCGATATTAAAGAGGGATGCATGGTGATGCAAAACCAGGCAGAACTCCTGAAAACAAAATTTGGTAAAGCCATAGCAGAGGAAGCCAACCCTAACGAGATCGTGTCCATCCCAGGTTTGAGAAACAGGCCTGCCAAAGAGATCTCTATCAGAAACCTCTCTTCTATCATCGAAGCCAGGATGGAGGAAATCATAGAAATGGTCCAGTCGGAGATCGTGGCCAGCGGTATGTACAAAAAGCTGGCGGGGGGCATTGTCCTTACCGGCGGCGGTGCCATGCTGAATGGCGTCAGCCAGTTGTTTGAATACATGACTGGACTGGATACCAGAATCGGCTATCCCAATGAGCATTTGGGCAAATCCAAAATAGAAGAGGTCAAAAGTCCCATGTATGCCACTACCGTCGGCTTGGTGTTGGCCGGTTTTAAGGCATTGGATGACCGGGAAGACCACTACCGCCAGCGAAACGAATTGAAAGAGCACAAAGGCGGAAAGGAGTCCAGGCTGGAAATGCCCGGCAAGGATATATTCGGGAGCATTCGCAGAAGACTGAAGGAATTCATCACCGATGATATAGGGGACGAAAACAGCAATTATTAGAGAGGAAAGATGACCCGGAGTTTGGCGGGTATAAAGAATATTGTTCACCAAAAAGAGGAAAAATGTCAGATAACATGAAAGATTACAAATTTGATCTTCCGAAAAACAATAAATCCATCATCAAGGTGATAGGAGTAGGGGGAGGTGGTTCCAATGCGGTGAACCACATGTATAACCAAGGAATCAAGGATGTGGAGTTCGTAGTAGTCAATACGGATGCGCAGGCTTTGAAAAGCAGCCCTGTGCCGCTAAAAGTACAGTTGGGCGCCAATCTGACCGAAGGACTAGGTGCCGGCGCCAATCCTGAACGGGGAAGAAATGCCGCCCTCGAAAGCAAAGAGGAGATCAGGGATTTGCTTTCCGATAATACCAAAATGGTGTTTATCACTGCCGGAATGGGAGGAGGTACCGGCACAGGCGCAGCCCCGGTCATTGCGAAAATAGCAAAGGACATGGACATCCTTACGGTAGGCATTGTGACCGCTCCTTTTGTCTTTGAAGGCAAAAAGAAAATGGTAGCCGCCCAAAAGGGGATTGAAGAATTGAGGGCCAACTGCGATACGGTATTGGTGATTCTTAATGACAAGTTAAGAGAAATCTATGGCAACCTGGCCATCCGTCAGGCATTCGGAAAAGCGGATAATATTCTGTCTACCGCTGCCAAATCGATTGCCGAAATCATCACTGTCCACCAGGATGTAAACGTGGATTTTGAAGATGTGAAGACCGTCATGAAGGATGCGGGAGCAGCCGTAATGGGATCAGCTACCGAGGAAGGCGAAGAAAGGGCCATCAAAGCGGCCGAAAAAGCCATTGCCTCTCCTTTGCTGAACAATGTAGATATCACCGGTGCCCAAAAAATCCTCCTTTCCATTATGTCTGGCGAAGAAGAGGAGCTTTCTATGGACGAACTGAGCGATATCACGGAATACATCCAAGAGCGTGCGGGTGAAATGGCCGAAGTGATCTTCGGTCAGGGTATCGACCCGGACCTGAAAAAAGGTATACGGGTGACGGTAATCGCCACAGGGTTTGAAGCCGATTCATTAACCGAAGAAGCCGAGCTGGCCGCCAAAAAACAGGAAGAGGACAATGCGAAAAAGTTGATCCACCTGGAATCCGGTAAAACATCGAGAATAGAAGAGGAGCCTGTCAAGCCGGGCCAGACCTTCACTTTCTCTATCCAAAAGGCAGCACCGACAATTTCGAACGGCGCAAGTTATGAAATGGAAAGAAGAACGGAGTCTGCCGAGCAGCCGGTTGTTCCCCAACCCCAACCCCAAAACCAAAGCCGTCCGGAGTCGGAAGAAAACAGGTATGTCAATCCCGAGCCGAAAAAGGTAATGTCATTGTTCCAGAAGGATGATATCACTCGCCCTTCTATCGCCAAAAAAGAGGAGAACACGTATAACAATGACTATTACGAGGAGATCAAGGAAAAGGCCATGAGACGCGCCCATGAGCGTTTTGAGAAGCTACGACAGATGCGGGCTTTGAACCAGACTCCTGAAGAGTTTAAGGAAAAGATGGATACACCGGCTTATATGCGCAAAAACGTGAAGCTGCAGGATGTCAGACATAGCTCCGAGTCCAATATCTCCAAGTACAACTTAAACGATGAAAACGAGATCCTGGGGAACAACAGGTTCTTGCATGACAATGTTGATTGAT
>CAZHZP010000026.1:2773-18646 GCA_964537165.1 uncultured Roseivirgaceae bacterium | reverse complement strand
CAATTACACGCAGACACTCATTCCATACAGCATTAGCCTCTGAACTCATTGAAATATAAATTACTGGAAAGTAGTAAAAAGGGTACCTCAGTAATATCGAGGGGCAACAAAATTGGGCAAAATATATCTAAATAAAAAATCAAAAATCACTTGCTTCTTATTTAACCGCTACGCTGTTCGCCGCCCTTGCAGCAGCACGTCCTGATGGATGAAACTCGAAATCAACCCTTCCCAGCCTGACTCCTGACCAGCCTACCTGATTGACCAGGGTCGTATGTCCCGATGGCCCAACAACTTCTGTGGGATAATCCAAAAAGGTATGGGTATGTCCGCCGACGATCAGGTCAATTCCCTCCACCTGGGCGGCAAGCTTCAGATCGTCAATCCGGCTGGACTGATAGGCATATCCTATGTGGGAAAGACAAACGATTAAATCGCATTTTTGCCGACGCAATTCTTCTACCATCTCCCGGGCTATGGCTACTGGATCCTGATAACGTATGGAGCCGTAATTGTCACGGGCCACCAATCCATGTAGTTCAATGCCGAGGCCAAAGACCCCGATTTTAATGCTACCTTTTTTGATGATCTTAAAGGGTTCGACTTCGTCTTTCAGGGGAGTACCCGAAAAATCATAGTTTGAATTGACAAAGGAGAAACTGGCATGTGGCAACTGCTCGGCAAAACCTTTGATCCCGTTGTCAAACTCATGGTTGCCCAGCGTCGCCACCTCATAGCCCATTTGGCTCATCAGCTTAAACTCCAATTCGCCGCCATAAAAATTGAAATACGGGGTTCCCTGAAAGATATCACCCGCATCCAACAGCAGCACCTGAGCCTCTTGATTTCTGATCTCCTGTATTAATGTAGCCCTTCTTGCCATACCTCCCAGGTTGGCAAAGGTTCCTCCATCATTGGGAAAAGGCTCTATGCGCGAATGCATGTCATTGGTATGGAGGATGGTTAGCCGTTTAGCCTTGGGGCGGGCAAACAATTCATCCGACAAAAGCGGGGTGGCCAAGAGGCCTGTGCCGGCAAGTACGCCTTTCTTTAGAAAATCCCTTCTGTTTAGCATAATCAATCCAACTTTTGTCTTCCTTCGACCGCTGCGTCGATCGCTTTTCCCGCAGCCGTCCATTCTTTCATCTGTTCAAGGATCATCTCCCGCATCAGGACATTAGATTCCACCAAGCGGGGAAGGGGAATTAGAAAATCCATATGGTCGCCCCCATTGGCGAGATAATCATTGATGGCCAACACATAGCTTTTTCCGGGCACAACCTCTTGCCCTCCCACGGTAAAAGAAAGCAGTTTTCCTTCTTTACCTTGCACATTCAGTCCGGCCATGCCTAAGTTTTCCCCCTTTATCGCATAATGCGCCAATTTTTCCACATCATCGCCGGTCAATTCCAACAGGTAGATCACATTTTCAAAAGGCGCCAGCTCATAAATATTCCCCAGCGTAATAGCGCCCTCCGGCAAGGAGTTTCTCAACCCTCCATTGTTCACTATAGAAATGTCAATCCGGCGCCCAAACTTCTTTTCGCTATAATGTTTTTGCATGTCCGCTACCAAATTGCCCAAAGGGCTTTCGCCGGCATTCTTCTTAAGCTCCTTAGCCCCTGTTGCTATCACCTGTCCCATCTCACTGTCCAGTTTGGTTTTATAAGGTGTTATGAGATCAACATAAGCCTGATCTTCCTCGAGCTGCCCATCCACCTGCAACAGAACCGCGTGGCTACTCTTGGATAAGGAGGCCGCACAACTGAGCGATAAGAACAAGATCGGAATGTAAAGCAGCGAAGCAAAAGCAGCAGGAAGGGTAACGTGTTTTTTCATTAGTTTTCAGAAATGCCGCCAGGCCATAAGAAGAGTTGTCCCGGGTGGAAAGGTTCTCCTACACAGAGGCTATTATCAACGTCCGCATGAGGCTTTTCTGGCTAAAACCTGTATTTTTGAAATGACCTTGCAAATATGGGCAAAAAATTCCAGACCCTAAATAAGAAAAAATGAAGCAAAAGATATTTCAGAATTTTCCCCCTGCCAACAAACAGGCTTGGGTCAATCAGGCAAAGAAAGATCTGAAAGGAGGCGATTTTGAAAAGCAGTTGGTGTCGGTTACGTCAGAAGGCTTTCCCCTATCCCCTTATTATGCAGCGGAAGATACGGCCGACACCCAATGGGTCAAAGCTTTTGACAACCAGATCAATCCCCCACAGGAAACAGAGGGTCTCCCCGCAAGGTATTGGGTCAATGCCGTGGAGATTACCGGAACCAATGAAGCAGCTGTCAACAGCGAAATCAAATACGTGTTGGACAATGGAGCAGATGGTTTGATCCTGCCCCTGTCCCAGGATTTGGATTGGGACAGGATATTGGCGGAGGTTGCGCTTCCCTCCGTGGCAATATGGATTAAACCTTTGGGGAATGATCCACTTCCAAGCCTGGAAGCATTTTCGTCCTGGCTGGAACAACGATCTTTGGAACCATCAGCGCTCCGGGGAGGCATCTTATGGGACGGATTGAGCTTAGGTTTTGGTCAACCAATACAAATAGAAAAACAAACTGCTCAGGTAGCTTCCATCCACCGATTGTTCCAGTCTTACCCTCATTTCAAAAGTATCTGCTTGGACACTTCGGTTTACGCAAATACAGGCAGTACTGCGGTCCAGGAATTAGGCTATGGCTTATCGGCTTTGGTGGAACTTTGGGATGGGCTGACGGAAATTGGCATAGAGGCCGAAGCACTCTTCTCGGATCTGTTCGTACTGACTGCGGTGGGCTCGGATTATTTTATGGAGATCGCCAAACTTAAAACTTTTAGGATAGCTCTTCATCACCTGGCAAAGCAATACCAAGTCGTACTCGCGGCTGCGGACATTCAGCTGTTTGGGATGACCAGTCGGTGGAGCAAATCCAGCAAGGATCCTTACAACAACCTTTTGCGAAACACAACGGAAGCCATGTCAGCGGTCATTGGTGGTTGTAATACTGTTTTTGTAATCCCTCATGACCACAGCTCTTCATTCACCAAGCGAATGGCAAGAAATATCTCCACCATCTTGAGAGAGGAAGGGTATTTTGACAAAACTTTGGACCCAGCTGCGGGCTCCTACTATATCGAAAACCTGACCCGAACGCTTTTTGAGGAAAGCTGGGGACTATTAACCAAAACAGAGTCCCAGGGGGGCTGGTGGAAGCTATATCTTACCCATCACATCCAACAGGAAATAAAGGCTACGAGAACGCTAAAGTTCCAGCAATTGATCGAAGGCAACACGGAAAAAGTCGGTATTGCCGAATCTATTGCCCCTATTTCTTTAGCCGAAGAGTTCCCCGAAGAGGATTATCAATTAAAACCCTATTCCCATTTCTTTCCCTTTGAACACTTGACATGAGACCTAATATTCAGCAAATCGATACAAGCACTTCTGTTGGCAACAAAAAGAGCACCGATTCTTGGTTGTCCGCAGAGGGCATAGCAGTAAAAGCCGCCTACCATCCTGATGATCTTGCAGAGGCAGAGCATCTTGGCTTTTCGGCAGGGATCCCACCTTACCTGCGCGGCCCCTACAGCACCATGTATGTGGTACGCCCATGGACCATCCGGCAATATGCGGGATTTTCAACAGCGGAAGAATCCAATGCGTTTTACCGCAAAAACCTGGCAGCGGGGCAAAAAGGCCTTTCTGTGGCTTTTGACCTGGCTACCCACCGGGGTTATGATTCTGACCATCCCCGGGTGCAGGGGGATGTGGGAAAGGCAGGTGTGGCCATTGATTCAGTCTTGGACATGAAGATCCTTTTCGATCAGATCCCTTTGGATAAAATGTCGGTATCCATGACCATGAACGGGGCGGTCATCCCAGTGTTGGCCTTTTATATTGTCGCCGCAGAAGAGCAGGGGGTAAAGCCGGCACAACTGACCGGCACCATCCAAAACGACATCCTCAAGGAGTTTATGGTAAGGAACACCTATATATACCCTCCTCAGCCCTCTATGCGGATTGTAGCGGATATATTCGCTTATACCTCCAAGCACATGCCCCGGTTCAATTCGATTTCCATATCCGGCTATCATATTCATGAAGCGGGGGCTACGGCAGACATTGAGTTGGCCTATACTTTGGCAGATGGCTTGGAATACCTGCGAACGGGGATTCAGGCAGGCATGGATATAGATGATTTTGCCCCCCGGCTTTCTTTCTTTTGGGCCATAGGTATGAATCATTTTATGGAAATTGCCAAGTTACGGGCAGGCAGGATGCTTTGGGCCAAGCTGGTGAGCCAGTTTGGCCCAAAGGAACTCAAATCGCTGACCCTGAGGGCACATAGCCAGACCTCCGGCTGGTCATTGACCGCACAAGACCCGTTTAACAATGTGGCCCGCACCACCATCGAAGCCATGGCGGCGGTACTGGGCCATACACAATCCCTACATACCAATTCCTTTGACGAAGCCATTGCCCTGCCTACGGATTTTTCTGCAAAAGTAGCCCGGAATACCCAGCTATATCTTCAAAAAGAAACGGGTGTTACCAAAGTGGTGGACCCCTGGGGAGGATCGTATTATGTTGAATACTTAACAGGCCAGTTGGTGGATAAGGCCTGGAAACTGATACAAGAAGTGGAAGACCTGGGGGGGATGGCCAAGGCTATTGAAGCGGGCATTCCCAAAATGAGGATAGAGGAAGCGGCCGCCAGAAAGCAAGCACGTATTGATAGCAAAAAGGATATCATCGTCGGTGTCAACCGGTATCAGGTGGATGAAGAACAGGCGTTTGATGTCCGTGAGGTAGATCATGATGCCGTACGAAAGACCCAAATAAAAAGACTGCAGCAACTAAAAGCCGAACGGAACGGTTCGGAAGTGGAAGAAGCCCTAAGGCAGCTGACTGTGGCTGCTGGAGACGAAAAAACAAATCTATTGGAACTGGCCATTGATGCCGCAAGAAAAAGAGCTACTTTAGGAGAGATTACCTCAGCTATGGAAAGGGTTTTTGGACGGCACAAAGCATCCGTTCAATCTATATCGGGCGTTTACTCAAGGGTGGCCATGGATGACCAGACGTTCAAAGAAGCACAACAACTTTCTGACCGGTTCGCAACACTTGACGGCCGAAGGCCAAGGATTATGGTCGCAAAAATGGGCCAGGATGGCCACGACCGCGGAGCCAAAGTCATTGCAACGGGTTTTGCTGACCTGGGTTTTGATGTGGATATCGGGCCGCTGTTCCAGACTCCGGAAGAGGTAGCCCATCAAGCTGCCGAAAATGACGTCCATGTCATAGGGATTTCCTCGCTGGCGGCTGGGCATAAACTCCTTGTACCTCAATTGATCGGTAATTTGAAAGCCATAGGAAGGGAGGACATTATGGTGATTGTCGGCGGGGTTATTCCTCCGGGAGATCATGAATTTTTACGTGAGGCCGGGGTGGCTGCCCTATTTGGCCCAGGCACCGTGCTGTCAGAGGCAGCAATAGCTATTTTGAACAAACTGATAGAAGGAAGTTAAAATTTCACAGGCTACAATTTCAGCTCTGCCTGACTGCCGCATATTAAAGGCGAAGGCGAGCCGGGCAGCTGTTTTAATTCAGACCTCCATCGCTGCAATTTGTCGAGGGCAGATGCGGTAAAGTCAATCTTTTTATTTATAATAGGCTTTTAGTGACCCAAGTAACCGATAACCCAAAATATCCATGCAAAAGAGATTGTCTATCAAGGCCATTGCTAAGGATCTCAACATTTCTCCTACTACGATCTCCTTCGTTCTAAACGACAAGGCCCTTGACAAGCGGATCAGCCCTGCGGTCATCGACAGGGTAAGGAAACACATCGAAAAAATCGGATACCAACCCAACTCCATGGCCCAATGCCTCCGCACAGGCAGATCAAAGATGATAGTTTTTATGGTGGAGGATATTTCCAATCCATTTTTTGCGGCCGTAGCCAGGATCATCGAAAAACGGCTGTTTCAGGAAGGTTATACCACGATTTATTGCAGCACCGATAATGGCTTGGATAGGACGCGGCGGCTGATTCGGCAGTTCAACGACTTGAGCGTGGACGGGTACATCATCGGTCCGCCGGCAGGCTTCAACACTTCCGAGTTAGAGCAACTTATCCAGGACGGCAAGTCCGTCGTATTCTTTCAGGGTCAACTTTCTGACTTAGCTTATCGCTATGGAGAAACCGAACGCCACCTGTCCCTATCCGGGAGCACGTATCCGCAGGAAGAATTAGCTAACGAATTCGTCCAAGTGATGTTACACCTGTTAGCCACGGGTGATCCGACAAAGAACCAAAAAGCTAAAGTTCACGCGCTTTCTCATGGGGGACAGCATTGTTGATATTACCAAAAAATTAAGAGGTGCGCTCCTCCTTTTGCTCATGAGTTGCCTCTTGGACGTCACCATTTTTTATTGCCCTCGGCTTTCAGCAACCCGCCTCGGATCTTAAAATGCCGATGGCTCCTCTTTGTGACGTAAAAGCAGGTAAAAAATACAGATTCGGTAATACAAAACTCTTTCTGTTGAAAACTACACAGGAGAGAAAAGCCTTTATTAAACCTCTCCTAATACCTGACACCAAAATTTGAACAGGCTGTAATCGGGTCACTGTCCATTCAAGCCCATTTCCGGTACGCATCTTTTTTTTCCTTGCTAAATGGGTTTAGCTTTACCCGTATTAACAATTTTTAAGATCCGGGGACGTCGCTTAGAAACTGTTAATATTCCAATTAAATCATATTATTCAAACGCAACCCAAATTTTAATGAAAAAAAAGTTATGCTTTACCATCTTATCTGGTGGTAAAAACTGTTCGGGTTTAGGATGGGCGAGAGGGCCGCTTCTTTTTGCCCTTCTTTCAGGTGCAACCGGCACTTTTGCTTATGCTGAGGGAGCTTCTCCTAAAATCGTGGGCGAAAAGATGACAGTTGCTACTGAAATACTCCAGGCGCAAGCCGTAGAGGTAAGGGGTACAGTGACCGATGAGTCCGGCGAACCGCTACCAGGGGTGTCCATTTTAGAAAAAGGGACGACGAATGGTACCGTCACTGACCTCGACGGCCAGTATGTATTGCAGGTAGCTTCGGGCGAGTCGGTATTGGTGTTCAGCTTCCTTGGGATGCAAAAGGTGGAAAGGGCAGTTGGCTCTGAAGCCGTCATAAATATCCAACTGGTGTCGGATACCGAAGCATTAGATGAGGTAGTCGTAGTAGGGTACGGGATTCAGAAGAAGTCTGATCTAACCGGATCCGTGGGGGTGATAAGCTCAGAAGACCTGCTTAGGGAGCCTGTAACCAATGCGCTTCAGGGATTGAAAGGCAAGGTGGCCGGTGTCAACGTCTTTCTGAACTCCGGATCTCCAACAAGCAGCCCAAGAGTGGTCATCAGAGGTCTTGGGACAATCAACTCCTCGTCCGATCCCTTATATGTGGTCGACGGTGTCGTGATGGAGAACATCCGGTTTGTCAATCCAAATGACATTGAAAGAATGGAAGTTCTTAAAGATGCTTCCTCAACGGCGATCTATGGCTCCAGGGGAGCAAACGGCGTTGTCTTGATTACGACAAAACGGGGCAGCAAAAATGAGGGGATAGTGATCGGCTATGAAGGATTTGCAAGCGCGGGCGTTTTGCCCAAGAAAATGGATGTGATGAATTCACAGGAATATTTAGAAGTGGTTAGAAGAGGTTTTGAAAATCACTCCAAGTATTCCAGCAGCACCCCTCCTGCCTTTACCACGCTAGACCCACGTCTATTTGATTCAAACGGCAATCCGCTGTATGATACGGACTGGCAAGATGAAGCAACGAGAACTGCTATTTCACATAATCATCAATTATCCATACAACAAAAGACCGAAAAATCATCCTTAGGCGCTTTTATCAATTATTCCAGAATGGAAGGCATCATGCTGGAAAGCTGGATGAACAGGATAAACGGGAAAATTGCCTATGACACCAAGCCAAAAGACTGGTTATCGGTAGGATTTAACCTGATGGTTAACAGAATGAGTGAAAATGAAGTTGAAGAAGGAGGGGGAAGTCAGGTGCCGAGGCGTACGATGCTTGAAATGCCTCCGATATTCCCTGTCCAATTCCCCGACGGAAGCTGGAGCAATAGTTCGATGATCTCTGACCCCTTCAACATCGAACCGATGGCGAATCCAGTACATGTCCTAAAAACACAGGAAAGGCTACGAAACCGAACCCAGATTTTTGGAAATACCTTTTTGACGTTTCACATCCTTCCGGGGTTGGACTTGAGAACACAGTTCGGGTTTGATTTGCACAATAACAACTTCCAGAATTACTCACCCAATGATTTGATCAATATTGCTTCCCCGCTGGGTCATGCATCCATAGATAACCAACGTACGAATTATTGGCAGGAAGAAACATATTTGACCTATAACAAGGACTTGGGAGATCATAGGATCAATGCTGTCTTGGGATTAAGCTGGCAGGAAAGAACTTTCCAGGGAAATTTTGTCGAGGCCCGCGGCTTCTCCGACAATTTCTTCAAGTATAACAGGATCCAAGCTGCAAGCCAGCCTGAAGCACCACAGTCCAGCTACAATAAGTGGTCCATGAACTCTTATTTCTTAAGAGGCAGCTATACTTTAAAAGACAAATACCTGGTAACCCTTACTGGACGGATAGATGGTTCATCTCGTTTTGGCGAGAACAATAAATACGGGATATTCCCGTCTGTCGGTTTGGGATGGATCGCCAGCAATGAACCGTTTATGGAAAATTTAAACGGTATCAGTGAACTGAAATTAAGAAGTAGTTTCGGGATCACCGGCAACACCGAAATCCCGATGTACCAGTCTTTAGGTACTGTTTCCAGTGGAACAGTTTTACTAAACGGAACCAGAGTGTCTGAAAGTTATATTAACCGGCTGCCAAACCCAGATTTGGGATGGGAAAAAACCAACCAGTTTGATGTCGGTGTAGACCTAGGATTTTTAGACGACAAGATTACATTGGCGTTTGATTATTATTATAAGTTGACTACTGATCTGTTATTGGACAGGCCGGTGCCGTATGCTACGGGATTCTCTGCGGTGAGGGACAACATCGGATCTGTTTCTAACCAAGGGATTGAATTCCTGGCCAGAGCCTATCCTATTACCACCCAGGATTTCAGTTGGGAAACCTCTTTAAACTTCAACTTCAATAAAAACAGAATAGAAGAACTGGGAGAGAACGACGAAGATATTTTCCCGGGCCCTAACTGGGTTTCTGGAAGCCAAACCATTCTGCGGGTGGGCGAGCCGCTGAGTACTTTCTGGGGTTACCGTCGCTTAGGCACTTGGGGCACCGACGAAGCTGACGAAGCTGCGTTGATAGGCCGTGTACCCGGTGAAGCTAAAAGATCTGAAACCCCGACGATCATCGGCAACGGTCTGCCTGACTGGACTGGAAGCTTTACCAACAACTTAAGGTACAGAAACTTTGACTTCACATTGGATCTGCAATTTGTCTACGGAGTTGATATTCTACAACAGTTCCTGCATTCTATTGAAGACAGGTCAGGTATTGCTAATGGTCTTAGAACAACCTTGTACGATAGCTGGACTGAAACCAATCAAAACACTCCCGTACAACAGATCAGAAACGCGGCTTATTCAGGACAGAATAGCGAAATCGACGACCACTGGGTAGCTGACGGTTCTTATTTAAGGGCAAACCTGATATCCTTAGGCTACACCTTCGACAATGATGTGATATCCAACCTTAACTTAAGCAACCTCAGGGTTTACGGAAGTGTTCAAAATGCGTTTTTGATCAGTTCCAATGAATTCAAAGGATATGATCCTGAAGCATCTTCTTGGGGAGGAAACCAGTGGGGACAGAATATTTTCTTTTTCCAATATCCTAGACCAAGAACATTTACTTTAGGAGTTAGTGTATTGTTTTAATCAACAAGCAAACTACAAATGAAAAAACTCATAATAATTCTCAACATATTGGCACTCTCCTCTTGTTCGGACTTTCTAAAAGAAGAACCTAGGGACGAGATGTCTTCTGAGCAATTCTTCTCTGTACCGGAACACGCCTACGCCGCTGTAAATTCTCTTTACAGAAACGGGGTGCCTCAAGTTTATACCAGTGCTGCCTCTTATGGGGGCGCCAGGGCCATGCTGGGCCAGTACATGTCAGGTTTTTTTGACAACGAATACAAAGGTCAAGAACCCCATGTGCAAAATTCCATGCAGTTAACGCTGAACGGTACCAACATGGCCACTTACCTGGGCAATACTTGGGCTGACGTCTACCGGGGTATTTCCCGCGCTAACAACGCCATCAAGTATATCCCGGAAACTCCGGGGTTATCAGAAAGTGAGAAAAACAGCTTGCTGGCTGAGGCAAAATTCTTTCGGGCATTTGGTTACTACTACCTGGTACGGATGTTCGGCGGCGTCCCCATCATCACCGAACCATATGAGTCCTTAGAGAACCTATATGTACCGCGGGCAACCGTCAAAGAGACTTACGATTTAATTGTTTCTGACCTGACATTTGCGATCAACGAAGGGGGTCTGGACATGAGTGCCATGGGCAACAATGATAACCGCATCTCCCAGACTACCGCAGCGGGCCTGCTGGCAGAGGTTTATTTAACCATGAGCGGTTATCCGTTGCAGGAAAACAAATACGCTGAAGCCGCAGCAATGGCGAAAAAAGTTATCAACAGCGGTTCTTATTCGTTAGTCTCCCACGACTTTGGCAGCGACGGTGAAATTGATTTCCCAAACAGTGCCTATAATAAAATCAGAAAATCAGATAATGCTCCTACCGAGTACCTATACTTTGTTGAATTTGCAGGTGGAATATCAAACAGCAATTATCCCGTGTACACCTATCCCGTGTCCATGACTTCTGATGTTGCGTACGGGATCACCAACGGTGCATACCAGCCTGTAGACAGCTTTCTTTGGGGATATGATGAGGACCGTGATCTAAGAATTCGGGAAAAACAGTATTTTCACTCCACATTTGTAACAAATGACGGTTCGGTCAAAACCTTTGCGACCGCTCCTTATGTGTGGCATGATGACCAAGCTATCTACGAAACCGCCACCTCCGGTAAGGACTTCGTCGCCTATAGTTACTCTGACATTCTATTAATAGCAGCAGAGGCTATCGCTCATTCCGAAGGCGTAACGGAAGAAGCTGTGGGTTATCTGGCCGAGGTACGGGGAAGGGCGTATTGGAATACGGATCAGGGCGCCATCGAGAATTCACTTCAAAGTCTCTCAACCGAAGGGTTTGTTGAAGAAGTCCTTAAAGAACGGTACAGAGAACTGGTATTTGAATTCCACCTATGGTCTGACATTCAAAGAACCCGTAAATTTCCTGTTACATCAGAAAGCAACAAAGGACAAATTTCTTATGTCGATGTAATTGGGGAAGAAAACCATTGGGGAAGGGCTTTTCAGGAAAAGCACCTGTTGTTCCCCATTCCGGAAACGGAGCTTCAAAGAAATCCAGAGTTAGTGCAAAACCCTGGTTATAATTAGTCCACCCTCAAAACTCTCCGGCAATCTTGCCGGAGAGTTTTTTATTCTTTGGCTCCCCTGGGCCTGCCCCCGCTATCCCATTTTTCACTGTGGTTCACGCTGTTCAAAACCCGTTAGCCACCCGGAGCCTTCTACAAAATCAAACAGCAAAATGGAACTGTTTGATAAAAAATTTCCTTTAAGGGGAAGGAAAAAAAATTAGCCGTAAAATTATCTTTTTGTCAAGTAGCGTTCGTCGCAAAACATACGTTTGTGTTAAAGGATCCCATTAAACCTAGCATGTCTGTTAAAAAAAACGTATCCATCATCATTCCCAACTTCAACGGCGCCGGCCTCTTAAAGCAATATTTGCCTTATACTGTTGCTGCCGCTGAAAATGCGGGAATGGAGTACGAAATCATTGTAGTGGATGACGCCTCTACTGATGATTCTGTCGCCTTCATCGAAAAAAATTATCCACAGATTATCCATATAAAGAACACTACCAACCAAGGCTTCTCCTTCTCCTGTAACGAAGGGATGAAAGCAGCCCAATATGATCTGCTCCTCTTTCTCAACTCGGATGTCAAACTAAGCAGTGATTATTTTGAAAACCAGTGGCAGTATTTTGAACAGGATGATACTTTTGGGGTCATGGGCCGGATCATGAGCATGGATGAGCAACGGATGGAGGATACCGCAAGGTTTCCCAATTTTTTAGGCTACCGGATCAAAGCTTCCAGCTTTTTCTATTCCAACCAGAACAGCCCTTCTATTCCAACCACCTATCTCTCCGGAGCCAATGCATTGGTGGACGCTAAAAAAATGAAAGCTATGGGCGGTTTTGACCCCATATTTTCACCGTTTTACGCAGAAGACCTGGATCTTGGGCTCCGTGCCTGGCGGCTGGGCTGGAAATGCTATTACGACCACCAGTCCGTATGTTTTCACCAGGTGTCCACCACGACTAAAAGACATTGCACCAAAGACTGGGTAAAAGAGATTTATTATCGGAATCGGTTTCTGGTTCATGCCATCCATCTGGAAGGGCATTCCTTTTGGATGTGGTACCTCCACGTGCTGTTCCTGGAAGTCACTCCCAAGCTGTTGATAGGGAAGTTCTGGATATGGAGGAGCTTCCGGCAGTTTCTCAGCCATTCCCAGGAGATTGCCCGCTCCAAAAGCCAGCTAAACCAGTTGATGAAAAAAAACAAAAGCAGCTTTTCTTTATTTGAAGTCAAGAAAATTATCACCTTAGAAATGAAAGGGAAGGAAATTATCTGGCGTTAAGCGCATCTAGTTTCAGTTACCAAAGAGAAAGAATGAACATCTATTTCCGATTATTGTCCTTTGCCAAGCCTATTGAAAAATACGCTATCCCTTATGTTATCCTAACGCTGCTGGCGGTGATCTTCAGCACGCTTAACCTTGCCCTGTTGGCACCGCTCCTTACCACCTTATTTGGACAAAACGATGAACCAACATCGGCTGTCGTTGAGCCGGATTCCTGGACTGACATCTTAGGCTACTTCAACTATTATGCGGAGTTTGCTTACGAAAACTATGGCCCGCTGGAGGCCCTGAAACTCGTATGTATTGTCATTGTAATCAGCGTCTTTCTTTCCAATATCTTCCGCTACCTCTCCCAGAGGGTGATGGAAAACCTGCGTATCCACACCTTGCTCAACCTTCGTAAAAGGGTGTTTGACAACGTGATGAACATGCACGTCGGGTATTTCAGTAACCAAAGAAAAGGGGATATCATCTCGAAGATAGCCTCCGACGTGCAGGTGGTACAATTCTCTGTCACAGGCACCTTACAGGTGGTTTTTAAAGAACCCCTGCAGTTAATGGCCTACTTGGTGATTCTCTTTGCGATCTCCTATAAGTTGACGCTTTTTGCTTTATTGGTATTGCCATTCTCCGCCTTCTTTATCTCCAAGATTGTCAAAAGGCTAAAACAACAAGCCAGTGAAGCCCAAACACTTTACGGTTTGATGATCAGCTACCTGGATGAGGCATTATCAGGGATCAAAATCATCAAAGCCTTCAACGCTACCCAGGCCATAAAAGATAAATTCCAAACGGAAAATGAGCGTTATTCGGCATTAGGGAGAAAAATGGCCTACCGTCAGCAACTGGCGTCTCCGGTGTCTGAATTCCTAGGCGTGACCATGGTAGCCATCATTGTATTTTATGGCGGCTCACTGGTCATCACCAACCAATCCGAACTGGCGGCCTCCGAATTTATTGCTTATATCGCCATTTTCTCGCAGTTGATGCGCCCGGCAAAGGCCATTACCGAATCCTTCAGTACGATCCACTCCGGAATCGCCGCCGGCGAGCGGGTGTTGGAACTGATCGATGAAAAGCCAGCAATCACCGACGTACCCAACGGGGTGGTTCTGGAAGACTTCAGGGATAAAATAGAACTCAAAAACCTCTCATTCGCCTATCCCGGAAGACCGGTGTTGCAAGAAGTGAACCTAACCATCCCGAAAGGTAAAACTATAGCCCTGGTAGGGCCTTCCGGAGGAGGAAAATCCACTTTAATGGATTTGATTCCAAGGTTTATTGAAGCCCAATCAGGAGAAATACGGATAGATGGACATGAATTGCGGCAGGTGAAGACGGATTCACTCCGTGCGCTCATCGGGGTAGTGAACCAGGAGTCCATCTTATTCAACGACACCATTGCCAACAACATCTCTTTTGGCTCACCTGCCGCCACCGTGGAGGAAATCATTGCGGCGGCGAAGATCGCCAATGCCCATGAATTTATTGTCAATGCCGAAAATGGCTATGACACCAATATCGGCGACCGCGGGATGAAGCTTTCGGGAGGGCAGAAACAAAGGATCTGTATCGCCCGGGCTGTCCTCAAAAACCCTCCTATCATGTTGCTGGATGAAGCCACCTCCGCGCTGGATACAGAATCAGAAAAACTGGTACAGGATGCCTTAAACAAGCTGATGGAAAACCGGACCTCTCTGGTGATCGCCCACCGGCTGAGCACCATACAAAATGCCGACATGATTGTGGTGCTGGAAAACGGCCAGATTATAGAACAAGGCACCCACCATGAACTGATGTATAAAGAAGGCCTGTATCACAAGTTCATTGAAATGCAACAGTTTAGCGAAGTTTAATGCTATCAGCCGGCATACATCTTGAAAACAAGAAACTAAATATCCGAAAATATTTGTTTTTGTGGTAGCATTTTTGCCTTCCCTTCCGTCTTGGGTGTATAATCAAAATCTCCTTACCTTCTTTTATGAATATTGGATTTGATGCGAAAAGAGCTTTTAAGAACTTCACTGGTTTAGGCAATTACAGCAGATTTGTGGTAAAGTCTCTCAGCGAACACTACCCCACGAACGAATATTTTCTTTATTCACCGATGGGGCTGATCAAAAATGAAGAGGTAAACCAATCCTGCACCAACTATAACCAAAAGATCATTACTCCTGAAGGGGTCTGGAATTTCCCGGTGATGTCGGGACTGTGGAGGAGTGTATTCTCGGGCCAGAAGCACCTGGACAACAAGCTGGACGTATTCCATGGACTCAGTAGCGAGATTCCTGTACAAAAAGACAAACAAACGCGATACGTCGTTACGATCCATGACCTGATCTTCCTGAGGTTTCCCCACCTTTACTCTCCTCTGGATGTCCAGATCTATAAGTACAAAGCCAAATATGCCTGTGAGAAAGCCGACAAGGTAGTCGCTGTCAGCCAACAGACCGCTGATGATATTGTGCGCTTCCTGCGTATTCCCGAAAAGAAAATCGAGGTAGTCTACCAAGGTTGCCACCAGAACTTCAAAAAGGAAATCAGTCAGGAAGGGATACAAAAGGTATCAAAGAAATACCAGCTCCCCGCTTCTTATATGTTGACCGTGGGGACGATTGAAAAGCGGAAAAACATCGGCCTGATCCTGGAGTTCTTAAAGAACAACCCAGATTATGACCTACCCTTGGTCGTGGTAGGCAAGCCCACCCCCTACCTGAAAGAACTGCTGGCCTATACCGTGGCCTCAGGCTTGGAAGACCGGGTAATATTTCTGCATCAGGTTAGCTTCGAGGACCTACCTGCTGTGTATGCGGGGGCTCATGTGTTTATCTACCCCTCCATATTTGAAGGTTTTGGTATTCCCATCATTGAAGCGCAGGAAATCGGTATTCCTGTCGTTACTTCGATGGGTACTTGTTTTGAAGAAGTAGGAGGAAGATCTGTACTTTATAACGATCCAAACGATATCGACCACCTAAAGAGCAACCTCAGGGCACTCGAGTGCAAGGATTTCAGAGATAACCTCATCCGCCTCGGGAAGGAAAACACCAAGCGTTTCCAGCCCCA
>CAZHZP010000026.1:0-2673 GCA_964537165.1 uncultured Roseivirgaceae bacterium | reverse complement strand
CCCGGATCATACAATTTTTTACCTGAAAGTTCTTTGGGCATAAATTCCTGCGCCACAAAGTTGTTGCCGTAGTCATGGGCATACTTATAGTTTTGCCCATAGTTGAGGTCTTTCATCAGCTTGGTAGGCGCATTGCGCAGGTGCAAAGGAACGGATAGATCCCCTTCCCTCCGGACCAACTCCTGTGCCTGGTTGATCGCCATATAGCTGGCATTGCTCTTGGCCGAGCTGGCCAGATAAGTGACGCATTGGGACAGGATAATCCTGGCTTCGGGGTAGCCGATCATTTTTACCGCCTCAAAGCACGTGGTGGCTAAAAGCAAAGCATTGGGATTGGCATTTCCGATATCTTCCGAGGCCAGGATCACCAGCCTTCTGGCGATAAACTTTACATCCTCCCCGCCTTCAATCATCCGTGCAAGCCAGTAAACGGCAGCGTTCGGGTCACTTCCCCGGATGGACTTGATAAAGGCAGAGATGATGTCATAATGTTGCTCGCCCGACTTGTCATAAATGGCTATGCGCTGCTGGGCAATTTCCATGACCTTGTCATTGGTAATGACGCAGGGCTCTTCACTGATCCCATCCACAGTAATCTCGAGCAGGTTGAGTAATTTTCGTCCGTCCCCTCCGGAAATCCTCAGCAAGGCGTCTGTCTCCTTTAGTTGAATATTCCTTTTCTTCAGGTCCGCATCCCTTTCCAAGGCCATGGACAACATTTCTTCCAGTTCCTCTTTGCCTAGCGCATTAAGGGTGAATACCTGACACCTGGATAAAAGCGCCGCATTTACTTCGAAGGAGGGGTTTTCGGTGGTAGCTCCTATCAACCGGATAATCCCTTTTTCCACCGCGTTTAGCAGGGCGTCCTGTTGGGATTTGTTAAAGCGGTGAATCTCATCAATAAACAGCACCACCCCTTGCTGGAATTTTGCCTTCACGATGACCTCGCGGATTTCCTTCACCCCAGAGCTAATCGCACTGAGGGGATAGAAAGGCGCCTTGACTTCATTGGCAATGATATTGGCAATGGTGGTCTTCCCCACACCCGGAGGCCCCCAGAGAATCATGGAAGGGACGTTTCCGGCTTTGACCGCCCGGTAGAGAAAAGAGTTGGGGGAAGAAAGATGTTCCTGGCCAATCAGTTCGTCCAGGGTGGCCGGGCGCATTCTCTCCGCTAGAGGGGTTGGATTCATCAATACAGGTTGTCTTGTGCTATATTATTAACATGCAAATTAGTCAAAAGAAGGCAGGGATAAAAGGCCAAGCTTTCTGCTTCCGGTGTATGGCAAAGCCTATTCCCTTTTTGCGAACCGATAAAAACAAAACTGCCGGTGTATCGTCTGTTTCCGTCAATCCCATAAAAAAATCCCACCCTATTTATGTGATAAGATGGGATCTTGTAATAATAAGAGCGGATAAGCTACAACTATTAAATATGGATTACTTCCCCATAAGCTGCCGCGGCGGCCTCCATAACTGCCTCTGACATGGTGGGATGTGGATGAACCGTCTTGATCAGCTCATGTCCGGTAGTCTCCAATTTCCTTACCGCCACGATCTCGGCGATCATCTCCGTGACATTGGCGCCAATCATGTGTGCCCCTAGCAACTCTCCGTATTTTGCGTCAAAGATGAGCTTTACGAATCCGTCTTTAGCACCGGCAGCGGCGGCTTTGCCCGAAGCGGTAAAGGGGAATTTACCCACCTTGAGCTCGTAACCGGCTTCCTTCGCTGCCTTCTCGGTATAGCCTACAGAGGCAATTTCAGGTGAGCAATAGGTACAGCCAGGAATGTTGTTGTAGTCCAAAGGATCTGGAGATTGACCAGCGATCTTTTCCACACAAATAATCCCTTCAGCTGAGGCTACGTGTGCCAAAGCAGGACCCGTCACCACATCACCGATGGCGTAGTAGCCGGGCATATTGGTTTTATAGAATTCATCTACTTTGATTTTGCCCTTATCCACCAATATCCCTACATCTTCCAGCCCGCAGTCCTCGACATTGGATACAACGCCCACCGCCGATAGGACAATGTCACAGTCCAGGGTTTCCTCCCCCTTTTGGGTCTTGACGGTTACCACACAGCCTTCGCCTTTGGTATCTACCGCAGTCACTTCCGCACTGGTCATGATTTTCATACCGGACTTTTTGTAAAGTTTTTCCAGGGTTTTGGAGACTTCCTCATCTTCGTTGGGAACGATTCGGTCCAAAAACTCAACGATGGTTACCTCTGTACCGATGCTGCTGTAAAAGTAGGCGAATTCTACCCCGATAGCACCAGATCCTACGACGACCATTTTCTTGGGCTGTTTGTCCAAAGACATGGCTTTGCGGTAACCGATGATCTTTTCGTTGTCGATTTTTAGAGCAGGAAGTTCTTTAGCCCTAGCTCCTGTAGCAACGATGATATGATCTGCAGAATAAGTCGTCTTCTTTCCCTCTTTGTCTTCTACTTCTACTTTCTTACCCGGCTTTACCCTGCCCCAGCCTTCTATTTTCTCGATTTTATTTTTCTTAAAAAGAAACTGGATTCCCTTGCTCATCCCGTCGGCCACGCCCCGGCTGCGCTTGATCATGTCCTCAAATTTAGCATTGACATCCCCTACGGTGATGCCGTAATCTGCTGAGTGGTTGATATATTCAAAAACCTGTGCACTTTTAAGTAAAGCTT
>CAZHZP010000025.1:0-18725 GCA_964537165.1 uncultured Roseivirgaceae bacterium | reverse complement strand
ACCGGGCCATGGTCTCCCTGTAGGTAAATGGGACCTGGTTCGCCTTCATTGCCATCCAATGCGCCTCCGGTAATGCCGGGGATTTCTTGGTTGGAAATGACGGTTTTTCCATTGGTTACAATCGTCACCATTCTTCCTACCAAGGTAATCTCGTAGGTCTGCCACTCCCCAGGGCCTAAATTGGCAATTTCACTTGGGGTTAGGAAGCCATATACACCTCCATAAAGGACATTGGAAGGATGGGCGTCCTTGGGGCTGTCCTCGATCTGCACTTCATATCTTCCTCTCAAATAGACCCCGGCATTGCTGCCTTCCGGAATACGGAACTTGACCTTGAGTTTGAAATCTTCGAATTTCTCGGTAGAGATCAGGTTCGCACCTGCCTTTGGGTTAGTCAGGATACCGTCTTTCACTACCCATTGGTTTTCTCCGGTAGCCTCCCAGCCGTTAAGGTCTTTGCCGTTGAATAGTTTGATTTTTTTACCCCATTTTGGTTTACCTTCTCTCACCAAATAAGGGGCCTTCACACCCGTCCAGGATAACTTGGTGCCGTCAGGCAGGGTTTGGGTGCCCTTGATGCCGTCGGCAGTCAGTTCACCTTCTACGGTATGGGCGCCATTGCCGGATTCCCATTGGGGGGGGATAGAAAAGGAAAACTTGCCGTTGTCAAACTTGATTTCCGAAACGGGTCGGGCACTGCCGTGGGTAGCCACGAAATAGCCGACCAGCGTACGGGTACCGGAAAGCTTCACTTCCAGCCAATTTGGTTCTGCCGTACCCTTATTGTCCAAGGTGATATTCCATCGGCCGATCAGGTCTTCGGAGGCTGCAGGCTGTTCGATGGTGTTGGATGGGGGGTTCTCCCCGGCAAATGAAGATCCAGCGGATCCAAAAGCTAAAAGGCCGCTTAAACCCAAAACAAGAAGTTTGTTATTCATAACGTGCTTAATTTTTGATATTGAAGAAGCCAAATTAAGGTTTTTTGCTGATAAAAAATCGCATCTTCTTGAAGTAATCTAAATCCCTCGAAGTGATAGCGCCTTATTTTCTAAGGAACAGCGCCGATTCTCCCACCTGATTGTTTGGTTATAATAGCTTTCCTTTGCGATAAGATCGGTTTTCGTGACTGATAATGTATCTAAATAATTTTTATCAAGTGACTTTAGCTTCTTTAAAAATTTCATTAAAATCCAGGTCATGAATACCATCATCTTTTAATGGTGAAAAATGTTTTTAGATTCATTGATGCAGTATTCTTGGCCCTTATGCTCCAACTTTACGGATACCTCCGGTTTACTCCATTCGTAAAACCAGTCGAAGTTAAAGAGACCACAATCACTAAGGGCGTCAAATTGAATATCGTTTAATTGCTTCAAAACGAATCCGTCACGTATGCCATAGGAATAAGCCACGGATTCAGGCTGAGTCGAGGCGGTGTAGAACTTCTTGTCATCTTTAAAAATTAACTCAAACCCAGAGGTGGTGATAAAATCGGTCAGCTGATCGGGATAGGGCTCGAAATAGAAATGTTGGTGTTTCCAGTCTACTGTGACGATGCCCTTGGAAAGCAAAGGCGCACCTAAAACGGATCCAGGCCCCCCGCCCCCAAAGGTGGAAGTCCGGAAATTGGTGAATTTCGTATCGCCGACCTGCAAAGTGTCATAACGAACCAAAAAATTGATGGAATCCTGCTGCACCCCAAAGATGCCACGCCCCTCGCTATTGTAGAGCGTATCTAAAATCAGGACCGGATCAATTAACCCGGCAGAAAATATTTCTCTGAATTTCCCCAAGCTTGGACGGTATAGGTGGTTGCTGGAACCGGTGTCGAACAACACCCATTCTTCGAACTTTGGAGGAAACTTTAGAAGAACCACAGGGGCACGTTGAATACCGACGATGGACAAACTCATTGCATCTTGCCTTCTGATGGGCAATTTTGACCGGTTGTCGGTAATCACGACTTCTTTACCCAACAGGTCTATCATCAACATCTTATCGCTAAAGAAATCGCTTCCCAGATAGCCGTCGATTGTTTTGTCGCAATAAAGGAAGTTCTGGATGGGATTTACAATACCTACATTAACATTCGGGAAAGTAGTATAACCAATTTGAATCTCTGGGAGGACGCTGTTGTGTACCCACCGCTGATTGCCATAGTAGTCTTTAGCAGGAGCAGAATCCGTGGCGTTCAAACAGAGTTCAAAATAAAGTTCCTGTGAGATACTGGTTGGTGCACCCGTGTCCAATTGGAAACTATATTTTTTCCCCCCGATGTTTACCGGTACAATGATGGAGTGACGATAAACTTCCACTTCGATTTTTTCATAGATATTCCCGGCCCCCCACCTGTTTTTGAGATAGATAAAGAGGAGGGCCGAGAACAATAAAAGAAGCGAAAAGCGGGTTTTTCTGTTCATGTCCCACAAAAAACAATGCGTTAAAAAATCCGCCTGTTTTTGATTTACGGCTGATTGCTCAGTAATATACTGATTTTTTCTGCCAATAAATCCGATAGCCCTTCTATATTATTCAAGTTTTGCTTCCAAAATGCCGTTTGGGCCAAAACTTTTGTAGCTATGGGGCCGCTGTTTTCATCTTTCCACACTTCTTTAAAGAAATCCACCACCTCTGGGGTATCCCTCACCGGCAAGGCCTCATTGCCATACCTTCCTCTATAGAAGACAATCAGGGCGGCAAAGGACAAAACGAGGCCTTCGGGCAGTTCGTTTTTCCTCCGGTGATATTCCAGAAGGGAGGGCAACACCCTGACCTGGAATTTGGAAACCGAGTTGAGCGCGATATCTTTTAGCTGGTGCTTGATATAGGGGTTTTTGAACCTTTCGACCACATCTTGGGCAAATTTTTCCAGTTCCTCTTGAGGTAGATCTAAGGTAGGGATGATTTCATCATAAATGGTTTGCTTAAGGAAATCCCCTATAAAGGGATCTTCCACCGCTTCCCTTACCGTGCGCAATCCCCTGAGATAGGCAAGCGGCACCATAGCGGTATGGGCGCCGTTTAAGATCCTGACTTTCCGGGTGCGATAAGGGGTCAAATCCGCCGCATAAAAGATATCTAAACCTGTTTGGCCTATCGGAAACTCCTGCTCCAGCGATTGAGGGCCTTCGATGATCCACAAATGAAATGGTTCAGCCATCACCATTTGTTGGTCCTCGAAACCTATTTTGTTTTCAATCTCCTGCGTACGCTCTTGTGGAAATCCGGGTACAATCCTATCGACCAGTGTATTGCAAAAGGTGTTGTGTTGATGGACCCAATTTTTGAACTGCTGTCCCAGACTCCATAAATCGGCATATTGAAGAATGGTTTCTTTTAGTTTCTGGCCATTTTGTTCGATCAGCTCACAAGGCAGATGGATCAATCCTTTGGTGGGATCGCCTTGAAAGACAGAAAATCGCCGATACAGTAAGGCTGTCAATTTTCCGGGAAAAGATGCCGGTACGCTCTCCCGCTCGCGGTCCTGTGCGTCAAAATAAATCCCTGCCTCGGTGGTATTCGAGACCATCAATCTTAAATCGGGGTTATCGGCCAAGGCAAGGAATTTTTCATATTCTAGGTAAGGGTTGATGGCCGAACGGACACTGGTGATCAGCCGCTCTTCTTCCACTACCTGTCCGTCCTTAAATCCCCTGGTAATCACGTGGTACAGGCCTTCTTGTTCATTGAGTGCCGTGGCGGGGGATTTGCCATGCGGCTGCACAATCTGTATATCTCCGTTGAAAGCGCTCTTTTGGTTGAGGAGATCCACAGCCCAATCGACAAACCCGCGGAGGAAATTACCGGTACCAAACTGAAGGATTTTGATGGGACGTTCTTGACTGATGTTGGCGTTTGCTCTATTTAAAAGTTTCATGAATTGAAGTTGAAATATTCTTTAGCATTATAATAACAGATGTCGCTGACCATTTTGCCCAGCCACTGCTCATCCGCGGGCAGTTCTCCATGTTCTACATCTTCCCCGATCAGGTTGCAGAGTATCCGACGGAAATATTCATGCCTGGGGAAGGACAGGAAGCTTCTGGAATCGGTCAGCATACCTACGAAACAGCTCAAAATGCCCATGTTGGAGAGGGCGTTGATTTGCTTTTCCATGCCGTCTTTTTGGTCCAGGAACCACCAGGCCGAGCCGAACTGCACTTTGCCTTTGATGCTGCCGTCATTGAAATTGCCGATCATGGTAGCCATGATCTCATTGTCGGAAGGATTCAGGTTATAGATAATGGTTTTGGTCAGTTGGTCGGTACTGTCCAGGTTGTTTAAGAATTTAGCCAGCGCCTTGGCTTGGGTGAAATCGCCTATGGAATCGAATCCGGTATCCGGACCCAGGATCCGCAACATTCTTTCGTTGGTATTTCTTAGCGCTCCGACATGAAACTGCTGTGTCCAACCCTTGGCGTGGTACATGCTGCAGAGGTGGGAGAGGGTTAGGAATTTGAAATAGGCGATTTCTGGCTGGGAGAGCTCTTTGCGCTGCGTCAGCCTCACAAAAAGCTGCTCGATATCAAAGTCGTTTTCCTCAAAATAATAAAGCTGCTCCAACCCGTGATCAGACAAACGGCCCCCATGTTCATGGAAATAATCTATGCGGTTCTGTAGAGCTTGGATAAGATCAGAATAATGTTGGATTTTTATCCCGCTTACCTCCGTCAATTTCTCCAGATACTCCATGAAGGCAACTGCATCCTCGACCGCATAAGCTTTATCAGGACGGAATGCCGGAAAGAGTTGAGGCTGGATACCTTCCTCACGTGCCCTGATATGATGTTCCAGGCTGTCGACAGGATCGTCTGTGGTACAGACGATTTCTACATTCATTTTTTTTAACAGGCCCCTGGTTCGGTATTCGGGCTGTTGTAGCAGCTGGGCTGTTTGCTCATAGACGGCCTCACCATTGTCTGCCGTTAGCAGTTCGTGTATATCAAAATACCGTTGCAGTTCCAGGTGCGTCCAATGATACAAAGGGTTCCGCATGGTCGAGGGTACGGCCTCTGCCCATTTTAGAAATTTTTCTTTATCCGAGGCATCACCGGTAATGTACTTTTCGTTGATGCCTAAGGTCCTCATGCCCCTCCATTTATAGTGGTCGCCGGCCAGCCACACCTGCGTGATGTTTTCAAACTGGCGGTTTTCGGCGATGTCCTTGGGGGAAAGGTGGCAGTGATAGTCGATGATAGGAAGGTCTTTTGCATAAGTATGGTAAAGAAGCTGCGCAAATTTCCCTTTAAGCAAAAAATTCTCATCCATAAATGGTTTATAGGTACCACCTTGAGCCTTCGCATCGGTGTTGGTTGATGGATCCATTCTTTTTATTGTTTTGGTTAAACTTGTCTCATTGATGAAGCCCGGATAATCAGTTCTGGTTTTAATACGGACTTCTGGGCGATAAACTTTTTGGGGTCTGCTTTGAGCAATTCGAAAAAGAGCTCTGCGGTCACATGCCCCATGGCGATGCTGGTTTGGTCCACTGTCGAAAGGGGAGGGTCGGTAAAGGAGGTAAAGGGTTCATTTCCAAAACCGACAATCCCCACCTGTCGGGGAACAGCGATGCTTTTTTCTTTCAGGACCTGCAAGGCGCCCATGGCCGCATAATCCGCGGCGGAGAAAATCGCATCAAAATCTACCCCCTTGTCTAGCAGGTGCCGGGTCGACTGCTGCCCATCCTCTAACTGCATATCGCTTTCCACGATCAGTTGGGGGTCGATCGGTAGCCCATGCTCCGTCAAGGCATCCACATAGCCCCTTAGGCGTTCCTTGTAAATGTTGATTTTTCGCGGGCTGGTAAAATGGGCGATTTTCCGGTAGCCCTGTCCGATCAAATGTTCCACCGCTTTGTATGAAGCCCAGTGATCATCGATCACCACTTGGTTGACTCCTACCTGATCTGTGATCCGATCGAAGAGCACCAAAGGAATGCCTTTATCAATTACTCCTTGGAAATGGTCGAATCTTTCGGTGTTTTTGGCAATGGAGACAATGATACCATCTACCCTGGCGCTCAGTAGGGCATTGATGGTTTGAACCTCCTTTTCATAATTTTCGTAAGATTGGCACAAAATTACCCTATAGCCCAGTGAATCCGCAATTTCATCGATTCCACGCACTACAGAGGAAAAAAAGTTCCGGTTAGCGGTAGGCACAATGACCCCTATCAAACGGCTCTTGCCCATTCTTAAGGCCGCAGCGATATGGTTAGGTTGATAGTTGACTTCCTTGGCCGTCTTGAGCACCAGTTTTTTGGTAGCCGCGCTGATTCGGGGATGGTCGTTCAGTGCCCTGGATACGGTGGAAGCCGTTATACCTAACTTGAGTGCGATGTCATGTACGGTAGCTTTTTTATTGCTCATTATTTATTGTTACTGCGATAGCAGGTAGGGATTGGTTGCTTAGTATGTGTTACTGGTTCGTCCTCCGGTCTTCCAACTTCTCTTCTCCTATCTTATGTCTCATATCTCCATGGGTTTGCCAAGAGTAGCCAATATCCCGCCATCCACATAGATGATCTGTCCATTGACAAAATTGCTGGCGTTGCTGGCCAAAAACACTGTCACTCCGGCAAGATCTTCCGGGTTGCCCCATCGGCCGGCAGGGGTACGGTTGATGATAAACTCGTTAAAGGGATGCCCTTCCGCCCGGATGGGCGCGGTTTGGTCGGTAGCAAAATAGCCTGGGCCGATGCCGTTGACCTGAATATTAAGAGGTGCCCATTCGGTGGCTAAGTTGCGTGTCAGCATTTTCAGCCCGCCCTTGGCTGCTGCGTATGCTGCCACATTTTCCCGCCCCAATTCGCTCATCATGGAGCAGATATTAATGATTTTGCCACCTCCTTTTTCTATCATTCTCTTGGCCACCCTTTTAGAAAGGATAAAAGGAGAGACAAGATCAACATCGATTACCTTGCGAAAGTCCTCCACCGCCGTTTCTAAGGCAGGTTGGCGCATGATCATGCCCGCATTGTTGACCAGGATATCTATCACCCCAAATTTATCCTCGATTTCGCTGACTTTTTGGTTCACCAAGGCCTCATCCGTTACGTCAAAAAGGTAGCCATGGGCTTCAATGTTTTCCTCGGCATACTGTGCCAGGGCCAACTCCATTTTTGCGGGTGTGTTGCCGCTGATCAGTAAGGTAGCACCGCTTTTGGCCAGCGCCTTTGCCATAGCCATTCCCAACCCATGCGTAGCTCCGGTGACGAGGGCCACTTTTCCGGTTAAATCAAAGAGCTCTTTCATTTAACGAAGTGCTAAAGTTGAAGCAGGATCCATATCTCCATAATCCAGGTTCTCCCCAGCCATGCCCCATATAAAGGAGTAGTTGGAGGTACCTGCACCACTATGGATCGACCAGCTTGGCGAAATTACGGCCTGTTGGTTGTGAACCCAAATATGCCGGGTTTCCTGGGGCTGCCCCATATAATGGCAAACTGCCTGACCTTCTGCCAGGTCAAAATAAAAATAAGCCTCCATCCTCCTGTCATGAACGTGGGCGGGCATGGTGTTCCACACGCTGCCGGGCTTTAGCTCGGTCAGGCCCATTTGGAGCTGACAAGTCTCTACGAGCGAATTGACGATCAATTTATTGATTGTCCGGTGATTGGAAGTTTCCAATGATCCCATTTCTACTTTTTCGGCCTCCTGTATGCCGATTTTCTTGGTGGGGTAAGGGGTGTGAGCAGGGGCTGAGTTAAAGTAGAACAAAGCCTCACCCGTGTCGGCAGGATAAAAAGTTACCTGCCTTGTTCCGCGGCCGATGTAAAGTGCTTCTTTATTGCCTATAAAATATTCCGCCCCATCCACGGCAATTTTGGCGGCACTGCCGATGTTGATGATGCCGATTTCCCTTCGCTCCAAAAAGTAATCTGCTTTCAGTTGGTCAACCGGATCCAGCGTCAGGGGTTTTGAAGCTGGAAAAACACCCCCTACAAGCAGCCTGTCAAACAAGGAGTAAACCCCTGTGACCTGATCTTTTCGGAAAATATCCTCTAACAAGAAATGCTCGCGGAGCTTTGCGGCGTCATAATGTTTGACATCCTCCGGGTGGGAGGCGTATCTAGTATCTATTTGAATGGCCATATCAGTGTAATCGTTTGCGCAATATAAAGCAATTTAGCTTTTTTTATGAACCCTGAGCTGATTTCTTTATCATTAAACGCACGTCAACATTTATCAACCGCTTATTTAGAATGATTCAATAAAAGAAGTTGTTACAAATTTTTTTAAGATGCGGTTTTAAAATTTGGAATAATCTATTTAATATGCAATCGATTGTTCGCAAGCTTCAAATAAGAAATCATATTAACAAATAACCGCAAAATCAATGGATAACAAATTTTCACGCCGATCATTCCTTTATTCTGTCAGTATGCTGGCAGCGGGTGCGGCGATGCCGATTCCCGTCAACGCTTTTGGCAAGAATAAGAAGATGAGGGTCGTATTGGTAGGCACCGGGGTACGTGGCATTTCCTTTTGGGGAAAACGACTGGTGGAGCAATACCCTGAATTACTTGAATTCGTAGGCTTGAGTGATATCAACCCGGGTAGATTGGCTTTTGCCAAAGAGTACATGGGGGTTTCATGCCCTACTTTTACCGACTTTGACGAGATGCTGACGAAAACCAAACCGGACTTGATCATTGTCACTACCAAAGATTCCAACCACCACGAATTTATTATCAAGGGGTTGAATGCCAATATCGATGTTCTGACAGAAAAGCCGCTTACCACCGATGAAGTGAAGGCAGAGGCCATTGTTGAAGCGGAGAAGAAATCCAAGAAAAACCTGATTGTCGGCTTCAACTACCGCTGGAGCCCTTATATGACAAAGATCAAGGAGCTGCTTCATAGCGGTGAAATCGGTGAAGTCACCTCTGTCGATTTCAACTGGTACCTCAACAACCACCACGGTGCCTCTTATTTTAGGCGATGGCACGGCTTGATGGACAGCGGAGGCTCTTTATGGGTGCACAAGGCTACGCACCATTTCGACCTCTTAAACTGGTGGCTAGACTCTGATCCGGAGGAGGTGTTCGCTTACGGTGACCTGGAGCATTACGGCACCAACGGCCCGTTTCGACATACCCATTGCCGGCCCTGCCCGCACAAATCCGAGTGTGCTTACTATTGGGATATCACCAAGAGCCAACATGACATGAACCTGTATGTCAAGAACGAAAAACATGACGGTTATCTGCGGGACGGCTGCGTGTACCGGCCCGAGATTGATATTTACGATAAAATGTCCGCACAGATTAAATATGCGAACAACGCGGTGGTGAATTATTCCCTTACCACTTACTCTCCGTACGAAGGCTGGAAGATTGCCTTCAATGGGAGAAAAGGACGGATCGAAGCCTGGTTGGACATTCCCTTCATGAACAATAGTACCATGAGCCAAGAGGAATTACATGCAGCGGAAATGAATCAGAACAGCAATGAAGAAATGATGTATGAACCGATGGTAGTTCATAAGAACTGGGAAGATTTCAAAATCATTCAAGTGGGGAGCGAGAGAGGTGGACACGGTGGTGGAGACAAGAGGCTGCATGATAAGATTTTTGCCAACCCCGATGCGGCCGATCCATTAAAGCATTCGGCGGGCCTGAGGGATGGGGCCATGTCTGTTCTGATCGGGGTAGCCGCCAGAAAAAGTATAGAGTCAAACAAGCCGATCAAAATAACGGACCTGACCTCCTATAAACCTTCCCCAAATCGGGCTTGATCCGGTTTGGCAAATAGATCAAACAACAATACAGCGGGTGAGCGTGGTCTCGCCCGCTGTTTTATTATACCTATCCGTGTGAGGCTTTTATTGGTGATTACCGTCCAAATATATTAATCGGAAAGTTGCTTGAAGCCTTATTAATACTAATTTAGCAAGCTGAAACCAGTTGTATTAAAAACCCTCCTAAAATTATGACAGGAATAAAAAGATTTTTTTCTTACCTGAGTATTTGCTTAATGGTTTTTTCTTGTTCCTCTAAGAACAACCAAATGGAAGATCAAACAACAGAAAACACCGCGTTCACCGGCGCCCGGGGAGAAATCAAGTTGATGACCCTGGATCCGGGGCACTTTCACGCCAGCCTTGTCCAAAAATCCATGTATGATCAGGTGAGCCCTGTGGTGTATGTATATTCCAGGGAAGGCAGTGAACTGGACGCGTTTTTAGCTTCAATCGACGCCTACAACAACCGGGAAGAAGACCCTACGGGTTGGGAAATGGAAGTCTACGCCGGTTCGGATTTTCTGCAGAAGATGATCCAGGAAAAAAAAGGGAACGTGATGATGACCGCCGGCAACAACCGGAACAAAACCAAAAACATAAAAGCCGCCGTGGATGCCTCCATCAATGTGTTGGCGGATAAGCCCATGGCCATTGATACAGAAGGTTTTGAAATCTTAAAGGAAGCGTTTGCCTCAGCTGAGCAAAACGGTGTGTTGCTGTACGATATCATGACCGAACGGTTTGAAATTACGTCCGTACTCCAAAAGGAATTTTCGCACATCGCCTCGGTTTTTGGAGAGCTGGAAGCAGGTAGTTTGGAAGACCCGGCCATTACCAAAGAAAGCGTGCACCATTTTTTCAAAGAAGTGTCGGGCAAACCCTTGATCCGTCCGGCATGGTTCTATGATGTCACCCAGCAGGGAGCGGGCATTGTGGATGTCACGACCCACCTGGTGGACCTGGTGCAATGGGAGGCTTTTCCAGGGGAAATAATCGACTACGAAAAAGATATTGAACTGATCAATGCAAGGCAGTGGAAGACGGCAGTAAATCCTGAGGAATTTAAGAGATCCACAGGCATTGATGCCTATCCAGACTATCTGGAAAAGTACGTGGAGGACGGTGTTTTAAATATCGACAGCAATGGGGAGATCAACTACAAGATCAATGGTATCCATGCGAAGGTCTCCGTGATCTGGAACTATGAGGCACCGGCAGGATCGGCCGATACCCATTATTCCATTATGAGAGGGAGCAAGGCCAATCTGGTCATCCGACAGGATAAAAAAGAAAAGTACATCCCCGAACTTTATATAGAACCATTGGAAGGGGTGGACAGAAATGATTTCAGAAAAGAACTGGATGCCGCGGTGGCTGCTTTGCAGCAACAGTATCCGGGAATCGCCGTTAGCCAAGATGGACAAACCGGATGGAAGGTGGATATCCCCCAAAGCTACAGGACCGGCCATGAGGCGCATTTTCGGGAAGTCACCGAGAAATATCTAGAGTATCTGGTAGACGGCAAGTTACCGGATTGGGAGGTGCCAAACATGATCACCAAGTACTATATCACTACCAAGGCCCTGGAGATGGCTCAGCAGAAATAACATAGCGACACAACAAAGGATTGGTTTAAAGGCCAATCCTTTGTTGTGTCGCTGTTTTTTAGACGCTGCTCAGTTCTTCCACTCTTGGAATACGAAGTCGACTGCTGGTCTTTACCTGCAAACACGTCTAATTGGCGGCTTCCAATTGCAATCCCTTTTTCTCCTGGTGTTGCGCCTGTAGGAAACGGACATAAGCCTCTCTCACCTTTAGGGACGTCTTGTGTTCTCCGGTATGGTTCCGTCCAGGTGGCATAGACAGGTAAAGGAATTTGCTTTTCAGCCCCGGCACATTTTTGACGGTCCTGGTCAAATCGACCATTTCACCGAACCAGGCATCCATAAGCTGTTTTTTTATCTCCTTGGTAATCCCATATTCTATTTTAAATTCCTGTCTTTATCCTGATAAATATAATGCATTTGATCAGTACCCTCCGTGGAGACCGGTGAAGGTTTCGTCCAAAAAGACCACTCAAGAGCAGATAGGAAAGGCCTGTTTTTTTTGAATATTAAAATATATACCTACATTACTGATAAATTTGTATAAAATCATACTAGCCCAAAAGCAACCTTCATTACGATGAAAAAGCAGTTATCTTTCATTTTGGTTTTTTGTTTCAGTTCTTGGCTGTCTTTTCAAGGACAAGCCCAGGATCATTCCCTTTCAGCCGATATGCTTTGTGTAGGAAATTATTGGACCGAGGAAGAAGGGCGTGCCTTTCTCGAGGAGATGCAGAAGAGTTATACTACTCAACAGCAATGGGACAGGCGGGCGGCACAAATTAAAGCCCAACTCCTTAAAGGAACAGGTTTCGAAAAACTTCCCGAAAAAAAACCCTTAAACCCTATATTCGGTAAAGTTCGGAAGTATGAGGGATACACCGTTCAAAATATCGCTTTTGAAAGTCTCCCGGGCGTGTACGTCACCGGAAGCCTCTACCGACCTTTGGAGAAGACCGGCCCGCTCCCGGGGATCATCAGTCCACATGGCCATGGTACCACACCAAACATGGTGGGAAGGCACCATCCCCAGTCACAGTATCGTTTTGCTACTTTGGCTAGGATGGGGGCAATCGTTTGGGCCTATGACATGGTGGGCTATGGGCAAATGGAGGAACTTGGTTGGGAACATAAACATCCCGAAGCCCTCAAGCTACAGACCTGGAACAGTATCCGGTCCGTAGATTTTCTAATTGCTATGGGAGCCGATCCTTCAAACATCGGCGCTACAGGGGAATCGGGAGGAGGTACCCAAACTTTTATCCTCACTGCCTTAGACGACCGGATCAAAGTTTCGGCGCCTGTCGTCATGGTATCTGCCCATTTCTTTGGCGGATGCGTCTGCGAAAGTGGTTTGCCGATTCACAAGGGACCTGGTTATCAAACCAACAACGTAGAGATAGCGGCACTAGCTGCTCCCAAGCCGCTTTTATTGGTTTCTGTAGGCAACGATTGGACCCTCAATACACCCCAGGTAGAATACCCACACCTTCAACACATCTACTCCCTGATGGGCAAAGAGGACTTGGTGGAAAATGTACACCTGCCGGACGACCACCACGGTTACGATGACAATAAACGAAAAGCTGTTTATCCTTTTATGGCCAAGCACCTCGGGCTGGATCTTTCCAAAGGCCTTCATCCGGACGGCACGCTCAATGAAGAACCGGTTGTGATCGAAACCCAGCAAGCTTTATATGTCTTTGACGACAACCATCCTTTTCCGACGACGGCGATTAAGCACAACGACGGTGTAGTATGGAGATGATGCAGCGAAAATCGGAGCATTAACAAGGGACCGGGCTCATCCGGATCCGCTCCTTTTAATACCGGATACAGACGATTGACTATTTCCCGCTGTTGCATCATGACCGTAGTACAGACTGTGTTACAATCCATAAAGGTTAATAACAAGGACTTCGTTAAGGCCTATTATTTATTTTGTCAAAAACCATCAATATAAAATGGAAATTATTCAAGCAACCAATCCAAAGGAATTGGGAGTGAAAGCAGGGGAAGCAGCTGCGCTATTGATCCAAAAATGCATCCTGAAAAAAGGGCAAGCCAATATCATCCTTGCTACTGGCACCAGTCAGTTTGAAACTTTGAACCGGTTATTGTCCGAAGATATAGATTGGTCGAAAGTACATCTTTTTCACCTTGATGAGTATCTTGATATACCGATCACCCATCCCGCCAGTTTCAGGAAATATCTTAAAGAAAGATTTATAGACAAAGCAGGGACACTCGGCTCCTACCACCTGATAGACGGGGAGACAGAGCCGCAAGCAGAATGCGAACGACTTAGTCAGTTGATTATCCAACACCCAATTGATGTGGCCATGGTGGGGATAGGGGAAAATGGACACCTTGCCTTCAACGATCCCCCAGCTGATTTCGACACGGAGATACCCTACCTGGTAGTAAATCTTGACGAACCCTGCAGGGTGCAACAGCTCAACGAAGGCTGGTTTAGCACTTTGGAGGAAGTACCGCAACAGGCCATCAGCATGTCCATCCAACAGATTATGAAATCCGAACACATTATCTGTTCGGTGCCTGATATAAGAAAGGCCCAGGCCGTAAAAGACTGTTTGGAAAACGAGGTCAACCCGATGAATCCCGCCAGTATCTTACAAGATCATCCTGCTTGCAAAATTTATCTGGATACCGAATCGGCATCTCTGCTAACTACTCCAGCGTGATAATGATCATGTTTCCAGTGGCTTTTGTTGGTGACGGTAATGGATGGTAACCCTGGCCTAAAACCAAATTATGAGCAAGATAAAAATCACCAACGGAAAAATTATTACTCCTTTTAAGATTATTCCTAATGGGACAGTCTTGGTGGAAGGGGATAAAATCACCGCAGTGTCGGAAAGGGACATAGCCGTAGAAGATGTAGAAACTGTTGATGCTCGGGGGCTTTATGTCTCACCCGGATTTATAGATATCCATGTGCATGGAGGTGGGGGGCATGATTTTATGGATGGAGATGGGGAAGGCTTCCTTCGGATTGCCGAACTGCATGCACAATACGGTACGACATCTATGGTCCCAACGACGTTGACCAGCGAAAAAGAGCACCTGATAGAAACCCTCGACCTGTATGAACAGGCGCACAAAAACAATAAAAAAGGCGCGCGGTTCCTGGGACTCCATTTGGAAGGGCCCTATTTTGCGATGAACCAGCGCGGCGCACAGGATCCAAGGTACATACGTGATCCCGATCCAGAGGAATATCGGGAAATCCTCCAACGTGCGGATCTCATTGCCCGGTGGAGCGCGGCTCCCGAAAGAAAAGGCGCTATGGAATTTGGCCGTTACCTGAGGGAAAAAGGCGTGTTGGCGGCCATTGCCCATACCGATGCGATTTATGAAGAAGTAGTGGAAGCGGTGGAAAACGGTTACACCCTCTCTACCCATCTTTACTCCGGCATGTCAGGGGTGACCAGGAAAAATGCCTTCCGCTACGCCGGAGTGGTAGAAAGCTCCCTTTTGATGGATGAGATTGATGTGGAGATCATTGCGGATGGGGTTCATCTACCCGCACCTTTGCTAAAGCTGATTTATAAAGTAAAAGGACCCCATAAAACAGCGCTGATAACCGATGCCATGAGGGCGGCCGGCCTGCCTGAAGGAGAAAGCATTCTAGGAAACAGAGAAAGCGGCATAAAAGTCATTGTTGAGGATAATGTTGCCAAGCTGCCGGATAGGACGGCTTTTGCGGGCAGTGTAGCCACCGCTGACCGATTATTACGGAACATGGTTCAATTGGCCGATGTACCTTTACTCCATGCTGTGTTGATGATGAGCACTACTCCTGCAAGGATCATGGGTGTGTCGGATAGAAAAGGCTCCTTGCTCACTGGAAAGGATGCGGATATCGTGTTGTTTGACCAGGATATCCAGATCCAAAAGGTGATGATTGAAGGTGAATTCAGGTGATTTTGCATCTGTTACATGTTCAGAAATGGACAGTTGTGTCATGTTTTTGAACAGCGATGTTTCGCCAGATCGTGCGCAGTTGCTTGCAGGGCCTGTTTTTCACGACTGGCACTCTTTTCGTGTTTTTCCTGCCCGATGAAAAACCTATTAAGGAAAATCAAACAACTCCCTTTGGAATTAGCCTTTTGGTGTATCGCCCTGATCAGCCTCTGGTGGCTGGATCCTTATGGCAGTCATTACACTTTGTGCCCGCTTCATCAGCTAGGTATAGAATGGTGCCCCGGCTGCGGCTTGGGTAGGGCAATTAGCTTATTGATGAATGGAGAAGTGGCAGCCTCTTGGCAGCTACACCCCCTCGGAGGGTTTGCCTTGGCAGTGATTCTTTACCGAATATTTGAAATTTTAAAACATCTACAAACCAAACACAATTATGGCTAATGTATTGAAACACCTCCCGGAACTGGAAGGAATGGAACTGGGGTACATACAGGGGATCCTGAAAAACATGAATGATGAGCAGGCCCATATGTTTGCCCAGGTATATAGGGCCCGGCGGAAGGATAATCAAATGGTATTAATTCTTACCCTTTTGGGATTTTTCGGTTTTGCGGGGCTACATAGATTTATCCTGGGTCAAATCGGTTTAGGCATTCTGTACTTCTTCACCGTCGGTCTTTGTTTTATAGGAACAATCGTGGATCTGGTCAATTATAAAAGCCTGACCTATGAATACAACATGAAAATAGCCCACGAAACCCTCTCCATGATGTCAAATGGCTACGGTGTCGACATGGGTGCAACGTATACAGGATCTACTACACCGCCGAACCCAGGCAGTACCAACCCACCAAACCCTGGCAACAATGAACCAACGGTATAAGATGATTCTGGTCGCCGCAGCGGCGTTCATGACCCTGCCCTCCTGCGGGTCGGCACAACATGTGGTCTCCGACATTGAGGAGACCTTCCAGGGCATAGAAGAAATAGTCGTTCATGGAGGATCCTTGGAAGTGACCTATGAAGGGAGTGATAAGGAAGAGCTGTTTCTCAGTGCCTATCTGGAATCCAATAGGGATAATGGACAGAAGATAACCTATAAGGTGGAAGGAAGTCGTCTCAGGGTTGAATTCAAGCAGGAAGGCTCGGGTGGCTGGGGGAACACGAGGACGAAAGGCTTTATCAGCCTGATAGGCCCTGAAGATATGAAAATGGAGATCACCAACAGCTCGGGCAAGATGTACGTCTCTCATGTAACCAGTGATAAAATTGACCTCAAGGCAAGTTCCGGTAAAATTGAAGCACGCAACCTGGCCAGCGACAGGATTCGATTTACCGCCTCTTCCGGCAAATTAGATGTGGAACAAGTCAACGGAAATGTGGAATGCAAGGCCTCTTCCGGAGGCGGACGTATCGCTAAAGTAAACGGAAACGTATCGGTGGTAGCCTCGAGTGGCTCCTACGAAATTTCCGGAGTGCAGGGTACCGTCAACGGAACGCTAAGTTCGGGAAGGATTGACCTGAGTGACATCGGCGAGTTGGGCAACTTTACGGTTTCTTCCGGACGGATAAAGGCAACAAAGGCAGGGCTAGGAGAAAATACCCGATTTAGAGGTTCTTCCGGATCTTTTAACATTCAGACCAATGATGATCTGGAGGATTTTAACTATAACCTTTCTGCCAGTAGCGGAGGCCTTGAAGTGGGAAACACCAAGACCGGAAAGAAATTGAATATTGACAACGGTTCGGCCGTCACCGTTTCAGGAGCCATCAGTTCGGGGAGGATCTCCATACAAAATTAGAACAGCTGTCTTTGTTGCCATATGTGGTTAGCCATGCCCGATGAGGGAAAGGTACCAAATAGATGGTTGATCTTGATTATTAGCTAAAGGATTATCCGGTGATTCGGTTTTCAGAAGGTTGTTGGGGATTTGGATCCCCAACAACCTTCTGAATTTCTCCAAGATATAGCTTCCCGTTAAAGGTTTAGATATTTTTTGCCATACGACTGTTGATTTTCGGATTAATTCTTTAGTTTTAAAGAAGTCTCCTTTGTGGGCTCCTGTCAGAGCATGAGACAACCGACTTATTTAATACTTGGGTAGAAGACCATCTCAGAAACGAGACTTTTGGGGACCTGATGCGGTACCGCTGGACGCATCCTGATTATAACGGAAAGGACATTATTGATTTTCAGTTACCGGAGGGGTATTTCTCCTTTTTGGAAGACTATGATATGGAGAATGATGACTTTTTTTTCTATAGCTCGTTGGGATTTCCTAGAAGAGTATTCGTTGTATGTTTCTCAACCCCCTAAAGAAAAGTTGGAGGAAGTTCGGAATGACCGCAATAGGAGCATCCCTTTCCAGCTGATTGGATCCAAAACATCGGGTCAAGGTATCCATTGAATATACGGCATTGACAGTAGTTAACTTCTTGATTTTCCGTTTAGGCTGAAAGGGTAGATAATCGGCCTGGGTTCTTATATTTGTCCTGATGTCGAATTTGAGCCTTCATTTCCTATGCCCTCAATAACGAATACCTTAGCCAAGGCAGGTATCAATGGCTTTTTCTTTTTGTTAGTAGGCAGCATTGTCTTGGCTTGGGCTTTCCCGGGCTGGGGAATGGAAGGAAGCTTGATCCCTTTTGATGAAGTGACCTATTACGGCGTAGCGGCGATCTTCTTTTTTTATGGGGTAAAACTTAGCCCACAAAGTTTGAAATCAGGACTATCCAATTGGAAGCTGCACCTCTTGATCCAGTCTACCACTTTCGTGGTTTTTCCTGTGTTGATTTTGTTGGTTTACGTGGTGTTCGGGGAGGAGGGCTCACTATGGTGGTTGGGAGTGTTTTACCTCGCTGCCTTGCCCTCGACCGTTTCTTCCTCCGTGGTCATGGTCTCGATTGCGGGCGGTAATCTGCCGGCAGCCATTTTCAACGCCAGCGTGTCCAGTATCATCGGCATTTTTATAACCCCATTGTGGATGCAGCTGTTCTTGAATGCCAGCGGCACAAGCTTTGATCTGACAGACACTTTTATGAAACTGACCATTCAGGTGTTGTTGCCGGTGATTTTGGGTTTTAGTCTTCACCGCCTATTAGCCACCTGGGCGGCAAAGTACAACACGACCCTGAAGAAATTTGATCAACTGATCATCCTTTTGATTGTCTTTACGGCTTTTGCGGAATCATTTGGACAAAAAATGTTTGAGGGGCAATCGGCAGGGGAGTTGTTGCTTTTGGGCGCTGCCATGTTGCTGTTGTTTTTTCTAATGATGGGGCTGATGTATTGGCTGTGCCGGATCCTCGGCTTTGTCCGGGAAGACAGCATCACCGTCTTGTTTTGCGGTTCCAAAAAATCCTTGGTTCAGGGAGCCGTAATGGGGAAGGTGCTTTTTCCCGACCCGGTGATGTTAGGGGTGATTTTACTCC
>CAZHZP010000024.1:0-18956 GCA_964537165.1 uncultured Roseivirgaceae bacterium | reverse complement strand
CGCGGTTCAACGGTTTTCAAGACCGCCGCAATCGACCACTCTGCCACTCCTCTAGGTACTCTACCACCCTCGTTCGGATGGCTTTGAGACTGCAAATGTAAGGCTAAGTTTGATATTTGCAATATACCGGAAACAAAAAATGCATCCAAAAAGTTAAGTTTCTGAGCTTGCGCCACTTGCTTTGACGGCCATCTTCTTGGTGGTTTTGTCGAGGCTGACATTGATCTCATAGCCGATCAACAAGATATGACTGGTGATCAACAGCCACAACATCACCGCGATCATAGTCCCTATCGAGCCGTACAGCTTGTTGTAGGAAGCGAAATTGTTGAGGTAAAAGGAAAAACCAAAGAAGGCCAAGCTGATCAACAATCCCGCGATGACAGAGCCGGCAGAGAAAAACCGCCACCGGTCATGCACCGCAGGCGCATAGCGGAACATAAAGGAAGTCGTCACCACAAAGAGGACCAGCAGGGTAAAAAAGCGGGAAATGGCGATGGTCAGGTAAATGAACCGGTTGGAGACAATGCCGTATTCGGAGACGATGGCCAAGAAGCGGTTGCCAATGATCATGATCACGGCAGCGGCACAGAGAGAAATGACCAAGACCAAAATAATGGTAACAGCTATCCCTCTGGTTTGAAAAAAACTCCTGTTTTCCCGGGTCCTATGGATGGAGTTGAAAGCGTCCATAAGCGACACCACCCCGTTGGTCGCCAGAAACAAGGCCAAAAAGAACCCAAAAGACAACAAGCCCTGCCGTGGCTTGCTGACAATGTCCATAATGGTCGATTCGGTGCCCTCATAAATGCTCTGCGGAAGGATCTGCTGGACAAACAAGAGGATATTCTCTGTGGTCACTTCAGGGAAGAAAATGCCGATATAAGGAATGGCATTCAGCAAAAACAGGATCATGGGAAACATGGCGATGGTAAAATTAAAAGCCACCGCGCTGGCGCGTTCGGACAGGTGGTCCTTTTTGATCTGGGCAATAAAGGTCCTGCCTACATCATACAGGTTATGATGGGGGTGGCCAAAGTGAACTGACCGCAGCCTGACCGCTTTTTTGTCCACTTTGTCAAAGAGACGCTGGATCTTTTTTTTCACCCTTACCAATTAAAAATCGTTTAAGAAAAATAAGGTCTTAACAAGGACAGGAGGTACGAGGGTGGCCTGCATGGCGCATGGGTATCTGTTTTCAGAAAGGCGAGCACCGTTTCCCCCTCATTGATCAGCTCCCCCGCCTCATTGATCACCTCATAATGGAATCTGATCCTCACCCCCGGCATCTGCCTGATGGTGGTCCGGACCGTCAGGAGTTCATCATACTTGCCCGGCTTAAGATACCTGCTGTGGTTTTCCAATACCGGCATCATGATCCCGTCGTCTTCCATCCTTTTATAGGAAAAACCGGCGCTCCGCAAGGCCTCTACCCTGCCCACCTCATAATACATGGCATAATTGCCATAATACACATAGCCCATCTGGTCGGTCTCCGCATACCTTACCCTTATCTGTGTCTCCGCTACAAACATGCTTGATTTATCTATAGATTCCGGCGGCATTTAAGGCCGCGCTGTACCTTCTGGCGTTGATCATATGATCCCTCAGGTTGGTGGCAAAGGCATGGTAACCGGAGAAGTCATCTTTGGCGCAAAAGTACAGGTAGTTATGGTCCTGGTAATTCAATACCGCATCCAGGGCGGATATCTCCGGCAGATTGATCGGCCCGGGGGGCAATCCCAGGTTTTTGTAGGTATTGTAAGGGCTGTCGATTTCCTTATGCACGTTCAGCACCCTTTTGATACTGAAGTCACCCAGGGCAAATACCAAGGTCGGATCCGCCTGAAGGGGCATATTGATCCGTAGGCGGTTGATATACACCCCGGCCACCTTTGGCCGTTCGTCGGCCTTGACGGTTTCTGCCTGCACAATGGATGCCAAGACAGACACCTGCCCGGGATCCATGCCCAGCGCCGCTGCTTTGGCCCTTCTGTTTTCATTCCAGAATTTCTGGTATTCCTTGTGCATTCTATCGAAGAGTTCGGCAGCAGTGGTATTCCAATATACTTCGTAGGTATTGGGGATAAACATCCCCATAATGGTCTGCTCATTGAAGCCGAATTTCTCAATATAAGCGCTGTCGGTCAGCAGGGTGTAAAAGGCATCGGGTGTGATTTCCAGATTTCGGGTGATCCGCTCCGCGAGATCTTCCTTCACCCGTATATTATTAAAGGTGATATTCAGGGGGGCCTGTTGTCCGGAGCGGAGGGCGCGCACCAGCTGCATATTGGTCATACGGGGCCGGATCTCATACCTGCCCGGTCTGACATTCTCCTGATACTCCATCAGCTTGGCCACCAAGCTAAAGCTCACCATATCGTTGACCATCCCGTTATGGAACAAGCTGTCCGATACCTGCCTGAAGTCCGCGTCCCGGGAGATATGGAGGTAGGCAGGGCTGTCGTCTTCCACCAGGACGTTTGGGGTATAAAAAGCCTGGTAAAAGTAATAGGAGAAGGAGGTGACCAGGACGGAAAAGGTAACCATCCCAACGAGGTAATATTTTCTGTTTTTATCGGTAATGACCATGAGGACGTGCGCAAATAGAAGGGCAAAAATAGAAAATTAAAATAAGTTTAAGGTCTTATTCGCGCTTCTCTTTATCCGCTCCGGGCAAAACGGGTCCCAGAACAGCCGATTATAAAAAACAAGGGGCGGAATTTCGCTTTTTACAGATAAAAGCCGGAACTTTATCCCTACATCTACCTGTCCCATGCGGGAGCCCTCCAGAATAGCCGGCCGTATGGCATGTTTTTAGACAATACACCGGGTATCGCCAAAATTAAAGATAATATGTCCGCCGAATTGATCAAGATTTACCCTGAAAATCCCCACCCAAAGAGAATCCAAGAAGTCGTCGAAGTGCTGCGCAACGGAGGGGTGATTATTTATCCCACCGATACCGTCTATGGCATGGGCTGTGACATCACCAATCAAAAGGCCATCGAAAGGGTCTGTCAGATCAAGGGGGTAAAACCTCAGAAGCAGAACTTTTCTTTTATCTGTTATGATCTGAGCAACATCTCCGATTTCACCCGGACGGTGAGCACCCCGGTGTTTAAAATGATGAAAAAGGCGCTCCCGGGTCCTTTCACCTTTATCCTAAACGCCAACAACAATGTCCCCAAGCTCCTGAACAACAAAAAGAAAACCGTGGGGATACGGGTACCCGACCATGCTATCCCCCGTACCCTGGTCAATGAACTGGGGCAGCCCATACTCACCACTTCTATCAAGGACGATGATGATGTGATCGAATACAGCACCGATCCTGAGCTGATCTATGAGAAATACCGGGACCTGGTCGATCTGGTCATCGACGGAGGCTATGGCAATAACGTCGCCTCCACCGTGATAGACTGTACCGGAGAGGAAATAGAGGTGCTGAGGCAAGGCCTGGGGGAAATGGACGACATCCTGTAATACAACATGACCAAAGAGGATATCTTCACTACGCAACATTCCCAGTCCCCTGATAAAGACAGTCACCTAAGCAAGACAGTGGTAGCGGACCTGTTTTACCTGCCCCCGCTGGAATTCTTCGTGGCGGTGCAGGACGCGGGCGAAATTTGCATCGAGAGACACGATAATTACCAGAAACAAAACTATAGAAACAGAACAACCGTTCAACTAGCCAACCAGGTAAAGCATCTCAGCATCCCGGTCGTTGGCGGGAATAAAAAGCTACGGTATATTGACCTGCTGATAGACGACAGTCAAAACTGGCGGAAAATCCACCTGCGGGGCATTCAAAGTGCCTATGGAAAGGCTCCCTTCTTTGATTATTTCTATCCCGATCTGGAAAAAATCCTGCTTCGGCAGACACGCTTCCTCTACGACCTCAACTTCCATTTGCTGACACTTTGTCTTAACAATCTTAGGCACCCTGCCAAATTGAGTGAGACTTCAGGCTATCATCCAAATCGCCAGGAAAGGGACATAAGGGGGCTGATACAGGCTAAAGCGCCCTTTGAGCAGAGAAACATCTACAAGCCATACCCTTACACCCAAATATTTGGCTTAAACTTTGCACCTAACCTGAGCGTGATAGACCTGCTCTTTTGCGAAGGGCCGAATGCTAACCGGATTATCTTTCACTCAAAGAAAAAGAAATGAACAATAACTAAATAGGTTGCGTTTTTATCACAAATTCGGTAACATTAATAAATTATATAAGTTTTGAATCATAACAGAGAGGATATAAATGGAAGCAAAATTTTCAAACAGGGTTAAAGAGGTGATCTCTCTAAGTCGCGAAGAGGCGTTGCGCCTGGGGCACGATTATATCGGAACAGAGCACCTCTTGCTGGGGATGATCCGTGAGGGTGAGGGTGTCGCTGTTTCCATTTTGAAGAAACTGGGCGTTCCGTTGGATGAGTTGCGGATATCAGTCGAAAGGGCCGTAAAAGGCACTGCGAGCCACAATGGTAAAAACCTGGCTAATATCCCCTTGACCCGTCAATCAGAGAAGGTACTAAAAATCACCTATTTAGAAGCAAAAATATTCAAAAGCCAGTTGATTGGCACAGAGCATTTGTTGCTTTCTATCCTGAGGGATGAGGACAATATCGCCACGCAGATATTGCAGAAGTTTGACACTTCTTACGATGTGGTAAAAGAAATCCTGGAATTCCAGACCGACCAGACGCCAAGGGCTGGTGCTGAAGCGGACGATCAGGATGAGGATAGTTCGAGGCTGTTTGGCTCTTCTTCAGGAAGCAGCAAGGGAGCTTCCGAAAAATCCAGGACTCCGGTGCTGGATAATTTTGGCAGGGACCTGACCAAAATGGCCGAGGAAGATAAACTGGATCCGATCATCGGCCGGGAAAAAGAAATAGAAAGGGTAGCGCAGATTCTTTCCCGTAGAAAGAAAAACAACCCCATTCTTATCGGGGAGCCCGGTGTGGGTAAAACAGCCATCGCCGAAGGTCTTGCCTTGCGGATCATCCAAAAGAAGGTTTCCAGGGTTTTGTTTAACAAACGGGTCGTGACGCTTGATCTTGCCTCCTTGGTGGCCGGAACCAAATACCGTGGCCAGTTTGAAGAACGGATGAAGGCGGTAATGGGTGAGCTGGAGAAGTCGCCCAACGTGATCTTGTTCATTGACGAGCTCCACACCATTGTGGGCGCCGGCGGTGCCAGCGGTTCTTTGGATGCTTCCAATATGTTCAAGCCCGCACTCGCAAGGGGGGAGATCCAATGCATCGGCGCCACTACGCTTGACGAATACCGTCAATATATCGAGAAGGACGGCGCCTTGGCCCGACGATTCCAGATGGTGATGGTGGATGCCACCTCTCCCGAGGAGACGATCCAGATCCTGAACAACATCAAAGACAAGTATGAGGATCACCACAACGTGATCTATACGCCGGAAGCGTTGACTGCTTGCGTGAAATTGTCCGACCGGTATATTTCCGACCGGTTCCTGCCTGATAAGGCCATTGACATCTTAGACGAAGCCGGCGCAAGGGTTCATATCAACAACATCCACGTGCCGGATGAGATTCTGAAGCTGGAAGAGGAGGTGGAAAAGATCAAAGTCGAAAAGAACCGGGTGGTTAAAAGCCAGAAGTACGAAGAGGCTGCCCAGTTGCGGGACAGGGAAAAGAAACTGCTCGAACAACTGGAAAACGCCAAAGTAAAATGGGAAGAGGAGAGCAAAACCCGTCGCTATACGGTCGAGGAAGATAATGTAGCGGAGGTGATCGCCATGATGACCGGTATCCCTGCTAAGCGAATTGCCCAAAAGGAAGGCGCGAAGCTGCTGAACATGGGCGAGGATTTGAAGGGTAAAGTAGTCGGTCAGGACGATGCGATCAAGAAACTGACAAAAGCTATCCAGAGAACCAGAGTGGGGCTGAAAGACCCTAAAAAGCCGATTGGTTCTTTTGTCTTCCTAGGACCCACTGGGGTAGGTAAGACAGAACTGGCTAAGATGCTAGCCACCTATCTCTTTGATAAGGAAGATTCCCTGATCCGAATCGACATGTCGGAATACATGGAGAAATTCAGTGTATCCCGGCTCGTGGGAGCGCCTCCAGGTTATGTAGGATACGAAGAAGGCGGCCAACTGACCGAAAAGGTCAGAAGAAAGCCTTACTCGGTGGTATTGCTCGATGAGATCGAGAAAGCCCACCCTGATGTATTCAACATCCTCTTGCAGGTACTCGACGACGGGGTATTGACAGACGGATTGGGCAGAAGGGTTGACTTCAGAAATACCATTATCATCATGACTTCGAATATCGGGGTCAGGGACCTGAAAGACTTCGGGGCGGGCATCGGCTTTGCCTCTAAGGCTAAAGAGGAAAATATGGATGAGGTGATGAAATCCACCATCCAGAGTGCGCTGAAAAAAGCCTTTAGCCCTGAGTTCCTTAACCGTCTCGATGACGTGGTGGTATTCAACTCCTTGAGCAAGGAGGATATCCACAAGATCATTGATATCAGCTTGACCAAGTTGTTTAGCAGAATCACGGATTTAGGTTTTAAAATCGAACTTTCCGACAAAGCCAAGGACTATCTGGCCGAAAAAGGTTACGACAAGCAATATGGCGCGCGTCCGCTGAACCGGGCCATACAGAAATACCTGGAAGATGCCATTGCGGAGGAAATCCTCAAGGGAGACCTTACCGAAGGGGATGTGATCTATGCGGACTATCCCGGAGAAGGCGATGAGTTGACCATTGCGGTAAGTAAAAAAGAAAAGGCAGGTTAAAACAAACCTGCCCCGATGAAAAAGACGGTTTCGTGAGGAACCGTCTTTTTTGTTTTCTGAATAGGTAAGCGCCAGACGCCCCCCGGCAGCCTGTCCAAAAAAATCCAAATCGGCCAACCCGATTGGCGGATTCCCCGTTCAGTTCCGTGAACTAATAAAAGGTGAGTCTGGGTTTTGTGTTTCAACCTGGCCAGTTTATTTATTCCGTCAGGCTATATGTGGCATGATATTAACGGGATTGTCATTCCGCGGGGAAATGCCTCTTCGGAAACAACACAAAGAACCCATCAGGGGAGTAGAGCGAGGTAGAAACCGAGGGCTGTCCCTGCATCTGAAATATTTGATCTCCAGTACTGGTACACCATATTAAATACCTGATTGCCTGTTTCTAAAAATGAAATTCTACATTGACACCGCCATCAAGCTGTTATTTCTTCTCTCCACCATGCCGTTTTTGCTATCAGAGAAGCTCTATGACAAGTTTGATTTCCGCCTAAACGGCAACATCACCGACAGTCTATATACCGCCCCTCACGCGCTTGGGATCCTGGACAAGGATAAAATCGACGAGGCCAGCGGCCTGGTGTCCTCTCAGACACACCCCTTTCTCCTCTACACCCACAATGACAGCGGAGGAGATCCCGATATCTATATGATTGATACCATGGGACGGTATCAGGGAAAAATCCATCTGCAAGGCACCACCAATAAGGACTGGGAAGACATTGCCGTCGGCCCGGGCAAAGATGGAGAACTGCCGTATATTTATGTGGGCGATATAGGAGACAACAAAGCCAAACGGGACAAGGTACAGGTATACCGCTTTCCCGAACCTGCCCAATTGCAGGAAGAAATCACCGTCAATCCCGAAAAAATCACCCTGACCTATCCAGACGGGCCGAGGGATGCAGAAACCTTGCTGGTCGATCCCTGGAACGGGGATCTCCTGGTACTTTCGAAAAGGGACACCAGTAACACCCTCTACCGGGCTGCTGCGGACCAACTGGCAGCGGGGGAAGTCGTTTTGGAAAAAATAATGAAGCTTCCGGTGACCATGGCGGTAGGCGGCGATATTTCTGCTGATGGGAAACAGGTTCTCATAAAAAACTATTGGGCAGTTTATTACTGGGAGAGAAAGGAAGGAGAAAGCTTGGAGGAGGCATTGAAGAGAAAGCCTGTCCAATTGCCTTACAAACCCGAGCCTCAGGGAGAGGCCATCGGTTTTTCAGCAAGCGGCGACCGCTATTATACCTTAAGCGAAAGCCGGTTTAGGATAAAACCGGTGCTTTACCAATACCTCAATCTGAAATATCAACCGGAGGCAGTGGAATAATCTCTTTGGATCCCAAGACAAAGGCCGCAAAACTATTTTTGTGGCCTTTGTCTTTGGTCTCACAGCTTTCTTTTTTTAGATTCCCGTGAAAGTAAAGGGCGAGATCTTTCTTAGTTCCTCTTTTACCTGCTCATCCACTTGGAGGGTCTCGATAAAATTTTTGATAGAAGATTCCGTGATCGACGCATTGGTACGGGTCAGTTCTTTTAACGCTTCATAAGGCTTGGGATAGCCTTCTCTCCTTAGAACAGTCTGGATGGCTTCAGCCACCACCGCCCAGTTTTCTTCCAAGTCGGCGTCTATGGCAGCTTGGTTGAGCTCCAATTTATTTAACCCCTTCTGAAGAGACTCCAAAGAGATCAACATATGGGCTAATGGGACGCCGATGATCCGCAACACCGTGCTATCTGTTAAGTCCCGTTGCAAACGACTGATAGGGAGCTTGGCCGCCAGATGTTCAAAAAGGGCATTGGCGATGCCCAGGTTGCCCTCTGCATTTTCAAAGTCAATGGGATTGACCTTATGGGGCATGGCCGAAGAGCCTATCTCCCCTGCTTTGATCTTCTGCTTGAAATAATTCATGGCCACATACTGCCATACGTCTTTAGAAAAGTCCAGCAAGATGGTATTGATCCTCTTCAAGCCGTCAAACAGGGCGGCCAGATGGTCATAATGTTCAATCTGGGTGGTGGGAAAACTTCGTGTCAGGCCCAGTTGCTCATTCACAAAATTATGGGCAAAGCCATTCCAATCGATTTCCGGATAGGCCACGTGGTGGGCATTCATATTGCCGGTGGCCCCGCCAAATTTGGCGGCGTAAGGTACCTGCTCCAGCAAAACCAGTTGACTTTCCAACCGGGTGACAAAGACCTGAAACTCTTTCCCCAGACGGGTGGGAGAAGCAGGCTGTCCATGGGTTTTGGCCAGCATCGGAATGTTTTTCCAAGCCTGGGCTTTGTCCTTTATCAGGTCTATGACTGCTGACAGGGAGGGCAGGATCTCAGCGCTCATGCCGTCCTTCAGCATCATGGGTGTAGCGGTATTATTGATATCCTGGGAGGTCAGGCCAAAATGGATAAACTCAATGGTTTCTCCCAGCCCGATTTGGGAGAATTTATCCTTTAGAAAATACTCCACGGCCTTCACGTCATGGTTGGTGGTTTTCTCTATATGCTTAATGGCCTGGGCATCTTCCTCTGAGAAGTTCTCTACCACCGCCCTTAGCTGCGGGAAGACTGAAGCATTTATGCCCTTAAGCTGGGGCAAAGGCAGTTCGCATAAGGCGATAAAATACTCCACCTCCACTTTGACCCGGTACTTGATCAAAGCATATTCAGAAAAATAATTCCGAAGAGAAGCAGTTTTACTGCCGTACCTGCCATCTACCGAAGAAACCGCAGTAAGGGTGTTTAGCGTCAATGTCATTTTGTGGGAAATTTAAAATAAACGTAAAAATAAGAAAAAAGCCTGAAGGACAACCTTCAGGCCTTTATTTGGTTTTAGACCAAACACTTAAATTAAACAATGCACACTAATAATTGGGGTAGTTTCTCACCAATTGCAAGCTAAGGCTATTGGCGGTACTGCTACTCTCTTTATATCCTCTGACCACCAAGGTGTAAATCCTGCCTTCTCTAATATTAACACCAGAGGCAGAAACCAGGGATTCGCCACCGGTGGCCGCTACCAGCTTCAAATTCGGCCTGCCAGCTTCTACCTCCACAAAATCAGACACTTCCCGATAAGCCTGGCTTTCGAACAGGTCCCCGTCATCATCCCCAATCTGAAGGGTCACTTCCGGTGTGTCGGGGGAAAGATGGACCAGCCTTATCAGTGCCTTGCCTGAAGCCGGAGAATCCAGATCATCTTCCACAAGAAGGGGCAGAAACCCGTCTTCCTCTTCACTGATAAAGAAAGAATAGGCTTTGTCCGCCTCAAACTTCACCAGTGTATCCAGCAAAGAGTTGGCCGCATTTCCCGCTTTGAAGGAGAAATTCCGCTCACCGGGGAAAAACCGTCCATAGTCATAGTAAGTACTGTAGTCAAAAACATGGCTTACGGCCTTTGGATAAGATTGATTGTCGACCTCAATCCGCAGGGAGGATATTTGGGGCGACCCATGGTAAAAAGAGACATAAGCTACTGGCGTGGCATCAAGATAATGGTCATCATCATCCAGACAGCTGGTAAGGAAAGGCAGCAAGGCAAGGGCCAATACCCCTACCCCTTTTGTCCAGCGTGTTGAAAATTTGTTTTTATTCATTTGGGTACTCATAATAATAGTTGGTTTAGTATCTCAATTCTATAACCAGACGCAGGGAATCAGAGAAACGCTACAAGCGTCCTGATGAAATTTTCAGGGTCTGAGCGGCTAAAAAGAAAAAATGAGGAACCGACTGCGAAATAAAATGTTCTATAAGTGCATTAAATTAAAGTAAACGTAGATTGTCTGTTGTTAGGCTTTAATTTTGCGATTATCAAGCGCTAATCATTTAAGTAAATTATAAAGCATGCTGTTTAACCTGTTTAAGAGTAAAGACGCTAAGAAAAAAAGCAGCCAATACCTCTCCTTGAAAATACGGGAAATCGTCAGGGAAACCCCCGATACCGTCACCATCTATTTTGAACAGCCCGAACCGTACCTAGACTATAAGCCAGGCCAGTACCTTACGGTCATCCTGGATATTGAGGGCAAGGAGGAGAGAAGATCATATAGCCTTTGCACTTCCCCCTACACGGATCCCTACCCGGGGATTACGGTTAAGCGCGTAAAAGACGGTTTAATCTCGAATTATTTACTGGATAAACTAAGACCGGGCAAGTCCATTGAGATCATGAAGCCCATGGGGCATTTTACGCTGGACTTTCATTCCAAAAACAAATACCATTACGTGATGGTGACGGGAGGAAGCGGCATCACCCCTGTTATGGGATTGGCCAAATCCATTCTGGTCAATGAGCCGCAATCACAGATCACCCTGCTGTATTGTAGCCGGTCGGAAGAGCAGATTATTTTTAACAAGCAATTGACCGAACTGGAAGGCAAGTATCCGGGAAAAATCAAAGTGGTCCACCACCTTACCCAACCCAGTGGCAACTGGACAGGATTTAAAGGCCGTTTGGACAGCGAAAGAATAAAAGAAACCCTCACCCAGCACCATTTTGCCGACGCAGATAAAACAGTTTATCTTACCTGCGGGCCACAAGGGCTGATGGAGACAACCCTCTCTACTCTGGGAGGCCTCGGGATTGACACAGAAACGGTGCTCAAAGAAAACTTCTTTATCGCACCCACTCCCCAACCGGATGCTGCTGATGAGCCGGCTGTACAACTAACGCGCGAAGTGAAAATTGTTCTTGAGGGAGAGGAGTATGAATTCGAGGTTGCCCCTGATCAAACCATTCTGGAAGCCGGCCTACAGAAGGACGTGGATATGCCCTACTCCTGCCAGAGTGGCCTCTGCACTTCCTGCCGGGGTAAGCTGCTCTCCGGGGAAATTAAAATGGACGAGGACGCCGGCCTGAGTGCCAATGAATTGCGGGACGGATATGTGTTGTGTTGCGTGGCCCATCCGCTCACGGCTGATGTTAAGATCAATATAGAATAACCTATGAAGGACTATTCCTTTTTGAGAGACAAATACAGGACGATGGAGCGGACAGTGTTAAGCCTGATCCTGCTTCCACTCCCTATTTTCGGGTTTGTTTATCTTAACCTGACCAGGCCCACCAGGACCATCAATGTCCCGGAGTTGCCAGCTTTTCTGGAGTCGTTTTCATTGTCCCTCACCTTGGCCTTACTTCTCTTTCAGCAGATTAATTTTCAGAGAAGCATAAAACCGCTCCAGGCAGAAGGGGTGGGTTTCGAACAAAAAATCCTAGGCTATCTCAAAGCCTCCACGTTGCGGTATATGATATTGGCGTTGGTAGGATTTATAGCCGCCGCTGGCTTGTTCTTTTTTGCCAACGTCGGTTTTACCGTCGCCTATGCCGTCGTGCTGGTGCTGATTTCTGTTTACAAACCATCGCCGATTCGGATTATCCGGCTCTTTCGCTTGCGGGGTGAAGAAAAGGAATTTGTTCAGGTTATCAACCGGGAGTATATCGAAAAATAAGACAGCCCCACTGACACGCCTTCCGGATGAATTGCTGTCAGTGGGACTTTACAGGATCAATTTTGAATTTTAATTCTTCCCGAACTGATATTACCTTTCACGGTACCCATAGCGCCATTCTGTATCTTCAGCTTTTTTCCGCCTGAAGATTTGCCCACGCTCACCGAACCGCTGCTGGCCTGTAGATCATAGTTGAACGCGGTAAGGTCAGAAGGGGTGTGGATGGAAAAGGATCCTGAGGAACCTTTCAGATGGGTGGCGTTTCCCAACCCTGCTTCGGTGGCTTTTACATTTCCGGAGGAAATGGCGATTTCTCCTAATTCGCCGATGTCATTCAGGGAAAGCGAACCTGAAGTCAACCGCGCGTTTACCCTTCCTCCAATATGGGAGGCACTTAATCTCCCGCTGGTGGACGAAAAGTCCAGGTTTCCGTCTATTTCTTCCAGCGTGGACATTCCCGATGTGATCGAGCAGATCACCGATCCGGAGATATCCTTCACCTGAATATTGCCGGACGATCCTTTAAGTACCAGATCCCCTTTGATGCCCGAAGCTTTGATTTGTCCCGAGCTGACAGATAAGCGGGTTTTGTCTGCACTCACCTTATCTACAATAATCCGCCCGGATGAATTCTTTACCTCCAGCGCCATATGTTCAGGCCCGGTAATCTTTACGTAACGCTTGGGTCCCCTGTAATTGTTGAACTTCTTGCTGGGCTGATAGGCGATCTTCAATACATCGCCCACTGTGACAAAAACCAGGTCTTTTTCACGTTCTTCCCCGTCGCCCAAGAACGCGGTGATATCAAGATCTGTCTGGCCGGGATTGCCAGTGTAGCTTACCTCCAGCGCGCCCCCTTCGATATCCAGGTTTTCGATCCCTGAATAGTGCTTAATGACTTCTTGTTGGGCGTACGAGGTCGCCTGTACCCACATAAGGGCGACAAGGGCAAGAATGAACTGCTTTTTCATGATTTAAAATGTTGAGATTGTGTCCTTATTAGAATACCAAGCCGAAAGCAATGGGGTGGAGCGACGGTCCCCGGTCTTTTTGGATGAGTGAATTAAAGTCGTAGGTGGTAAAGAAGGTGACGCTTCTGAACCCGATTTCCCCGCGGATACCATAGCGGAAGTTGTTCAGATTGGCGCCGATGGGCTCTTTCTCTTTTTTTCTACCGGATCCACCTAGCTCTCTGTACACAAATTTACTTCTTCCTCCCAAGCGGTAGCCGGCATAAGGCCCTACAGCTACCCTTAATCCATCCCGGCCGTTGTCGTTCATTTTTCCGAAATCCCATCTCAGCAGTGTCAGGGCGGTGAGGTATGAAGCGGAGATTTTACTTTTGAAACCATTCACATCCGTACGGTTGATAAATTCAACCCCATCAAGCCCGTTGATCACCTGATAGTTGCGGTTTTCCAGTTTGAAATTGTACCACTGTACGCCCAATCCAAAATCCCAGTATCTTCCTTTGCGCAGTTTCTGGCTCGCCATCCAATTGATGCCGATATTCCAGCTTCCCCAACCTTTGACCCCGTGCTGGGCCCGCTCACCGGGCACGGCATTGTTTTCAAAGTAGTTGTTTACGCCTAAATCCATGTTGAAATAAGTGCGGAAGTCAGGATCGTCCTTTTTCTTTTTGGGGCCGGACTCCACCTTTACCTGGGTTTTGCTCCCCGATTCGTCCACAGTGACCCGCCACCTTCCCACATAGACCTTGGTCTCAGGGCCATCCTCATGCACCTTGACGATTTCTTTGTTGCCGTCTTTGTGTTTTATTTCAACAATTGTTGTCTCTCCCGATTCCCTGTCCAACTCCAGTTCCAGTTCCCGGATGATCTGGTTGACATCCATGGCCTTTAATCGCTCAAAATCCTCTTTGTTGTCTACAATCATGATGATCTTGCCGGAATTGCCAAACTCCACGATCACGCTGTCTTTGGTGGGCACCGTGTCCATCTGAACACCATAGGCCATCTCAACGAGGGCTAAAAGACAAAAGGTAAATAGGTACTTTTTCATTGTTTTGGTGTTTTTCTTCCTTAGTTATTTTCTGGTAGTAATGGAGGCAAAGAGGTTGTTTTTGGCATCCTGAAGGTCGGCGAAGCCCTGGTCCATTCTGCCGATCAAGCCACCGATTTTATCGATTTTGTTTTCTATCTCGCCTACCAAAGTTTCCTTTTCCGGTGTGGTTTTGATCCCGCTGGAAATGATGGTCACCTTGTATTCGACCTCCTGCCCGCCCGTCACCTCCGAGTCGGCGAAGGTGTTTGCAGCCACCAACAGATCGGTATCCAAAGGGGGGAGCTCAATCCGTTCCACTTCCTGTACAAGGATAGGCTCTTTGACAGGAGGTCCTGGCTCGGCTGGCTGGACGACTGCCAGGGGTTTCACCACCTTGTGTGGGGATTTTTTTGCGGGATTATTTTCTCTAGGGGGGGCTTCCTCTTCTTTTTGGTCCTCCACCGGAGGGAGCTCCTGGATGGCGGGCACTTCCTGGGGGCTGATTTCCAGGAGAGGCTCCTGATCGGCCACTGTTTCCAGTTGCCTCTGGGAATTTTGGAGGCTCCACCACAACAGGGTCGTCAGTCCCCCCAGCAGTAAGAGCGAGGCCGCAATCCTCATCCAGGAGGAAGCCCCTTTCTTCCTCTGGGAAAGCCGGCCTTCCAGCTTGCCCCAGGATAAGGGGGAAGGTTGCACGGAATGAGCCCCCAGCTTGTCCCGGAATAACCTGTCCATATCTTTTTCTTTAGCCATTGATTCTCCTTTCTTTTAGGTGTTGATCGGCGAGTTTTTGTTTTAATAAATTTCTTGCCCGGCTGAGCTGCGACTTGGAGGTGTTCTCCGAAATCCCCAGCAGCTCACTGATTTCCGCATGGGCATAGCCTTCTATGGCATAGAGGTTAAATACCGTACGGTAGCCGAGCGGCAAATCATGGATCATCCCCATCAGCTCTTCTGCTTCCAAATCCTTCCATTCATAATGACTGCCTTGGGTGGCCTCATGCTGGTCCAGGGCCACTTCGAGCATCAGGCTTTTGTTCCTCCTCAGGGCCATCAGGGATTCCCTCACGATCACTTTCTTCATCCAGCCCTCCAAACTGCCTTTTGCTTCATATTGGGGTAGCTTGTCGAAGATCCTCATAAAGCCCTCTATCATCACATCTTCGGCCAAGTCGCGGTCCTTGATGTACCTCAGGCAGATGGCCAGAAACTTACCACAGTACTGGTCATAAAGGTACTGCTCGGCTCTTCTATCTCCCTTCAGGCAACCTTTGACGAGTTCTGCTTCTGTGGTAAAATTTTTCCGGATAAACATTCCTTTGGTCTTTCAAATAAGTAGATGCAAGGTACAGAAAAATGGTTGCACCGATGGTTCCAAAAAAAAAGAGGTTTTTTATGCACCCGACCCTAACGCATTCTTTTACAACATGTTTGGCAACAAAAACAAACCCATAGCATACGACGTTAGCCACCCCTGTGGCAAGGCAAGCAAAAAACCTTCATCCCCATGGAAATAAAAATCTTATAAAAAGTAGCTACTTTTAGCTCCCCCAACCGGGTGAAGTCGGCTACGACACCTGGCCGGCGCAGTCTGAATGACAAATGACAAAAAACACAAGAACGGCCCGATCACACGGGCCGCTCTTTCTTATCGCTTCACTGCAACGATTATTCCCGTAGCCCAATGTTGTTTGGTCACCACCAAGTCACCCCTGCCTTCTAAATATTCCACGAAACGGAGGGCTTTCTCCTGGTGTCCTTCCGGCCAATTGGGCTGGGGCAACATGTCATCGACAATGTAAAGCCCGCCTCTGTCGACCATATCCAACACCTCATCCAAAAGAAGGTATTTGCCGTGCCAGGTGTCGGCAAAGACATAGTCGAATTTTTGACCCAAATTGGCATTCACCCATTCCTCGCCGTCGGTATGGACCAAATCCAACCGCTGGTCTTTACCGAGGTAGGTTTGGGCGATTTGCAGCAGTGTCTCATCATTGTCGATGGAGATAAGTGTGGAAGCGGGATCCATGCCGTCGAGCATCCAGGATGTGGATAAACCCGTCCCGGTTCCCAGTTCCAGGAATTTGCCTCCGGGTTTTGAAGCGGCCAAGGTGCGCAAAAGGCTGCAGGTCAACACATCGGAGGGCATGGTAAAGCCACTTTCTTGGGTAGCCTTCTCAATGGCCAGATAGGCTTTAGGGAAGGACTGATTGATTTCTTCGGTCATGGTTTGGATATTTTCTTAAAGAGCCATGAAATTACGAAAAAACGCCGCACAACATCGCAGGATCGGGTATTTCTGCGTAGGAGCCTGGATTTTCTGGCTGGATTAGAAAACACAGTTCACCCCCCAGCAAAACCGAGATTTTGGATATGGGGAGAACAATCCCTTATTTTGAGGTGCGAGCAGCTGTCCAACATTGTTTTTGACTGCGATCCGCCAAGGATAACTCAATTTAAAATGAGCGCATCAAAGAGTTTAGCACCATTATTTGCGACGATCAAGCAACTGATCGAGCAAAGCAGAAACCATGTTGCGGTGTCGGTGAATGCCGAAGAATACGGAAATGATTTTGCCTTCCTGTCCCGCCAGAAACGGATCAGGATTGATGACGGTGACTTTACTATTGACCTGCTTTTTTACCACCGCAAACTTAAACGGCTAATTGACATGGAGTTAAAATCGGACAAATTCAGGCATGAATACAAAAGCCAGTCTGAACACTACCTCCGGTGTTGGACCCCCATGAAAAACAAGAAGGGGAAAAAACGCCGTTAGGGATTTTGCTTTGCGCAGAAGAAAGGGATGAAATGATTGAATTACTCGAATTGGACGGATCAGGAATCCGTCACCTATATAACCGAATTGCCCCCTGTGGAATGGCTGAAAGAAAAACTGCTTCCATCCATTGACCAATCCAGAAACAGGCTATCCAACAAATACGACAGTGACAAAAATAACTGAGCAAATTAAACCTATTTACCTCTTTGTTGTGGGGGTCATCTTGTCCTGCTCCCCTTCTCCCCGAGAGGAAGGTGTAGAGGAAGTTCAGGAGCTCCCCCTCTCCTACGCACAAGGGTTTACCCTTACCCAGGGCGAGGGTTTTAAGATCCTGGAGGTACTACAGGCTTATCCAGGAGACCATGATCCGTTTCGTTACTTGGTAGTGGAAGAGGAAGGAAAGGAACCGGACCATTCTGCCTATGATGCCGTTATCATCCTCCCGGTGGAAGAAATCGTGCTTACCTCCACCACCCAGGTGCCGCACCTGGATTTGCTGGGAATATCCGAAAAAATGGTCGGCTTCCCCAATACCGACCTGATCTCTTCCGAAACCATGCGCCAACAGATTGACCGCGGCAAGGTCACTGATCTGGGAAAAGGCCCTGTCGCCAATCTGGAAATGATGATTGATCTCGATCCCGACCTGGCGGTTCTCTCTACCTTGGGCGACAACCTGGAGCAACTGGAGATTTTGGGAAAAGCCGGGATCCCGGTTATCCTCAACGGGGAGTACACGGAGCAGGATCCCTTAGGCCGGGCAGAATGGATCAAGTTTACGGGCGCGTTGACGGGGCAATACGAAGCGTCGCTTGCCGTTTTTGAAGAAATTGAATCGGCTTATCTTACATTAAAAAGCCAAATCGCCCCTGTTCCCGAGACTGAAAAGCCGGGGGTAGTCAGCGGCATCATGTACAAAGACATCTGGTACGCGCCTGCGGCTGAAAACTGGGGGGCACTGTTCTTCGAAGATGCGGGAGCGGATTATATTTTCAAGGATGAGCGGGGCACAGGCAGCTTGCAGCTCAATTATGAATTCGTACTCGAAAATGCTTTGGAAGCCGATATTTGGATCGGTGCCGCGGATTTCGAAGACCTGGCGGCGATGAAGGAAGCGGATCATCGTTACGGCAATTTCAAAGCCTTCCAACAAGGCGAGGTGTACACCTACACCCATAAGAGAGGGGCCAAGGGTGGCTTCGAATACTTCGAACTGGGCTATATGCGGCCCGATATTATTTTAAAAGATCTGATAAAAATCTTCCATCCTGAACAATTGCCGGATTATGAACCTTATTTTTACGAAAAATTAAAATAAGCACCACAGGATAAATTGACAACAGGAAATAAAAACAGGATTCGTATTTATACCATCGGGGGAGCATTGTTGATCTTTCTCCTCTTCCTGGCCAATATTTCCATAGGCTCTATAGCTATACCTTTGGAAGAAATACTATCAGGATTGACTAGAGGCGAGATTTCTAAAAAATCCTGGGAAATCATCTTGTTTGATTACCGCATCCCCAAAGCTTTGACGGCGATCCTGGCAGGAATAGCACTGTCGTTGAGTGGCTTACAAATGCAGACTTTCTTCCGTAATCCGTTGGCTGGCCCTTATGTGCTGGGAATCAGTTCGGGCGCAGGTCTGGGCGTGGCTTTATTGATTCTGGGAGGAACTGCCTTTGGATGGGATCTTCTGGGAAGGGGAGGCTTCATGGGAATCTGGGGTACCATCATTGCGGCCAGCGCAGGGGCTATCCTGGTATTGGTATTGATGAGTCTCACTGCCTGGAAAGTCAAAGACAGCATGACCCTGCTGATCATCGGGCTGATGTTTGGCAGTGCCACAGGAGCCATTATCAGCGTACTGTCCTATTTTGGAGGGGCAGATGAACTAAAGTTGTTCACCGTTTGGTCCATGGGCAGTCTCGGCGGAAC
>CAZHZP010000023.1:0-19337 GCA_964537165.1 uncultured Roseivirgaceae bacterium | reverse complement strand
ACTCAAGCTTAGTTACCCTAGTGCTTTCATCACCCAATGAAGACTTTATTGATTATCTGCTTGAGCAAGTGTTTAAGACGCCCAAAATTGAGTTGGGAAACCTGATCATCTCTCCGGAATATACCGAGCAGGAAATCGAGCCGGAATTGGATACATCCAATAAGTTTGTGTGTATTTCTCCACTTGTCTTAATCACCCCTACCTTTGATGATGAGGCTGGCAAGCGGTTTATCAATCCGGACACCGACGAGTTTTCTGATCTTTTGTATGAGTCAACCCTCACAAGGATGGAAAAATCGGGGTGGTACACCCAGGAGCAAATGGAGTCTTTTTATAAGTTTCAGGTGGTGCCGGACATGAATTACGTCAACAAACTGAGGGATCAGCAGAAGAAGTTCGCAAGGATTTATTCCGTGTATGACATGGATGTGAAATATGAGGTTAGGGGATATACCCTTCCTTTTACCTTATATGCGGCTCCTGAGGTGCAGGATTTTGTGTTCCGTTGCGGATTAGGCGCGTTCACCCATAAAGGCTTCGGGATGTTGGACTTGGCCAATAATGTTCCCAGCCAACGGACTGAAGCCTACAAGTTTAAGAGAGAAGGATTTGTCCCTTATCGGTCCCAGCACCAAGAGGACCAGCAACCGCCTCTTAAAGATTCCGATGACGAAATCTAAGATTACCTATCAAGAGGGATCCGGTCAGTGGTTCGGATCCCTCTTGTTTTAAAGCCTTCTTTTGTTTGGGTTGAGTAAGGTGTACCCGACCAGTTCGTCATATCTCGAGCCCATCGCTCGGTAATAGACGAAGATTTCATATTCGTTTTCGGTCTGGAAATGCTCCCCCTCGATACTTTCGGTGAGGTAGCCTCCTGGGGTTTTTAGTCCATATTGGTAGTCATACCACCCCTGCTTCAGTAACAAAGTCGTCTTGTAACCCTTCATTTTGTCGTCATATATCATCTGAGACGCCGGGTTTTTCCCCCAGTTGCTCAGCGCACCCAACACATAAGGCGGTTGGGGAAGCAGCTTTGATTTAAAATTGAAGGTGACCAGAACATATTCGCTCTCCAGGTCATTGTTGACTTTGTCGTGGGTGAAGATCCCGTATTGTCCATTGAGATCAAGGTACTCCAGGTAAGCTTGGCCCGACCGGGGCTGGTCCAATGTCGTCTCGGCAAAAACAGCATCCTCTTCGATTTTGACTGAGGCCACATTTTGGCCCCTTGTCCGGGTGTAGCGGAGATCGACAAACCTAAACTCGTTGCCTGCTGAAAAAGTGTTGCTCCCATCAAACAACTGGTATTCCAAGACAGAGCGGTCTCCCCTGATAAACGACGGTTTTAACCCCGAAACAGCATTGTCCCACCGCTGGTTTTGCCGGATGACGACCTTCACACTATTTATCGGATCTACCAATTCACGGTCTGCATAGTTGATGTTAAAGTTGATTTGCTGGGAGGTTTTTCGATCCCCTGTTTTGCTAGGCGGTACTACCGTAGCTCCTAGTTTCACCTGGTTCTCATACACCATGAACCTTCTCATCAGTATCACTTCATCCTGCTGTCTTCCTCGGTACACCTTGATCACATAGTTGCCGGACTTGGTGACTGGCGGAATCTGCAAGGAGAAGTGGATAAAGGGGATACGGGTGTTTACCGAGTACTCGTACTCATCCACGTTGAATTCATTGTACTGGCTAAGGTAATCAGCCGGTTTTAGACCTGAGGGAGTCCAGTCGGCATTGCAATGGATGATGGCGGCGGAATAGCGGTCAGGCTCATAAGCTATATCGTCAAATTCTAGCGTCAGCCTTTCTGCCGAATGCAGTTGAATGACAGGAGGCTCCATTTGGCTTTGAAAATCAGTGGTTTTGGGGTAGATCCGTATGGTTTGGATGTTTTCTTCCATTACCCCATCTTCCAGGACTGACTGGGTGAAGCCCCTAAACCATACGAGACAAAAAGAAGCAATGAATGCTATTTTTAGGATATTCTTCATGGTGTTTTCTTTATTATCCAAGTTAGGGTAAAAGCTTCTACATCCTGATGGTCTTAGCTAATCATTTCCTGTAGGCTTTCTATTTCTTCTGCTAGTTTTTCCCAGTTTTGGTTCAGCTTCTCCATCTTGTTCTGGAGTGTGGTATAAGAGGCGTTGATTTCCGTGGCTTTTTTGTCGTTTTCATAGACGGTTGGATCTGCCATTTGGACTTCCAATCGGATCTTTTCTTCCTCCAAAGCCATTATTTCACTTTCCAGTTCGACTAACTCCTTTTCTTTTTTCTTCAAGTCTTTTTTGGCTTGATTTTGCTCCGTATTGCTCGTTTCGGCTGCCGTTACCGGGCTTGTCTTTTCCTTTTTGGGAGCTTTAGGCACTGTAGGTTTTTCTTCCTGCTTGGATCTCCAGAAAACATATTCTTCGTAAGGACCCAGGTATTCTTTGATTTCGTAATCCTCAATATACCAGATTTTGTTGGCTACTCCTTTGATAAAATGTCGATCATGCGATACGGTGATGAAGGTTCCTTCATACTGTTGAAGGGCCTGGATCAGGATATTGACGGACTGAATGTCCAAGTGGTTGGTAGGTTCGTCCAACAATAAGAAGTTGGCTTCTGAGATTAAGGTCTTGGCAAGCGCTACTCTGGATTTTTCCCCACCTGACAACACTTTTATTTTCTTAAATACGTCGTCGCCACCGAAAAGGAAGCAGCCGAGTACTGCGCGTAACTCCATTTCTGTCTTGTCGCTTCCGGCCTGTAGCATCTCTTGGATGATCTCATTGTTGATATTGAGGGCCTCCAGTTGGTGCTGAGCAAAGAAGGATTTGATGACATTGTGGCCAAATTCTCTTTTTCCCGAAACGGGTTCCGTGCCATCAATAATTCTCAGAAGTGTGGATTTGCCTTTTCCGTTGGCGCCGATCAGGGCAATTTTATCCCCTCTTTCAATCCGGGCCGTTGTTTTCTGCAAGATGATATTGTCCCCATAAGCCTTAGAAACATCCTCCATACTGATTACGTCTCTGCCGGAAGGACGTGAAAACTTGAATTTAAAATTAACAGACATGTTATCATCGATGACTTCGTTGACTTTTTCCATCCTTTCAAGGGCCTTCACCCGCGACTGCACCTGGTTGGATTTGGAAGCTTTCGCCCGGAACCTTTCGATAAAACGCTCCGTCTGTTTGATCATCTGCTGTTGATTCTCATATGCGTTCTGTTGTATTTCCATGCGCTCTTTCTTTTCCTCCTTGTAGAAAGAATAGTTGCCCGCATAGGAGGTAAGCGTATGCTGTGACACTTCCACTGTGGTTTCTATACAATTATCCAGAAAAGCCTGGTCGTGGGAAACGACAATCACTGCCCCATCATAGGTTTTCAGATAATTCTCTACCCATTGGATAGAGGGAAGATCCAAGTGGTTGGTTGGCTCATCGAGCATCAGCAGCGACGGCTTCTCGAGAAGCAGCTTGGCGAGCATGACACGCATTCTCCATCCGCCCGAAAAAGTCCTCAACGGGCGTGAAAGGTCGGCTGTAGAAAAACCGATTCCTTCCAATACTTCCTCAGCTTTCGCTTTGATCGTATATCCTTCATTGGCTTCAAACCGCTCCTGCAGATCGGACAATTTATGGAGTATTTCGTCCGAATAATCCGTTTCCATCTGCTTCAGGATTTCTTCGATCTGCGTCTGGAGTTGGAGCGTTTCCTGGAAAGCCTCCAGGGCTACATCCAGAATACTGTCTTCAGACAAGTAAGAAAGTAAGTCTTGGTTTAGAAAACCAATTGTACAATCCTTCGCTTTTTGAATTTCACCGCTGGAAGGCTGATATTCTCCTGAAATTAGTTTCAACAAGGTAGACTTGCCGGTGCCGTTTTGTCCCACGAGCCCGATTTTGTCCTTCGGTTTGATATGCAAGGAAGCATTTTCGTACAAGGGTCTGCCCCCTATAAAATAAGAAAGGTTATTGATCGATAACATGGTGCAAAAATACAAAATCCCTTTTTCATAAGCGGCATCTACACCAAATTATGCCAGGTATCCTGCGGCGGATTTTGATCTGCGAATCTGACGAAGGGGCGGATAGGGAATGAAACCAGATTTGTGTAAATTTGTTGTGCCCTGTGTAAAGGGTTTAATGACTGACGTTTGTATGAAAATAAGCAATAGATTTTCCGTCCCCGCCTTATTTATCCCTTTGGTTATTTTCTTTTATTCCTGTCAAGATGATCTGGACGATCCATTGCATGCTCCGCGTCTGATCAAGGAAGCCATCTATGAAGGGATGTCCGAGTGGTATTACTGGAATGAAAAGATCCCTACGAATATCGACTTGATGAAGTATAACTCAAATGAAGTTTTGTTAGAGGGCTTGAGGTATAGCGCACTGGACAAGTGGTCTTACCTTACCACCATAGATGCTTTCAATAAAGCTTTTACCGGGCAAAATGCCGGGCATGGTGTGGGTTTTGCCATAGATCCGGCGGATCGGGTGTTTTTGACCTTTGTCTATGAGGACAGCCCGGCGGGAAAGGATGGCTGGCAAAGAGGCTGGCAGGTCCTTGAGGTAAATGGCAGGCCTATATCCGCCTATAAAGTAGGCAATGGCTATAATCTGCAACTAGGGGCGGACGCCACCGGCGTCACCAACACCTTTAAATTCCGGCTTCCCGATGGTGCGGAGCTAGAAAGAACGATCCCGAAAGCTGCATATCAATCCAATTCGGTATTGCACCAGTCTGTTTTTGTGGAAGGGGATAAACGGGTCGGGTATTGGGTGTACAACAGTTTCAAGGCGAGCTTGCAGGTAGAGCCTACCAAGAGCATAGAGGTAGAGAACAGCATGGCTTATTTTGCGGCAAATGATATCAATGAATTGATCATAGATCTAAGGTATAACGGCGGCGGATCCGTGGCAGTGGCAGAACAGATCATGAATTACTTAATTCCCTCCCGTTATGATGGGGGACTGATGTACACCAACGCTTTTAACGACCGTAAAAGCGACTATAATGAGGAGATGTTTTTTGAGAAGATCGGTGATCTGAATTTGGACAGGTTGATCTTTATAACCTCCCGTGGCTCGGCGTCATCCAGTGAGTTGCTGATCAATTGCCTGTCTCCTTATCTGGACGTGGTATTGATCGGCGACAATACCTATGGGAAGCCGGTAGGTGCTTTTCCGTTGTCTGGCTTTTATAGGGCGTTGAGGCAGAGTAATGTGGAGCTCGTTCCGATCACCTTTGCCATTGCCAATGCCGAGGGAAAGGCTTCCTACTATGAGGGCTTTCCCGTCGATTTTCCTGTTATGGATGATCCCTCTCAGAATTGGGGAGACCCTGAAGAAGCCAGGCTGAAAGCCGCATTGCGGTTTATTACAACGGGTAATTTTGGTGAAAGAGCTAAAAGCATGTACCGGCCACCCTCTTGGGCGATGATAGATAACTTCACCGGATTGAAACAGGAATTTCCGGCTTATTAAACAAAACTGCAATAGTCCCAAAATTATGTTTGAGTACGATCCCACACGATATTATCCTAAGGAAACGGAGAGCAGGGTAGTGATCCGTTTTCAAGATTGTGACCCTTTGCAACATCTCAATAACGCCAAATACTTTGATTATTTTTTCAATGCCAGAGAAGATCAGGTGCCCAAGCTATACGGTGTCGAGATGATTGACATGATCAAAAGATACGAGGCCACCTGGGTAATTTATAACCATAACATCTCGTACGTCCGGCCCGCCAGGGTGGGGGAATGGGTGAGAATAAGGAGTAGGCTGATCTGGTATAATCATAATACCATCGTTGTGGAATATTACATGACGGACGATGCCAGCAAGGAGCTGAAGACCTTGCTTTGGTCTACCATGAGGTATGTGAATATGAGTGATGGGAGATCCACCGACCATCAGGGCGCCATTGTGGATTTTTTGAAGGCTACACTGGAAGAAGCGGACATCACGCAGATTTCTATTAATGACCGGATAAAAGAAATCAGGAGGAAGCTTCAAAGCTAAGGAATATCGCTCAGAAGTTAAACCGTTCCAAACCATCAATGGACTCAATGGTTTGGTCGTTGTATCTTAGCGTCCATCCCATGGAATTGGTCAGGATATAGATTTTTTGAAGTTCGCTGATCAGGTGATGTTTGGCGTTTTCTTTAATATCAGAGGCTTCCACCTTCTCTTCTATCATTTGGGTCACGGTACCCTTAATCTTGTTGTAGTCCTCGGCACTAAATTGATTGAAATATTCCTGGGTGACATCATAATATTCTATATCCGGGTAGATGTTTACCTCGGCCTCTGGAATAGAAGTGATCGTTAGCGTTTTCGAAGTCTCGTCTATGGAGGTAGTGATCTGCCTCAGGTCGTAAGACACCGTTACCTTGGCATTGACTACTACCAAGGCTTTTTTATTGGACGAAAAGAGGTTAAGGTAGTTTCTTTTGGTGTTTTTGTAGCTGGTGACTTGAGAAAAATGGCCTTCCGTCACTACCAGTTTGCCCACTTGTTGGATTTGTTGCTGGATGAGGGCGGTGTTGTATTCCAGCTCTTGCTTTTCTTCGCTTTTTGTAACAAAGAAAAAGACGGCAACCAATACGATGGCCGTGGAAAGTACTCCTAACAGAAACTTATTCATTCATTCATGTTGATCTACTCTCCTAAATGAACAACAGGATATTAAAGTTCCCGTGGTATTCATACGCCAACAAAAATTCTATTTTTTAGAAATCCGGTCGTGGTAATTGGCGGTTTCGACTTTTTGGAGCTGAGAGATCAATGTAGGATCCGGCCATCCGTCCGTTCGGGTCAATATACCTTATACATCTTATTGGCAGAATTGATATAATCCAATGGGCTGAAGGTTTTGTCAAAGGAGTTTTTCAGGTTGTTTAACTTAAACTCGAGCTCGCTCATCTTCGGCCCCACGTGTTTGCTGTTTTTGTATTTCTCGATTAAGTTTGAATACTTGTTGATATTTTCGCTGATCCGGAAAGTGATGGTTCCGAACCTTACCTTAAGAGATTGGATTTCGGTCATTTCATAGTAGAAAGTGTTCTTCCAGTTTTTTGGGTTTTCCTCTCTTTCCCTGTTGACTCTCGTGGAAATGGTTTCTGTTAGCTCGTTTAGGTACTGGTACCTTCTATTGGCGTCATTTTCAGCGGTGTACCTATTTTCGAAATCATCCTTTTTGACGTTGATCAAACCGAGGTTTTTAGAGAGATTTTGTTCATACAGCTTTTTTAGCTCCTCAAGCTCTACATCTATGGCCTCCCATTCGGTTTCGATCAGGTTCATGTCGCTGGTGAACTGCCCCAACTCGGTAACCAGCTCAAACATCTGTTGGCTTTGTTCCTTTAAGTCGTTGTTCCTTCTCCCGCCAAGATTGTCGATATAATTGGACATGCCCATAAAGAGTGCCTGGCTGAAGGTGCCGAAAATCGGTGTGCCAGCACTCAAGTCCCCCGTTAAGTTCATGAGGTTAGCCACCACGCCTAAAGTCGCACTGGTGTTTTTGTTCTCGTTTACATAAACCTTGAACCCCCCGTACCAGTCATTAAACCCGGGGTATGAAGTAGGGTTGCTGATCGTTTTCAGAGAGGTGAAAAACTCTCTCGTTGTATTGAAGAGCGTCAACGGCTTCAGCTCTCGCTCCATGGAGACCAGGTTGATGACCGCCGATTGGTAATTTCCTTTGAAGACATTCAGTTCGGATTCTTTTTCCGCCTGTTGGAAGTCCTCGATCAACTTCACCCTTTCCACGAGTTTTTCTGCCAACAACTGCTCATTTGTGGTCTGTTCCAGTGATTTGTCCAGCATTTGGATTTTCAAATCAAGATCGGAAAGTTTGGTTCCCAGATCGTTATTAAGCGAGTCGGTTTTTAACTCGATGCTTCTCAAGAGGCTGTTTTTTAACGTTTGCTCGAGAGACAGGGCAATCGAGTCCTGCTGGGCACTGGCCGCAAAACTGAATGAAATATATAGGCCCAAGGCCAACAGGTTGTATTTCACGGTCATAATTAATTGTTTTATAGGGCTAATCTAATTGTATGCCAGTTTTTCATCATTTGGCAGTAAGAGACATCCAGTTTCAAATATAGTATAAAAGGGCTGAATTAAAATAGCTGATTTTCTTCCTTGGGAGGGCGTTTTTTTAAAATAAGAATTTTATATATTAGTGCTTTGGCGACGAGCCGGTCCATGTTATGAACCCAAATGATATGCAAGAGTACCCTTGGTTTAACTTCTACCCAAAATCAGTCCCGCATGAAGTAGATGTTCACGCCTATAAAAGCGTGGTAGAGCTTTTTGAAGAGAGCGTGCAGCAATACCGGGATGCCGTCGCCTATGAATGCATGGGCAAACAGCTTACTTTTCACCAATTAGACAAGATGTCCAGGGATTTTGCCGCTTACCTTCAACATGATCTGAAGATGAAAAAGGGTGACCGGATCGGTATTCAGATGCCCAACGTATTGCAATATCCTGTCGTGATGTTTGGCGCACTGAGGGCGGGCTTGATAGTGGTTAACGTCAATCCGCTATATACCGCCAGTGAAATGAAGCATCAGTACAGCGATGCGGGTGTAGATGCCATTGTCATTCTGGCTAATTTCGCCCACAATTTGCAAAAAATCCGCAAGGACTTGTCTGTAAAGCACGTCATTGTGACGCAGATCGGCGACTTTCTAGGGGGCGTCAAAGGGATGGTGGTCAACTTGGTGGTTAAACATGTCAAAAAGATGGTGCCGTCTTATCAAATAGAAGGGGCTGTCAAGTTGAACGACGTGCTTAAAAAGGCATCAGTCAGAGAACTAGATAAAGTGGATCTAAGTGATGCGGACATCGCTTTTCTACAGTATACAGGGGGGACAACTGGTATTTCCAAGGGCGCTGAACTGAGTCACGCCAACATTTTGGCCAACATGCAGCAAATTTCTGCCTGGATGAAGCCTAAGCTGAAAGAAAGGGAGGAGATTGTCATCACCGCACTCCCTTTGTATCACATATTTGCGCTGACGGTGAATTGTTTGTCGATGTTGAAAATCGGGGCTCATAACGTGCTTATTACCAACCCCCGCGATATGCCGGCCTTTTGCAAAGAAATGTCCAAGCATCGTTTTACCGTTTTTTTAGGGGTCAATACCCTATTTAATGGACTGCTTAATAATGAGGCTTTCCGTAAACTGGATTTTAGCGGGCTAAAGGTCTCTGTAGGCGGGGGGATGGCCGTTCAAAAAGCAGTAGCTGAAAAATGGGAAAGCGTCACCGGCTGTCCTTTGGCCGAAGGGTATGGATTGACGGAAACCTCCCCGGTGGTGTCATGTAATCCCATTGACGGCACCCAAAGATTGGGTACGATAGGTCTTCCTGTGCCGAACACCGAGGTTAAGGTAGTCGATGACGAAGGCAATGATCTCTCCGAAGGAGAAAAAGGAGAATTGTGCATCAAGGGGCCACAGGTCATGAAGCGATACTGGAACCGGCCGGAAGAAACGGAGAAGGTTTTTTTGGGAGAATGGTTTAAGACAGGTGACATCGCAGTCATTGACCATGACGGGTTTGTGAAAATTGTTGACCGGAAAAAAGAAATGATATTGGTCTCTGGCTTCAATGTGTACCCCAATGAAGTGGAGAATGTAATAGGTAGCCATGAAAAAGTGCTTGAAGTCGGTGTGATCGGCATGCCAGACCCCAACTCTACTGAAAGGGTGGTGGCGTATGTGGTGCCGAAAGACGAAAGCGTGACCTCAGCGGAAATTATCGCCTTTGCCAGGCAGCAACTGACCAATTACAAGGTTCCTAGGGAAGTCTATTTTGTGGATGAACTGCCTAAGTCCAATGTAGGAAAAATCCTCCGAAGGATCGTAAAAGAAAACCACATCAAAACCCTGGCAGCCTCTGCTTAAAACCGGCTTTTTTCTATTTCGTAGTCAGGGCCGAAGCCACGTTTTTGCACTGGTTCAGGTGCCTTTTTTCATGGGCCACAAGGATATCAATGGCCTGATCTAATCGGTATGGCAACAGCCTACTGGCCGGCGAGTGGATAATAGCCCCCTTTTCCACAAACGGCTCAAGTTTCTGGACATAACTGGAAAATTCCATCTGGTGATCCTTGAACTGGGAGACAATACCGTCTAAAACCGGCGAGGGTTCCCATTGTCGGAATGTTCTTGTCTTGCCTTGGCTGGTCATCGACCGGTGAAGCAGTTGTCCGATCACATTGGGCACATAGGGAAGTTGTGCTAAAAACGGGGCTTTGTACAGGTCCTGTATGACCTGATCAAAAATGGGGAAATAGGATGAGTTGATCTGAATCAGGTGGGAGAGATTTTCAGCGATGCTCCAAACGCTCTGGTCAGGCTTGTAGTGTATATCGCCGGGTTCCAGTTTTTCGGCCATTTTTTTAAACTCCCACGTGATGGATGCGATTTCCATTTGCCAGGCATCGGCTTTATCCCTCATTTTTGTTGTTTTTTGATATGTTCCAATTTATTAAAAATTCAGAGGATTTGGACCTGTTATCGGGAAATAATGTTTCCGGAAATTCTATTTACCTTTGTAAAAAAAGAGGAGCAAGCATGTATGCCGTTGTAGATATAGAAACTACCGGAGGTTTTTCTACATCCCACCGCATCACTGAAGTGGCGGTGATGGTACATGATGGCGGGCAAGTCGTCGAAGAGTATCATAGTCTGGTGAACCCCGGACGAACCATTCCAGGTTTCATTACCGGCCTGACCGGTATCGATGAAGAAACGATCCGACACGCTCCTAGTTTTTCCGAAATAGCCGGTGATTTGCACGCACTGCTCGCCGACAAGATTTTTATAGCCCATAATGTAAATTTTGACTACACCTTTCTCAAAGAAGAATTTCGCAGGGTGGGTATGGAGTTCAATCGCCCCAAGCTGTGCACCGTCAGGTTAAGCAGGCAAATCTGCCCCGGGCTTCGGTCTTATAGTCTGGGAAGAATTTGCGAACAGATGGGAATTGAGATTTCCGATAGGCACCGGGCTTTTGGGGATGCGGCCGCCACTGCCCGGCTTTGGACCTACCTGCTCTCCCGGGATGATGCCGGATGGATCGGCAAGGCGCTCCGCCGCAATTCAGGCGAGGCCTTTTTGCCGCCGCAGATTTCAATGGAAACTTACTTAAGCCTGCCTGAAGCAGCAGGAGTATATTATTTCCATGACGTCCACGGGCAGGTCATTTATGTGGGTAAAGCCGTCAATATTAAACAGCGCTTTAAAGGGCATTTTGGGGGTGGAAGCAAAAGCAGCCAGTCCATGAAATCGGAAGTCTACCATGTTTCTTTTGAACGTACCGGGAGCGAATTTTTAGCGTTGTTGTTGGAGGCTTTAGAGATCAAAAGACTGTGGCCCAAATACAACCGTTCCCAAAAAGTAAAAGCAGCCACTTGGGGGATCTATCAATATGAGGACCATCGGGGTTACCTGCGGTTACAAGTAGCAAAGATCCAGCGGCTGCATGAGCCCCTTTTTTCTTTTTCATCCCATGCGGAGGCCTGGACTTTTCTTCTAGGGAAAATAAAGTCGCATCATTTATGTCCCAAGCTCTGTGGCGTGCAAAAGACACCGGGCGCTTGTTATGCCTTTCAGGAGCAGGTATGCCAAGGAGCCTGTTGTGGAGGGGAAAGTTGCGAAAGCTATAATCTCAAAATCAGTGAGCTGCTCTACTCCATAAAAAAACAACCGTCGAAAATCCTGATCAAGGAAAAGGGAAGAGAAAAAGGGGAGGAGGCTGCGATTTTATTCGACCAAGGCTTACTCAGTGCTTATGGTTTTATTGACAAGACGGTGGCATATGGCGGCCCAGAGGAAGTGTTGTCTTGTTTGACGAGAGTTAAATCCGTGCCGGAAACCCAAACTATTCTCAAAGCTTATCTGGCTAAATCAAAGGCGGATTTTGTGGAGTTATGAGAGGTTCTATTGATGATGGACATTTCAATAGACATGGTTGACTAATATTCCTGTCAGTATAGCCAGACCAAAACTGAGCAGGGTGCCGATCATTACATATTCGGTGAGCTTTCTTTCTTTGGATTCTTTGAGATCGCCAAATCTGAATATCGATTTAGCCGCCAGAAGAAAGCCGATACCTTCCCAATGGTCAGTGAGAACAAAGATGAGAATAAACAACCTTTCCAGAATTCCTATGTATTTTCCCGCATTCTGGAGTGAATTTTTTTGGGTGTCTTCTGTCTTAGGCGTCCATCCTGAAATGAGTATTCTAATCAATACAGAGGCTGGTAGGGATAACAAGACAACAGCGGTAGTCAGCCAAAGCCATTTTTCCTGATTAAGGAAAGACAGGTCAATTCCGGTTTCTGAATAGAATAGAACGACAAGTAAAAGGACGCTCATATGCAGCAACTGGTCGATAAAAAACCAGCTCTTTTGGGCAGGGTCTTTTTGGAAAGCAAGTTTTGCCCAGTCAATAAGAAAATGCGAAGACGCGATGGTTATCGCATAAGGCCAAAAGGCTAACTCTGCCACCATAGCCATAGATAGAAGGCCGTGGAGGAGGACATGAAGGTAGAGCTTGGGGCTTTTGTGTTTTTTTAGTTGCTTTTCCTCCACCCAGGCGTTTGGCTGAAAAACAAAGTCCACTAGCAGGTGTACCAACAGTAATTTGATGAATAGGATCATGCGGGGTTGATTTTCGCTACCTTATGATGGTAATGATGGACTAATTCCATCATCAGGTCTAGCTGGGCGCGGCGGGTTCGCTGGCTCACCGCGCTTTGCTTGATCCGCAGCTGTTGGGCTATTTCTTCTTGTAGTAGGTCTGGGTTGGCGAAGACTATTTCAGCCAGTTCCGCAGAGACTGTTGACCATTTATCCATCGTGACCAAGGCTAATTTTAGCATCAGGTTTATTTCTGTATCAAATTCTTTTTGGGGACTGCAGATGGCCAAGGTGACCTTTTGCTTTTTCAATTGGTCAAACTGGTCTCCTGAATTGCTAAAAGCTGAGCCATTGGATTCGGATACGCGATTACCCTGATACTTTTTGTCACCTATTCCAATGGCCATCCGGACATCTAAGTTATTGAAGGTTTTCATGCAGGCTTTCAATTCTAAAGCACAAAGCAAGGCTCTCTCAGGATGTGTCAGTTCTAGCTGAAATGCATCACCTCTATAAATTTCCCATTCTCCAGGGGAGGATCCAAACTTCTGCAATTTGGTTTTTAACGCCTTCACCCATTCGGGCGTCTCCGCTTTTCTGGAGCCAATAATATCACCTGTGATTACCGCTATCATCTTTCGACTTTCTTCAAATATAAGCTTTTTGGCTTATACGCCAAAATATAAGCTGATTTGCTTATATTGATAATTATTAGCGATTTGGCTTATATTGATGTGGCGTCTGAAATTCTTTTCCTTCCATAGCGCGATCAAAAATCCGTGTCAGGTTCTTCTAATGCCAACTCTTTTATCCAGATATTTCTGTAGAGAACATCATGGCCTTCCGCTTGTAGTTTTAGGCCTCCCGGTCGATCCGTGATGCCTTTGCCGCCCTCATTTCCACCATCCATACCGGAATTGGGGCCTCCCCAAACCTGTTGGATGGACTCATTTCGGTGGATTTTCTTTCCGTTCAAGTAAATGGTGACCATGGCTTTTTCGGTCAGATTCCCCTCTAGGTCGAAACGCGCAGCACGAAAGGTAATATCATATGCGTTCCATTTGCCGAGTCCATTATAGGCCGAGTAAGGCGCAGCCTTTTCATTAATAATGGCTGCCATTCCATGATCGGTGGAATCCCCATCCAGAATTTGGATTTCATAGCGGTTTTGAAGGTACACCCCGCTATTGCCTCCCGCATTTTGAATGAGAAACTCCACATGTAATCTAAAATCCCGGTACTCATTTTTGGTGACAATATCAGCGGCTCCATATTTTCCGCCGGCAGCGGCCGGATCATTGGAGTTTAACGCCTGTCCTGTATCCACAGGGTCCTCTACGATCTGCCATTTGATGGGTAGTTCCGCCGCAAGTCGAGGACCCTTCCAATAAGTCCATTTTTCATCGAGTATTTTGCGGGAGCCGTCAAAGAGCACCTCGGCATTTTTAGGGGCTTTTGTACCTACGCCGATTTGAGCATGTGTACAAGAGCAACTGAGCAAGAATAATATCAATAACAGGGGATGGGGTTTCATGGGTTATGAAATTGATCTGTGGGAGATTTATTGTTCAGGATTAGAAAAGTGGCAGGTAAAGCATTCATATTTACCTGCCACTAGCATGACGGTTACTGATGTACTTCCCTCAATAGGTCATTGATGGTTTTGACGGGATTGAAGGTTATCAGCGGCACTTCCACGAATATAGAATTCCAACCGGACATGGAGCCGTTCCATAACCCCGGCAACTCTTGTGCTTTCAGTGCTTTTCCGCTTTTTGATTTTTGGGTAATGAATCCGGTTTTAGGATCACGGAACGCCAGTAGGTCAAATTTATTTCCCTGATAATCTTTCAAGCCACAGACCAAATCGGTGGGGTTGAAGTGAGTAGAAGATTCAAACAGCTTCTTTTGGGATTCATCTTCTAAATTGAGCTGAGCGGTCTCTGCAATCTGAAGAGACAAAGAACCATCTTCTTCCTGTACCCAAAAAGGACCCCCACCCGGCTCTCCTGTATTTTCTACCATGCCACAGACCCTGATCGGACGGTTCAGTTTTTCGAAAAGATATTTTGCTTTTGCTTCCCGTGAGAGTGAAGCGTAATCGGGAGAAAACTTTGCCCCCAGTTCCTGTTCGAAGACCTCTTCCGCCATGCTTATAGCGTTTTCATCCACTTGCTTGTCTAATGCAGCCAAGGCTTGGAACACCTTCTTTTGTACATCGAACAAAATCCCTCCGATGGCTTTTTTGTATGTAGTGGTGGTTGATTTTATCCGATCCGGTACTACGTTATCTATGTTTTTGATAAAAACGATATCACCATCGATCTCATTGAGGTTTTCCAAAAGCGCTCCATGACCGGCTGGACGGAAGAGGATTTCCCCATTTTCCTCTATAAAAGGCGTGTCGTCCGTATTCACCGCAATGGTGTCGGTGGATTTCTTTTGCTGAGAAAATGTGACTTCAAATCCGACCCCGTATTTCTTTTCAAAAACAGGTCTGATGTCGGCGATATGCTTTTCGAATTTTTCCTGGTGTTCAGGAGAAACGGTGAAGTGCAGCCGCACCGTATTAGAGGCGCCCACTCCATAATCTGCTCCTTCCACGAAATGCTCTTCGGTAGGTGTTCTACTGCCCTGCTCATAGCTATGAAACTTAAGAAGGCCCTTGGGTAACTCCCCGTAGCCCATATGCGCCGCGTTCAAAAAATGTTCAAGAATCAGATGATATTCTTTATCCTGTAAAGCAGCGTGAAGATCAGTCCTGCTTTCTCTCAAACTTTCATCCAAGTCGTCATAAAAAGGAAAGGAAGCGATCTGCTCGAAAAATTTTGTAGTGAAGGGGCTGTCTGCCAGGTTCTTGTCCCCTGATTCAAGAAAAGCATATAAGTCTTTGAACATCCTGCTGGCTGCGCCACTGGCAGGGACGAATTTGACGATGCGCTTTTGGGGAGCTTCCTCTTCATAGACGGTGAGATAATCCGCCAGTTTTTCCTCCGTGAGCTGCTTTATGCCGTCTCCTATCAAGGCTGGCGCCTGAATGTTTAAGAATGGAAAGCCATTTTTGAAATTTTGGATTTGCTCCTCTACTTTTTCTAATGACATTCCTTGTTGGAGTACTTGTTGCTTCTGCTGTTCTGTGATCATATTGACTAGTGGATTGATTGTTTTCTTGCGATTGTATTGTCTAAGATAGTAAATCAGGGCAATTTATGAAGGATTAATTTGAAACCGGTATATTCATTGATCCGTGCCCAAACTGGATAAATAGATGATTGTTTCTAAAAGGGTATGGATACAGGCTTGAAACTATAAATATTATACCAAATGAAATGGCAAGGTAGAAGAAAAAGCAGTAACGTGGAAGACCGAAGAGGGAGGTCTGGTTCGTTTAGCGGCGGGGGATTTTCCCCTATGGCTCTGGGATTGATCGCAAGGTTCTTGTTCTCCAAGACAGGCCTGATGGTCGCCGGCGTTTTTGTATTGATCATGTGGCTGACCGGAACCAATCCTCTGGCACTGTTGCAGCAGTTTACCGGAGGGGGTATGGAGACAGCCGGGCTTGCCGAGTATAGAGGAAGCCCGGAGGAAGAGGAGCTGGCTGAGTTTAGTGCCGTCGTGCTCAGCGATACAGAGATTGTCTGGAACCAATTGCTTGACAACTATAGGGAGCCGACCTTGGTGTTGTTTACCGGAACCGTTCAGTCTGCCTGTGGGTCTGCCTCTGCCGCCTCGGGGCCGTTTTATTGTCCCGGAGATGAAAAGTTATACATTGATCTGAGTTTCTATAAGGAGCTGAGAGACCGTTTTAATGCTCCGGGTGATTTTGCCCAGGCATATGTGATCGCACATGAGGTGGGTCACCACATTCAGAAGCTGATGGGCATTACCGATAAGGTTCACAGCTTGAGGGGGCAGGTTAACGAGGCAGAGTACAATAGAATGTCCGTGCGGCTGGAGTTGCAGGCGGATTACCTGTCGGGGGTATGGGCGCATCACGCCCAACATTCACTAGGCATTTTGGAAGATGGGGATATCGAAGAAGCCCTGAATGCAGCAAGTGCCATTGGTGATGATCGAATCCAAAGACAGGTGCAGGGCCAGGTGGTGCCGGACTCCTTTACTCACGGAACTTCAGACCAAAGAATGCGCTGGTTCAAAAAGGGATATGAAGCCGGAGACCTTTCGCAAGGGGATACGTTTAATGCGGAAATACTTTGATCTCGTTTCAGCAAATCCATGTGCCTGTGATCATCATGGTCATGGGCCTGCCGGGCTCGGGAAAAACTTACTTTGCCAAGCACCTTTCGGAACGATTGGGGACCTTATACCTGGGCAGTGACCAAACACGTAAAGAAATGGACGCCATGGGGAAATATTCGGAGCGGGATAAGCTGAACGTATATGAAGCAATGAGATCCCAAACACAGCATCATGTGCAGATGGGGAAATCAGTAGTGCTGGATGCCACATTTTATAAAGCCGAGCTGAGGCTTCCTTTCGAAATACTTGCCAAAAGTAGCGGAGTTCCTATTGTCAGGTTTTGGATAGAGGCTCCTGTAGCGGTCATCAGGGAGCGGGTAACTGCCAAAAGGGAAGACAGTGAAGCGGATTTTGAGGTGTATAAAAAGCTCGCAACAGCCTTTGAACCCCCTTCCATGCCTTTTCTGAAATTAACCTCCACCCAAGATAACCTTTATGATATGCTAAAAGAGGCGGAACAGTATTTAGAGTTTTGAGATGAACCAAGAGGAATTCCAGTCACTGATCAACACAGCTACTTTTGAAGGAGAGCCGTTGGAAGCGTCCTTCGAAGAGACGCATATCTCTTGGATTGCATTCAGCAAGAGCCATGTCTTTAAAATTAAAAAGCCGGTTAAGCTGTCGTTTTTGAATTTCACCTCTTTAGACCTTCGGCGCAGATATTGTGAACTGGAGCTAAAGCTAAATCAACGCTTTTCCTCCATTTATTTAAAGGTGCTGCCGGTGCGGGAAGGTTGCGGAAGATGGTTTCTTGAAGGTAGAGAAGGAGATATTCGGGATTATGCGGTGCTCATGGAGCGAATGGATTCGTCCCTGAGAATGGATAAAATGCTCCATGCCAATAAAGTGAAGGTGGAAGCCATTCAAGCTTTAGCCCAGGAGGTAGCTGTTTTTCACGAAAAAGCCAGGGTGGTTCGAAGACCTTTTAATTATCAGGCAGCCCGACATCTATTTAATGATTTAGGCGGAGTAGCCAAATTTGTGGAAGAGCAGTTGGGAAAGAGGTATGCTGATCTCATTGCTGCTTCAACCGGATGGAGCGATAGCTTCCTGGATTTTCATCAGAAGCATATTCAAGACAGGATTGATAAAGGTTATCAAAGGGACGTGCACGGTGATCTCCATGCAGGGAATATATTCTTGTATCCGAAGCCTGTGCTTTTTGACTGTATTGAATTCAACGAGGAGTTCAGACAAATTGATTTATTGTATGAAGTTGCCTTTCTATGCATGGAACTGGAAATGGATGGGCACGAGGAACTGGCCTCCGTCTTTGTACAGGACTACACGACTAAATTGGCAGTTTTGGACGGCAAGAAAGATGCTTCCTTGTTTAACTATTATAAATGCCTAAGAGCTAACATACGCGCTAAAGTAAAAGCCATCAGCCTCATGGATAACCACCAAGGAGAAGCCTCGACGGAGGATCTTAAAGCCGTCGCCAATTATCTTTCTTTAATGGATCAATACATTCGGACCGCTCCAACCCACTAGGGCAGCTGTAAAGGCTATGTCTGAATCTCTATAGCTTGTTTCCTCTCAGAAACTCTTCTATCCCCATTCTTTTCTTCCCTTCTATTTGAAGCTCCAAAATAGCCAAGGCTTGCCTACCCGTTTGGAAGTGCAGCATCTTTTTGCCATCGGTATAATGTTCTCCGGGCTGTAGACCGTTGATGTCCGTATCGAGCAGCTGGGTGGTATATATCTTACAGGTTTTATTGTTGATATAGGTCCATGCCGCGGGGTAAGGGGAGAGGCCTCTGACCAGATTGTGGATGGTTTCGGCAGGCTGGGTCCAGTCGATTTCCCCCATTTCCTTGTAAAGCTTAGGGGCGGGGTGCTTCGCTTTGGATTCGTCCTGTGGCCGGGTTTCGATGGCATTTTGTGCGATGCCTTCAATGGTCTTAAGCACGAGTTTAGATCCCCGTTCCATCAGCCGTTCGTACAGACTGCCGACATTGTCCTCAGGATGAATAGGCTCCTCTTCCTGAAAGATAATGTTGCCGGTATCTATTTCGTGTTGCAAGAAAAATGTGGTCACGCCAGTGACTTTCTCCCCATTGATGATGGCCCAGTTAATCGGGGCAGCACCACGATAATCAGGGAGCAAAGAGGCGTGGAGGTTAAAAGTGCCCACAGGCGGCATATCCCACACGACTTCAGGCAGCATTCGGAATGCCACGACCACCTGTACATCGGCTTTATAGCTTTTCAGCTCTTCGATAAAGTCGGGGGATTTAAGATTGGTGGGCTGTAGAACAGGAATGCCGAGTTCTTCTGCGGTTTGCTTCACGGGAGAGCCCATGAGCTTGCGGCCGCGCCCTTGGGGTTTGTCAGGAGCGGTCACTACCGCAACTACCTTCCAGCCATGCTCAACCAATAATTTGAGGGAGGGCACTGCGAACTCAGGCGTGC
>CAZHZP010000022.1:0-19522 GCA_964537165.1 uncultured Roseivirgaceae bacterium | reverse complement strand
TACCTGATGCTTTTCGTTGATCTTGCCCTTCTTGCATTTTCCATTTGGGCTATCGTCAATGGGGTTTATATACCTGGTGTTGTGGCCTTATTCGTTTTTATCATGTTGCTGCCGGGCTTCTTCATCGTAGAACCTAACAGGGCCGTGGTACTCTTGCTGTTCGGAGCCTATAAAGGGACGGTCAAAGCGAACGGCTTTTTCTGGGTCAACCCGTTTATGGTCAAGAAGAAAATTTCCTTGCGCGTGCGGAACTTCGAAAACAAACCGGTAAAAGTCAATGACAAAATCGGTAACCCCGTAATGATCGGCACCATTGTAGTATGGCAGGTGGAAGATACCTTTAAAGCTTCCTTCGATGTGGAAGACTATGAGAACTTCGTCCATCTGCAAGCCGATGCGGCGGTTAGAAAAATGGCGGGAATTTATCCATACGATGATTTCGAAACGGAAAATGAAGAAATCACTTTAAGATCCGGCGTGGAAGAAGTCAATAAATCCCTAGAAGATGAAATCAGTGACCGGCTGCAACACGCGGGAATAAAGGTATTGGAAGCCCGAATTTCCCATTTGGCTTACGCTTCAGAAATCGCAAGTGCCATGCTACAGCGGCAACAGGCTACCGCTATCGTCGCTGCCCGAAGGAAGATTGTGGACGGCGCTGTAGGGATGGTGGAAATGGCCTTGGAAGATCTAAAGCTAAAGGACATCATCGACTTTGATGAGGAGAAAAAGGCTGCCATGGTCAGCAATTTGATGGTGGTACTTTGTTCGGATCGCAGCCCCAACCCTGTTTTAAATGTCGGCACCTTACACCCATAATTATGCCCAACAAAATATTCGAAGAAAGCCAGCGGTTTGATCAGCCTTGGGCTTGGGTGATTATTTTTGGCACTTACATCCCCGTGCATATCTGGGGCATCAAGGATATCATGATCGAATATTCCAAAGGCGGTGATCGGTGGACAAGTGAAACCTTTATAGCGGCAATAGTCGGATTGGTGCTGCTCAATTTCTTACTGGTGTTCTTTTTCATGTCGAAACTCGAAACCCGGATCGATAGCGTCGGAATTCAGTTTCGCTACCCGCCGATCATTAATTCATGGAGGAAAATCTCCTTCAAGGAGAATCAATCTGTCCGGGTGATAAAATACTCGCCTTGGACCTATGGGGGATGGGGCATCAAATATAGCTGGAACGGGTGGGCTTATAATGTGAGGGGAAACAAGGGTATAATGATCAACAAGAAAAACGGGAAGCAGATTTTGATTGGCACCCAGGAGATGATGGATGCGAAAGCTGCCATTGAAAATCAAATGAGAGAGGAGAGGAGTTAGTTATGGCCAATAAAAAACCATTTGCCCTTAGGATTGATGAAAAGCTGATCAAAGCGGTGGAAAAATGGGCAGCGGATGAATTTAGAAGCACCAACGGCCAGCTGGAGTGGCTGATCCATGATGCATTGAAAAAAGCCGGGCGGCTACCCAAAGATAAAGGGAAGGATTGAGCTCCTTCCCTTTCACTTATTCCTCATCGGGAACATACAGTAACTGGTTATTCTCAAAGTCATATAAAGTCATCTGCCGCAGCTGGTAATAGGCAGACCAGTATTCTCTCAGAGAGGAGATATAGGCTCTTTTGTTGGCATCCTTTTCCGTTTGGGCGATGTTCAGGTCGGTGATGGTGACCCTTCCGGTAAGGTATCTATCCCTTGATATTTCATATCGCTTTTCAGCTACCTTGTCAGAAACCTCCGTGATCTGCAGGCGGTCTTCCAGCATCTGAAAATTCCTGGCCATGGTATAGATCTCTTGTTCAAAATTGATTCTTTCCTGCTCCACGGTGTACTCTGTTAGACGCTGGTTGGCGCGGGATTGCTCCATCCTTGCCTTGGTCCTTCCCCAGTCTAATACCGGTACGCTTATTCCGAGGTTCACTACGGCCTGCTGGTTAGGATTGATATAAATATTTTCGAAGGAAGAAGCGGCATTGTTATATCCATAGCTGGCGTTGAGGTTCATCTGAAACCGCTGTCCTCTGGCCCTTGCTACCTCTTGCTCTGCTTGAAGGATCTGTGTATCGAATCCAAGAGCTTCTGAGCGGTTTTGAAAGGCCAGCTCTATAGCCCGGTCAACGTCTACTTTAATGGAAGGTATCTCATCCGGCAACAACAAAGCCACGTCGACATTTTCGTTTAATCCGACATAAGATTTCAGCGTAAGCATGCTGGTTTCCATATCCAGCCTGGCTTGGGCTTGTGCCTGCTTAGCTTGCAACACCTGCAATTCTACCGTTAACAGCTGGTCTTCGGAAGTTTTACCGATATTATAACGCCCGTTTTCGATTTGATAAATGTCTTCTGTATTTCTCAAGTTCTTTTCGGCGATGTCCAAATTGACCTGAGCCAACAAATAATCAAAAAAAAGCTGGGCGGCTATACCGCTGATTTGCTCCATCTGCTCCACATATTCTCTTTTGCTTTCTTCAAACAGTAAAGGCTGAATCTTCTTGTCCCATTTATAAGGGTTGAAAGCAAAGATAGGCTGGCTTAAGCGGATATTTACCGGCACCCCACTGTACCGGGCTCTCAAACCCTCAGGTGCCAGAAAGTTGTCAAACCTGCTTGAAGATGAATTAACCGAGACCACCCCTCCTGTGGGTGATATTACTTGCTGCAATCCCAGCTCAAGATCAACAAAGTTCTGCTTTACCGGGCGAAATTCTATACTCCCGTCAGGCTGGGTCACGCTATTTACAGCCTGTGTATATTGCGGTATAGTGCCTTCGAGCCTCAATTGAGGATTGTAGTTGGATTGGTAAAGACGAAACTGCCAAAACCTGTTTTCCTTAATTGTCTGCGCCCTCAAAGCAGCCGTCGATTGGGCTTTGGCCCTGGCCACAACATCCTGCAAGGTATAAGTGACTCTATCCTGACCATAACCGATGGCCGTATTGATAAAAAACAGGCTTGCCAGCAAAAACGTTAAGTGCATTCTATTCATATCTCAAAGAAGTTATTGGATCCTGATTGGCGGCTCTTTTCGCGGGAGTAATTCCGAACACCAGCCCTACGGTCGCTGCTACGCTAAATGAAATAAAGATGGAAGAAAAAGTGATGATGGTGGGAAAATCACCGAAACGGGATACCAAATCGGCCAGCACAATCCCCAGTATCACACCGATAATTCCGCCTGAGACACTGATCATGATGGCTTCAAAGAGGAACTGGTTGACGATATCTGTCTTCTTTGCCCCAAGGGAGAGTCTCAACCCAATCTCTTTTATCCGTTCCATTACCGAGGCCAACATGATATTCATAATGCCGATCCCTCCTACCAACAACGAAATACCCGCAATGGCCCCCAATACAATATTGAAAATATTCTGTGTCCTTTGTTGCTGCTTGAGTAACAATTCCGGTATGGTCAGTTCATAATCGATCACGTTCAGGTGTCTTCTCTCCAGCATTCTGCTGATCACCTCCGCAGTGGGGTTCAACATGCTGCTCTCCTCTACCTGCACCACCAGTTTATCAATTTGGTGATAATTGGTCGCCCTATTGCCGGACTGTCCCTCGGATCTTGCAGCCATGATAGAACCAGCCGTCACCATATCACGGTTTTTATACCGGACAAACATGGTCTGAATAGGAATATAAACATCCATATTGAAGTCACGGATACCCAATTTGGCAATGGTCTGATCAGAGATCACTCTTTCCTCCAAGACCCCTACCACCTCGAGCCACTGGTTGCCGCTCTTGATTTTCTTACCTATAGGGTTTTCCTTACTGAAAAATTTGGTTTGGACGCCCCTTCCGATAATACACACAGGATCTCCGCGGGTGAGGTTGGCCTCAGAAAACATTTTACCTTCCCGCAAATTGAAGTTGGTCACCTCAAAATACTCCGGCATAACCCCCACCAGTTTGGCTGAGCGCCTTATCCCGCTTTTGACAATATGGGTGTCGACCACTACTTCGGGACTGATTCTTTGTAACCCGGGCACGGATGCTTTGATAGCTTCCACATCCAACATCCTAAGTCCTGGCGAGTACTTGTTTTTTTCCATACTGGGGCCTGACCCACTGGCGTCCACCTCTTCCTCTATTTGTTCTACAATAGGCTCAATAATAATATTGTTGACCCCTACAAGCTTGATTTGTTCCAAGATCTCCTGTTGGGCGCCGTTTCCAATGGCTAACATGGCAATCACGGCAGCCACCCCAAAAATGATCCCTAATGCCGTCAACAAAGACCTCAGCCTGTTGGCGATGACCGCTTCCATGGCAATGTAAAAATTGGCAAGTAACCGTTGATTAATCATACCTCCTGGCAAATTGTTTGAATGTAAGTATTAATTAATTTCCTGTTGCCTGCCGCGGAGAGGCATTTCCCCGTCGCCCAGGTCCAGGCCCCGAAGGCCTATCGCCCGGCTGCCCTCGATTGACATTTCCGTTCGGCGCATTTCCGATATCTTCGGCTACGGGCGCAGCCAGGTTGTCTTGGTTCCTTGTACCATTTAATTCTTCGATTAAATTGACTGCCACCCCGTCGCTCCAATTGGGAATGGACAGGTAGACCCTGTCGTCTGTATCAAGTCCTTTCTCAATGACCACATCATTGCTGTTGGATAGCCCAAGCTTGACTTCCTGCTTGACGCCATTGCTCTTGTGAACATAGTTGATACTGTCATTCAGGACATGGATAGCTTCCAAAGGCACATACAAGACATCATCGAGCCTTTCTGCAATGATGGCATTGCTGGTCGTCATCGCAGGTCTCAACAAAGGGTCGCTTTCATTAACCAAAATGACTACTTCAAAAACCTTCGCATCTGAATTGGGCCGCTGCTGGCCGACGTTAGCCACCCTAGACACCCTGCCAGTAAGGTTTTTTTCGGGAAAAGCATCGAGGCCGATCGTTACAGGCTGATTCACTTTCACTTTTCTGATATCAACCTCGTTGACATAAGTAATACTCTGCATCGAGGTCAGGTCAGGGAGGGTGGCTACCACCGGACTCCATGCGCTGACCTGAGATCCTGCCGCGGTTTTAGTTCCGTTCCAGTTGGTTTCGTAGATAACCATCCCATCCTGGGGAGCGGTTATGGTAAACTCTTCCAAGACTTCCTGCATCTGGCTGAATTCCTGTTGCACTTCCCTTAAGCGGGCTCCGCGTTCGGCCATTCTCGCCTGCTCCTGCTTGATCATGATCTTGTAGTTCTCCCGCGCCTGCTCCAGATCCCTGACCGACTTTTGGAAGTTGAATTCATTTTGCTTGATGGTTGCGGGCGGTTCGTATTTGGACTGTTCAAGTACCAGCTTCTGCTCCTCTACGTTATATTCTAAATTGAGGATATTGTCCCGCTGTTGCCTCAATTTAAGTGCGGTATCCAGCTGCACCTGTTCATATTGAGCAAGTTCTTGATCAAGATTGGTCTGCGCATCCGCCACCCGTCCAAACAATTCGGATTTATCAAGGGAGGCGATAAACTCCCCTTCCTTAACCACGGTACCCTCGTCGACCATTCTTTCTATCGTCAACTGATTGATGCGGAACTGCCTCGCCCTCATCGGCCCCATCACCTGAACCGATCTCTGGGCTTTCAATTCTCCGGTAGTAGTGATCTCCACCGTGAAGGAGCCTGTTTTCACGGGAACAATAATGTCCGTTCCGACTCCCGTAGCTCCTGGAGAAAAAATAAAATAGAGGATAAGGATTGCTACAACACTTCCGGCAATGACAAATATGAGATTTTTTTTCATCATAGGGGGGCAACAAGTAGATAATTAGATTTCTTACAAAACTATATTTTTTGGGGAAAACATCTCTCCCAATGAAATTCCTATACAGCCATTGAAATAAAAATACCGCAGAATGTGGGGAGAACCCCAAACATCGCCTCACAATAAAAGAAAGGTTTAGTTAAAACACAAGTACAGGAGACCATCTTTCACATATGTTAACAAAAAACACCTGTAGCTGTCAGGCAGTCAATTTATAATCCTGAGCTAACAGGGACAACGCCTCATCGACTTCTTTGGTGATCTGCCACACCTTTTGATGAACATTTTGCCTATGTCCGATCTTCAGTTCATCTTCCAATTGCCTTGCCAGCTTGGACGCTCCGATCTTCAGCTGTCCCAGCCTGCTTGATAGCTTGTGGGCGATATCGAGAATGCTTTTGTAATCTTCTACATCCAAGGCTTTATTCATGTCGATTAAATTTTGAACCGTCTCGGAATAAAAATCACCAACCACTTCTTCTAACATCTCTTCGTCCTCCATACAGAACTTCCTGACCTCTGTCAAGTCGTAAACATGCCGCTTCTGCGAAACGGGTAATTCCTCCGGTACCGCCATCTCGGGTTCTGGGCTGAGCTTGAGCACCTTGCCAATCCGTACTAACAGATCCTTTTCCTTAAATGGTTTCAGAATCAAGCTATCAAAGCCCACCTCCTCTAGTTTTTCCTTTTCTTTGGCAAAAACATTCGCAGTGATCGCAAAAACCGGCAAATCTTTGTATTGTTCTTTCCTGCGCAGGAGCTGTAAGACGTCATAGCCACTGACCTCCGGCATCTGAATATCCAACAGGGCCAAATCAAAATCCCCTCCTTTAAAGTTATCCCTAAAATCCACCCCCCCATTGTAGGTACTCACTTTGGCTCCTTTACTGGCCAACAACAACCGGGCAAACTTCAAACCTATTGGGTCGTCGTCGATCACCAGGATATGCAGGCCTTCAATGGAATAGCTTTGATCGGATATGGGCACATTTTGAACATTAGGAAGAATGGTAGTGGCCGGAACGGTTATGCTCACTTTGGTCCCTTTACCTTCCTCACTCTCCAGCATCACTTTGCCTTTCTGAAGCTCCACCAGTTTTTTTACGATGGCCAGGCCTAATCCAGTACCTCCGAATTTGCGTGTAATGGAAGCATCTCCTTGGTTAAATTTAAGAAAGACCTGCTTCTTCACTTCTTCCGTCATTCCAAACCCGGAGTCCTCCACTACTAACTTCAACACATCGTCTTGGTGTGTGACATGAACTTTGATGAAGCCTTTTTCAGTGAACTTGAACGCATTGGTTAATAAATTATTAAGGATCTGATTGATCCTCAGCTCATCTCCTACCAACCACTTCCCTTCTGGCAAGTCAATATGGAAGGTAAAGTCGATATGCTTTTCTGTAGCCTTAAACTCAAAAAACTGTTGGATCGAGAGGAACAGCTTATGGGGATCAAAAGGTGCCTTTTCAATATTCACCTTGCCTGCATCTAATTTCGAAAAATCCAAAATATCATTCACAATGGCGGATAAGGTATCAGACGCAAACCCAACCATTTTCACATATTCCTCCTGGTTTTCGTCAAGCGGGGTCTTGAGCAACGCATCATTAAAGCCCTGAATGGCGTGAAGCGGATTACGGATTTCGTGGCTCATATTAGCCAGAAAATCCTGTTTAGCCTTGGCCAGTTTATCTGACCGGGTTTTTGCCTCTTCAAGCCTGTTACGATAGTTTTGCGCTTTGTTGATTTCCGCAATGATACTATATATAAAACCAGAAGACCCAATGATCCCTATGATAATCAACGCACCCAATAAAATGGCCACCCTAAACGTGAGCTCATAAGCCGATTCATTTTGATGCCCTGACTCCGTCAGCGCTTCATCTTGGAGATGGGTGATGATGGCTTGGATATTTTCTATCAGCGCCCTGTTCTTCCTGTTCAACTCCGTTTCCAAAGAAGCTAGCCTGGATCTTAGCTGCTGTTCTTCGTTGTTGATATCCAGGATAAAATTTCTCACCGCGTAAAGCATAGAGTCTGAGGCAGCCGCGGTATTGGTCTTGGTGGTGTCACCTCTCCCCATATTGAGTCGAAGAAGACCAAACAGCTCCCTCATATTCTTTCTTTCCTGCTCAGACAGTACATTGATAGCCGCAGGATTGGTGGCTTGGGTATCCCTTCTGGCAGAAGGGGCGGGAGAGGGTCTGCTAGAAAGATCATAGCCTAGCCGTATCTTGCCTAAGCTTTCGAGACGGCTGAGCTCTTCTTTTCTTTTGATTTTGGTCTCAATGTTCCTGAGGGCTTCCCTGCTGAAGTTCCTGTTTAAAAGGTTGTTTTTTACTTCTTCCAGGCCAGTGTACACCCCTATCAGCTCACTCACGTCCAAACCAATGGCATCTATCTGCCTTATCTCCAAGGTGTCATTAGCGAGAGATTTCAGGTATTCAAGTCGTTCCTGAATCTCCACCCGATAATCAACGGTATCAGCCAAATCAGCTTCAGAGGGTATAGTCCCCTTGGCTTTATCCAGTTGATAGATATCTGCCAGTAGCTTGTTAAGCTGCATCAGCTTTTCGCTGGGCGCGGCGAGGGACTGGACTGTGTCCAACAATTTTTTGGCGCTAAAATAAGTTACTGCACAGACGCTCACCGTTAGGAAGATGGCCAGGATAAACCCGGAAATTACTTTTGCTCTAGCATTAAATCCCATTGATTTCAGTGGTTAACAACCCCAAGTTCCAGCAATAACCGTACCGCCACCATGGCACGCTACTCCTCCATTAGTGCCTCTTGGGTGATTTCTTCAAATACACCATAGATAATGTAGAAGGTGAGTGGCAATGTCACCATCAGACCCACCATCAACAGCAAGGCGCCAATGATATTCAGCACCAATAACAACAACATCAGGTAGAAAAACCTCCACCAACGTAGATGAATGAGTTTCCGGCTGTATTCCAAAGCATTCCAGAAGTCGAACCCACCGAAGAGGGCCATCAACACCGCAAACATATAACCCACCATCAGATAAATGCCGGGCAGTACGAGAAACAGAATCCCGAACCCGGCCAAAATCTGCCCGATAAGCCACACGGACACCACCGGCATATAGTAGCGGAAACCGCCAAAAAAGTCCGGATACAAGACTTCTTCATTTCTGCTGATCTTATTGGCTACCAAAAAGAAGCCCGCATATAACGGTCCAGCGAGAAATATAGTAAAAACAAAGGAAATGTCGGTAAGATAGAGGGCAAAGGTCACTTGGAGCAACAAGATAAAAGCGGCATAGCCCATCGTAAACAAGGGCTTGGTTTTGAAAATTTCCCAGCCATCCCTGAAAGCTTTTTCTATATCGATCTCATATCCTTTGACAATCAGTTCATCTAACTTGTTGTTATTCATATCAAAATTAAAAAAAGGGAAAGCTTCTTATTGAAGACTGCTTCCCTTTTGATTTTACTACTTAGTAACTGCTGTCAGGATATCATGTTTGGTAATGATGTGGATGCGGTCGAGTTCATCCCTCACCAGAACGGCCTTTTCCTTGTCCACCATCGATGACAGAACATCCAGGGTGCTGCCCAAAGCCACGAACTTCATCGAATCCTCCATGACTTCGGCTACCGTGGCGTCTTTGAGGCTCGGATCGGTAATGATCTTGCTCAAAAGTTTATTATCGGTGATGCTGCCTACTACCTGGCCGTCCTCCATAACGGGGATTTGCGACACGCTGGTTTTATTCATCAAAGTAATGGCGTCCTTGACGCTATCGCTTTTGCTCACGACGACCAACTGATAATCGCCACTCCTTGCACCGATAATATCCCTTGCTGTAGCAAAAGTCTTGTCTTCCAAAAAGCCGTGATTCTTCATCCATTCATCGTTGTACACTTTTCCCACATATCTGGAACCGTGGTCCGGCAGCAAGATCACCATTCTGTCCCCTTCTTTCAGATGCTCCCGGGCATATTCCAAAGCACCATGAACGGCCGATCCTGCTGACCATCCCACAAACAAACCCTCTTCCCTGGAAAGTCTTCTGGTCATAATGGCTGCATCTTTATCCGTCACTTTGATAAAATGATCGATAAGTGAAAAATCAACGTTCTTGGGCAAAATGTCCTCCCCTATCCCCTCGGTGAGGTATGGGTAAACCTCATTTTCATCAAAAACACCTGTTTCTTTATATTTCTTGAACACCGAGCCATAGGTGTCGATACCCACAGAAACAACGTCTGGATTTTGCTCTTTAAGGAATTTGGAGGTGCCGGAAATGGTCCCCCCCGTGCCTACACCTGCTGCATAATGGGTCACTTTTCCTTCGGTGTCTCTCCAGATTTCCGGGCCGGTGGATTCGTAATGTGCCCGCCAATTGGACAGGTTGTCATACTGATTGGGATAGAAAGAATTGGGAATGTCCTCGTTTAGCTTTTTAGCAACAGAATAATAAGAGCGCGGATCATCCGGAGCCACGTTGGTAGGACAAACGATCACTTCGGCACCTACTGCTTTAAGGATATCAATTTTCTCCTTGGATTGCTTATCCGCCATGGTAAAGATACACTTGTACCCTTTGGCGATGGCTGCAAGTGCCAGACCCATGCCGGTATTACCGCTTGTACCTTCTATGATGGTCCCCCCGGGCTTAAGCAAACCCGCCTTCTCCGCATCCTCTACCATCTTGATCGCCATCCGGTCTTTCATGGAGTTGCCCGGATTGAAATATTCCACTTTTACCAGTATTTCTCCTGGGATCCCTTTGTTGACCTTGTTGAGCCTGACCAAAGGTGTATCACCGATGGTGTCTATGATAGAATTATAGATCATGTTCGATATGTATCGTTTATTTTATTTGACAATAATCTCCTGTCTCCTTCCTGTCCGTCACCAATGAGAAGTATCGATGCGGAAAGACTGTTAAAAGATAATACGCTAAGGAGAGCGATCAATTTCAACAACAGCTCCCGCGGATAAGTTTCTTATCAGAAATGACGCTATCCAGAGCTCATTAAAAATCCAACCGTTATCTTCTTCAGCCTATCCCAGCCAATAAATAGATAACGGCCATTCTGACCGCCACGCCGTTTTCCACCTGATTGAGAATGATAGAATGTTCACTGTCTGCCACATCAGATGCCAGCTCGACGCCTCTGTTGATGGGCCCGGGATGCATGATGACGATTTCTTTGTCAAGCTGCTCCAACATCTTCTTATTGATGCCGTAGTAGAGGGAATATTCTCTGAGAGAAGGAAAATACTTAATCTGCTGGCGTTCTAACTGGATTCTCAACACATTGGCAACATCACACCATGCCAGCGCTTTCTGCACATCCAGTTCAACCTTTACGCCCAGGCTGGCGATGTGTTTGGGAAGCAGGGTAATAGGACCGCATACCATCACCTCTGCCCCTAATTTCTGAAGGCAGAAAATATTGGATAAGGCGACGCGCGAATGGAGGATATCGCCTATAATAGCGACTTTCTTTCCCGCTACGTCGCCGAGTTTCTCCCGGATGGAGAAGGCATCCAGTAGGGCTTGTGTCGGGTGCTCGTGGGTACCGTCGCCAGCATTGACTACATTGGCTTTGATATTTTTAGAGAGAAAATGGGGGCTGCCGGCGCTGCTGTGGCGCATCACCACCATATCGACCTTCATTGCCAGGATATTGTTGACGGTATCGATCAGGGTTTCTCCTTTTTTGACCGAACTGTTGCCTGACGAAAAGTTGATCACATCGGCTGAAAGCCTTTTTTCCGCAAGTTCAAAAGACAGCCTGGTCCGGGTAGAATTTTCAAAAAAAATATTCGCAATGGTAATATCTCTGAGGGAAGGGACTTTTTTGATCGGACGGTTGATGACCTCTTTAAAGTTGTCCGCAGTTTCAAAGATAAGCTGTATATCCTCCTCGTTAATGTCTTTTATTCCCAGTAAATGCCTGGTGCTGAGCTGTTGCATCTTTAGTTTTTACCTATTTCTGTGATCCAAATTGCGTCTTGTTCAAATCCTTTAGACTGCCATTCCACACTTACGTACTGGCTTTCGAGCGTATTGACCTGACGGCCATAATAATCCGGCTTGATGGGAAAATCCCTGGTGTATTTCCTGTCGATCAAGACCATCAACTCCACCTTTTTAGGCCTCCCAAAGGCGATCATGGCATCCATCGCCGCGCGTACCGACCTGCCTTTGTACAATACATCATCCACCAGTACTACCTTTTTATTCTCTATCAAAAAATCAATCTTGGTTTCATTGGCCCTCAGCGGAAAATCCCTTCTTCTAAAGTCATCCCGGTGAAAAGTAGCGTCCAAATAACCTGAAGGAACCTTTATATGACTGATCTGGTACAGCCGCTCTACGATTTTGTCCAGCACTTCAGCTCCACGAGGCTGTAGCCCCAACAAAACGGTGTTGCTGAAATCATCATGGTTTTCGATCAACTGATGGCAAAACCTGCTTAAAGTAATAGAAATCTGGTTGTGGTCTAAAACGAGTCGTTTCTGCATGGCGAGAATTTGGGAACAAATATAAAAATAATTTTAAACCTGCTTAGGGATGCCTGGCTTTTAATCCCCCACCTTCACCGTGGTAAGGAAGTAAACATCTTTGGTAGCCTGCTTCCCTCCTTCCTGTAAATAGCGGATTTTTTGTTTACCGGATAATAAATAGTAGTTGTCATACCACCACATCAGGTTAAGGCTGCGGATTTGGTTTTCATGGATCCTTTCATTCTCATTGACCAATTCAATTTCAAAAGCTTCATTTTCCATCATGACCTCCCCGTTGTGCAGGTGGCTGAGTTTCAGCTCCTCCTCATCGAGATACATGTAATAAAGGCTTTGCCCATCAAAGGATACTTCCCCGAACTTTCCCGGGTTGGTACGGCTGGTATTGTCCAGGGAGAGGGAGTTTTCCCATAGAATCCCGCCGCTCTCGTCCATCAAAAGCATCTGAGCGGAGAGAAATTTGTATTCGTTGGCTACCTGACCTGGACGGAGGTATGGATTGGACCATAAGGGACTGTAATAGCCCCCCAGCCCGCCCGGGCTGCCGACCATCGGGCTCATCCGATAGAAGTTGTTGATATACATGCCGTTCCTCGGATGGTATCGCCGGGAGGAGGAAACAAAATGGTCATTATACACCAGGTACAGGCCATCCTGGAAAATGACTTCCCGGGTGGCAAGGGTATTTCTAATCGGAGGCTGTTTGCCTTTTCCCAAGGCCCTTTCCAAAGAACGTAACCTTCTTTTTTTTGTCCTGTCAGGCAAGTAGTTGAAAAAATTCCCGAAGTCCTCCAAGGTAAACAAGTGGCTTTTATATTCGCCAAACTCATTGATTTGTACAAAGTACAAGCCTTGATAGACGTTCTTCCTCTTTAGGCTATAGGGTCCGATCAGCGCTTGGCCATATCCATAAGAACGGGTCAGCAATCCATCTACAATCTCAGCATCGGGATCAGCAAGTTGGTCAATATTTACTTCTCTCAGTTTGTGCCCCTCTGTATCAAAGCTCACAACGGTTACGCTTTTATTTCTATACCGGTCCCTCTGGCTCATCAATACATCGAAGCCTCCAAATTCCGGCGCCTTTCTCATCTGGATGATTTGCAGGTCTTTTTCATAGATACCTTGGACGGTGGTAAGATGCTGGTTGGAGGTATTGAAAACCTGAATTGCAGGCCGGTAATCCATATTCCCCATAAAAATGGCCCTTCCGTCGAGGACAAAAAACTCCTGCATTTCCATTTCTAAAATAGCATTAAGCGATATCTCAACCACCTTGTCCGTAAGGAGATTGATTCCTACCATGTACTTTTCTCCGGTAGAGGCCTCCCCCTTCTGAAACAAGACATACAGCCAATCCCCATCCAAATCAAACCCCAGCAAATTGAAAAAGGCTTTTACGGGCAATTGCCTCAAACCTTTCATCTGAAGCTGGTGATCAGCGGCAAAATACTCCAGGTTTCTGTCTCTGCTAAGCCCGCTTTCCGATACCATTCTAAAGGCTACTATCCCGTCCTCCTTGTTTAAGATAATAAAATCATCATCATCCCATTTGGTGTTTACTTCCACTCTCTGGACAAACTGTACCTGTCCGAATGAGAAGCAATGCCCGGCAAAAGAGAGCAATGTGACCAGAAGAATGCGTTTCATGGGGTCTGCATTTTAAGCTATTCCACCATAAGATAAGGGATAGGATTTTATTTTGAAACAATTATTATGGACATTTGCCATGGAACCAGTCTACAACTCGCCTTGGATAATAAAAGCATAACCAGAAAGCTGAAGCTAATCATTCAATTGATGGAGCTGCATGAAGAGAATCCCTTCAAAATCCGAAGTTACCAGTCTGCCATCTACACCATCGATCAGGGCGGCGTCAGCCTTGAAGGTCTGACTAAGGATCAACTGCAAGAAATCAAAGGCTTAGGCAAAAGTATGGCGGAGGTTATTGTTGCCTTGGACGAAACCGGGACTGCACCTATATTGGAGGAGCTGTTGGCTAAGACGCCCGAAGGGCTTTTGGAGGTATTGCAGATTAAAGGACTGGGACCAAAGAAAATCAAAGTCCTATGGAAAGAGCTTAATATCACCTCTACCCATGAACTGATGGAAGCCTGCCACTCGGGACAGGTGGCCAGGCTGAAAGGATTCGGGGAAAAAACCCAGCAAGGCATCATTACCGCCATGGAGTACCTCGAAGCCAACCGGAGCAAATGGCTCTATGCTGATCTGGAGCCAACGGTGGAAGCGCTGCAACAGGACCTGGAACAGAAATTTGGGGTAGGCAAGGTGGCGGTGACGGGTGATTATGCCAGAAAAATAGAAATCCTAGAACAAATAGATTTCATTGTAGAAACACCGGATGGCAAAGCGGGCGTTACCCCGGTCAATTCTATCCCCACATTAACACAAAACCTTAAGATATCCAGTCCCTATAAGTGGCGGGGGGAAATCAATGACACAGGCGTCCGGGTAACGATTCATTTCTCTTCACCATCTGGGTTTGTACGGGATAACCTGCTTCGTACTGGCAGCAGAAACCATCTGTTGAGCCCGGTGCTGGACCATCCCTCATTAGCCAGTTTTTTTCGCTCCAAACGCTTTGATTCCGAGCTACAGGCCTATCAGGAAGCAGGGCTGGGTTACATTGTTCCAGAACTGAGAGAGGGGCAATTTGAAATAGCCTTGGCCAAAGCAGGAAAACTGCCCCTCTTGCTGGAGATGGACGACCTAAGGGGCAGTCTTCACAACCACTCGACTTATAGTGACGGAAAACACAGCCTGCGGGATATGGCGACCTATTGCCAATCTTTGGGTTATGAATATTTGGGCATCGCCGATCACAGCAGATCCGCTTTCTATGCTGGCGGGCTGGACATTGAAAAGGTCGCCGAACAACAAAGGGAAATTAAAAGCTTAAATGTGGAACTCGCCCCATTTAGGATTTTCAGCGGGATCGAAAGCGATATTTTGGTGGACGGGAGTCTGGACTACCCCGATGAGGTGTTGGCAAGCTTTGACTTTGTGGTGGCTTCCATTCACAGTGCACTCAGCATGACCCGTCAAAAAGCCACCGCCCGGCTGATCAAGGCCATAGAAAATCCCTACACCACAATCTTAGGCCACCCCACAGGCCGGTTGCTTCTTCGAAGGGAAGGCTATCCGGTCGACCATCAGGCGATCATCGACGCCTGTGCCACTCATGAAGTGGTGATTGAAATCAATGCCAATCCTTGGCGACTGGATCTGGATTGGAGATGGATATATTATGCTTTGGAGAAAGGCGTAAGGCTTTCCATCAATCCGGACGCGCACGAGAAGGAGGCTTATGCCGACATGAGGTATGGCGTGATGGTGGCAAGAAAAGGCGGACTTACCCGCGACATGACCTTAAACGCACTCTCAGCAGATGCCTTAGCTATCTATTTTGAAGCGAGGAAGAAAAGGCATTAGTACCAAGATCTGTGATTGGGTGTATTGTGGATTACGAATTACGAATTGAGAATTATGAGTTACCAGATGTGAGATGTGAATCGATCACCGATCACTAATCACTCAATCACCAAATCACTGACCCCCCATCAACCGATCACTCCGTAACCAATAAATAATCCCTTATGAGCTGGATGGAACAAGATGAAAACAAATTATTACGACGTTCTTTCTTTTTTGGAATGACGGGGATCCTATGCTGCATGGTGCCGCTTTTTAACCGGAGCTTTCATTTTTGGGATTGGGAAAATATCAATATCCTTACTGGCATAGGAATTGGAGTGCAGTTGTTTGCCCTAAGCATAGCCGTGTTGGTCATCAGAAAAAGAAAGATAAGCCATGAGTCCAAGCAAAAAGCCCAAAGAATGGCCATTGCGCTGGCCGTGGCTTTGATTTTCTTCTTTATGATCTAAGGATAAGGTTCAAGCCGTTAAACACGCTGGTGTCGGACGGCCGGGATATGAAGTCTCTGACGTCGTACTTCCGAAAGCTAGTTTAGACCCGGGATGTCCACAATGCTCCGAGTTGAACAGTCTCCACTCATGGCTTAAAAGGGCTTTGAAAAGCAAGAGAAAAGCAAAATAAAATGTAGGCCGTGACAATTGCATGTAGTACTGCTATTTCGCTTTGGTCGGCCAGTACGCCGTCCTTCCACCTAAAGAAGAAACCATGAAAGTTTTTAAACCGATCTTATTTGTCATCGCCCTCACCGCCATTGCCTTTTCCTGTAAGACCGCAAAAAAAGACGGCCAGGGGATCCAAGGCCAGGTCTTCTGGCTGGAAGGGAATCAAATGCCACAAATGGCCAAAAAAGGAGAAATGATAGAACGCCCTGTTAAGAAAGGCGTTAAAAGAACCATCAAAATTCACGAACTCACACACATCAACGAAGCTAGATTGGGGGATGCGCTTTTTGGAGATATTGAAACGCCTTTGGTGAAAGAGATAGAAACGGATGACTCGGGAAATTTTGCCGTCGAGCTTCCTCCGGGCAAATATTCCATTTTTACCGTTGAAGAGGAGGGACATTTTGCCAATATCCTCGATCTTGACAGCTATATCAATCCTTTTGAGGTGAAGGAAGGAGAGTGGACCCGGGCTGATATTCTCATTAACTATCAGGCAGCCTACTAAAAGCGTTTTGTTCTTGTGTACGAGTCACCAAGCACCGATGAGTCCTAACTGAACAACCCGGCGGCAAAGATTCCGTTGAGGTTCTGCAAATTCTTGCAGCGCCTTTTTTTTCTTCAAAATGTGGCCCGAAGGTCCCAGACATCTCTAGCAAATAGAAAGCCTTTGCATCGCAGCAAAATAACGGGCCTGCGAGCGAAAGAAGTGTAGCAACAGAAAGTACGACGTTGCCAACGTCGTACCGATGCCAAGGTCAAATAATCATACCCGCACCTACTGTCTCATAGGTATTGGGGTCTATAAAAATCACAGAGCCGGTCTGCCTGTTTTTGGAGTAGGAATCATAAAACAGGGGGCTCGCCGTACGGATGCTGATCCTAGCGATCTCATTAAGACCTATTTCTTCCACTTCTTCATCCCGGTGGAGGGTATTGACATTCACTTTATGATGAAGCTGTTTAACCATGGACTGACATTCGTCAGTGGTGTGCTTCACGAGAAATTTATCCCGCACCCGTAGCTTCTTTTGGCTCATCCAGCAAACCATCACATCAATATCTTGTCCTACTTGAGGAAGATTGCTAGCACCTACGATCATATCCCCACGGCTGATATCGATCTCATCCTCAAGCGTCATGACCACCGACATCGGCGAAAAAGCCTCTTCTATGGCTTCTCCATCTAATTCTATGGTTTTAATTTTTGATTCAAAGCCCGATGGCAGGACTTTCACCGTGTCGCCCGGCTTGAATACCCCGCCGTTGATCCTTCCGGCATAGCCCCTGAAGTCCTGGTGTTCTAGGGTATGAGGTCGGATCACCATCTGCACAGGGAACCTGCCGTCGATATGGTTCAGATCACTGGCAATATGTACGTTTTCCAGCAGATACAACAAGGTGGACCCGCCATACCAATCCATGTTGGTGGAGCGCTCCACGACATTGTCCCCCTTGAGCGCACTGATAGGGACGAATTGTATATCTTTTATCTCCAGTTTACTCGAGAAGCTTTTATAGTCTTCAACAATCTGATTGAAAACCTCTTCACTATAATCCACGAGATCCATTTTATTGACGCAAACCACGACATGGGGGATTTTCAGAAGAGAAGCAATAAATGAATGCCTATAGGTCTGTTCCAGCAGGCCCTTTCTCGCATCCACTAAGATAATGGCCAGGTTGGCTGTAGAAGCCCCAGTCACCATGTTGCGGGTGTACTGGATATGGCCTGGGGTGTCTGCGATGATAAACTTCCTGGCCGGAGTTGAAAAGTACCGATAGGCCACATCAATGGTGATTCCTTGTTCCCTCTCGGATCGCAGGCCGTCCGTTAAAAGCGATAAATCCACATAATCAAAACCTTTCTTTTCGCTCGAAAGCTTGACCGCCTCAATTTGGTCTTCAAAAATGGATTTAGAATCATATAGCAATCGTCCGATCAGGGTACTTTTCCCATCATCTACACTACCTGCAGTAGTAAAGCGGAGCAATTGGTTGTTTTCTTGGAGCTGCATTTTTTACGTGTTATTGGGTGTTGGTTATTGGCCCTTAGTACTAAATACTAGAAGTAGCCGTTCTTCTTCCTATCTTCCATGGCTGTTTCGCCTCTTTTATCATCCGCACGGGAGCCCCTTTCGGTAGTCCTAGTGGTGGCAACTTCGGCAATGATCTTGTCCAGGTCATCCGCAAAAGATTCCACCGCCCCGGTAATCGGCATATCGCCGCAGGTTCTGTAACGGACGATCTTTCTGGAAATTTCCTCGTCGGGTCTGAGCTGAAGGTGGTCTGAATGGGCAAGAATAACCCCATCTCTTACCACACAATCTCTTTCGTGGGAGAAGTATAGAGAAGGAAGCGCAATGTTTTCCAATTTGATGTATTGCCAAACGTCCATTTCCGTCCAGTTGGAAATGGGGAAAACCCTGAAGTGCTCGCCGATGTGCTTTTTGCCGTTGAACAGGTTCCAGAGTTCAGGCCGTTGGTTCTTGGGATCCCATTGTCCAAACTCGTCCCGGTGTGAGAAAAAACGTTCTTTTGCACGCGCTTTCTCTTCATCTCTTCTGGCGCCGCCCATAGCGGCATCGACTTTATACTTTTCCAGTGTATCCAATAATGTGACCGTTTGAAGGGCATTTCTGCTTGCATTAACACCGGTTTCTTCGCGTACGCGTCCAGTATCAATACTCTCCTGAACCGATCCTACGATCAACTGCACCCCCAACTGCCCGACCAATCGATCTCTGAAAGCAATGGTTTCAGGAAAATTATGTCCGGTATCTATATGAATCAGCGGAAAAGGGATTTTGGAAGGGTAAAAAGCCTTTTTAGCCAAATGTGACAGGATAATACTGTCTTTTCCTCCTGAAAAAAGGAGGGCCGGCCGTTCAAATTGCGCAACTACCTCCCTGATCACAAAAACCGCTTCTGCTTCAAGTTCTTTTAAATGCGTCAAATAATATTTTCCCATGCTATAACTATAGTTTATTCTCCTAGGATTTAACGGTTCTCACCACAGAGCCCGTCGACATTTCCTTATCAGTTCGGTCGCTATTACTCATCTTAGGGGGTGATTAAGACCCGTTCCTTAACCCACGACACATAGTAT
>CAZHZP010000021.1:10239-19543 GCA_964537165.1 uncultured Roseivirgaceae bacterium | reverse complement strand
TATAGTCCCTTTTGCCCACTCCTTGGAAGAAAACCCTGAAGTCAAAGTTTTTGTACTGGCCGGATAAATCCAGACCAAACCTGAACCTCGGCGTGCTGTTGCCGATGACGGTCATATCCCCGGGATCCGCCAAGGTATTGTTACCGTTGTTAACGGTTCCGTCCCCGTTCAGATCGGCGTACATGATATCGCCTGCTTTCCAATTACTTCCCATCTGGTTCTGGCCTACGCTTTCCAGGTAAGCGTCCATTTCGCCCTGTGTTTTGGCAATGCCGACCGTGGTGTAACCCCAGATCTCACCATTTTTTCTGCCACTGTACCACTGCGTTTGGCCTTGTCCTAAGTTCCCTGTTACGTTGGGATACTTGGTCACTTCCATCTGGTCATCTGACAATATTCCCCGTATATCATAGTTAAAGTCACCGATATGATCTCTCCAGCTTACTTCAAGCTCAAACCCGTAGGAACGAAGGTTGGCATTGTTCACGTTTGGCACAGGAGTACCCAAAATCACCGGCTGCTCTTCGGCAGGGCCTACCATATCAAGGGTTTTCCTATCGAAGTAATCAAAATTGATCACCATCCTGTTTTCCAAAACAGCCAGGTCAAGCCCTACGTTGTAACTTTGTACCCTCTCCCAAGTCATCAATTCGCTGACTATACCCGGTGCTCCGGCGGTGTTTGGCCGGATACCATTGATCAACCAGCCACCTGCATTGACCGAAAAAGGCTGAGAAAGGTAGAAGGGATACCAACTGTTGGTATTCTGGTTACCCAGCTCACCGTAAGAACCCCTTAATTTCAACATTTGAATCTGGTCAAGCTGCCAGAAGTTCTCATTGGCTATGTTCCAGCCCAAAGAGAAAGAATTGAACATGTTCCACCTTTGGTCATCAATAAACCTGGAGGAGCCATCGTATCGGGAATTAACCTCTACCAGGTATTTTTCCTTGTAGTTGTAATTGATCCGGCCAAAAAATCCTGCCGTTGCCCAATGGTTGTAGGCTCCTGAGTTGGTAAAATTGCCGGTGGCGGTATTGATGGCTATCACTTCAGGAGTGATCAGTCCGGTCCTTCCGGCATTGATGTTCCTGTATTTGTTCAGCTCGGAGTTAAAGCCAGCCATGACTTTAAACTGGTGATCCTCATTTATATCAAAACTATAATCTGAATAAATGTTGGTCGTAAAGAAGTTTTCTTTCTGGTTAAATTCAGACACGGCCGTGTGTCCGGGAGCCGAATAAGAAACCGCCAAGGGGTAGGGATTGCCTGCTACATCATAACCGTAGGCGGGTAGGATGTGGCCCGCGTTGTTCTGATTGGTGATCCTGTAATTTCCGCTGGCATAAATGTTCCAGTTTTCCAAAGGCGTATAAGTAACCTGACCTTGGATATAATAGAAGTCTGTGAAATTTTCCTGTTTGCCTCCAGAGCGAAGCTGGGCGATTTCGCTGGGATCGGAATAACTTCCGTTAGGATCAAAGACAGGAACCGTCGGCCATCTTCGGGCTACGTTATGATAAAAAAGATCATTAAGATGGGATGACTTTGTAAAATATTCCCGCACGAACCGGGTATTGTAATTAAAGGAAACCTTGTCGTTGAGCTTTAGGTCAATCTTACCTGCAAGGGAATACCGGTTAAAGTTGTCTCCCCCGTGGCGGGTCAACCCTCCCTGATCCAGGTAATTGGCCGACAGAAAATACCGGGCGTTCTCGTTTCCCCCGTTCACACTCAGGTTATGGTCCTGTGAGAAGGACATGGACTTGTACTGCTCTTTAAACCAGTCCGTATTGCCGTTGGATCCTCCATAATACAACCACCGGTCCCCGTTGTTGTCGGCAATGGTAGAGTTATCTATCTGGCCACTCTGATATTGTTGGATTCTCCCCAATGTTTCATCTGAAAATACAGCGGACTGACCGGCATTGATCGCACCTTCATTGAAGTAATGGGCAAAGGTATAGGAGTCCATCATGCTGGGCAGGCCCCTGGGCGTAGACAACCTAAAGTTGTTGCTATAGTTTACTTTGGCTGTACCTGCTTGACCGCTTTTGGTTGTAATCAGGATCACACCAAATGCTGCCCGGGAACCGTAAACAGAAGCCGCCGCCGCATCCTTCAACACGGTAATGGTTTCAATGTCCTGCGGGTTAATTGCGTTCATGTTACCGTCCATCCCGTCGATCAAAACAAGAGGGGAAGAATTGGATCCGGAACCGATCGTGCCCGCTCCACGGATATTGAAGCTAAGATTTTGGTTCAGTTCACCGCCCAACCCGCTTGTTTGGAGGTTAAGACCCGGCACCACACCCTGAAGCATCTGTCCGACGTTCTGCACGGGACGGGATTCCAGGACGCGTGAGTCTACCGTGGTCACGGCACCGGTAAGGTTGGCTTTTTTCTGCTCTCCAAAACCCACCACAACGACCTCATTCAGGACACCTATATCTTCTAATAAGGTAATCGTAATTTCCCGCTGGCTGCCTAAAGTAACTTCCTGGGTTTGAAAACCAATAAAACTAAAAGACAGCGTAGTCCCCTCCGACACAGCGGAAAGCTGGAAATACCCATCTAGGTCTGTCACCGTACCGGTTGATGTGCCCGTAATCAATACATTGACCCCGGGAATGGGCTCGCCGATTTCATCAAGCACCTGGCCGCTTACACTTCTGGTTTCCTGCGCCATAGCCACCACACTGTCAAAACAAGTGAGGAAGGCAAGGGCCAAAAAACCTAATAATTTTCTTTTCATAAGTTTTGGGATTAAGGTTCTATATAGCAGTCACCTCTAAGATGACCTCCAAATGTAACCAAAAATACCATTTTAAAAAATTTTTATCATAGAGTTAACTTCTCTAATATTTTTAAAATAGTCTTAGACAGTTATTTATAATTTATAAAATAAGAACCATCGGTTTTTAATTTTACCGTGTACGAACTTCAATGGATGAAAATTCACAATAATTAATGAGTGAACATTTTTAATTTGGATGAAGTTTTGAAGCTATTTTTTTAGGGACTAAACCGTTATCCCCTGCCACAGATTGATCTACAGCTTAAACCTAGAAAAAGAAGAAGCTATTACCCGAAAAAAAAATTACATTTTTAAATCGCCGGCTATACGTATTGACCCGCCTTTAAATAGCCAACAGCTGTTGACATCAGCCTATTGGTAGCCAAAAAATTCCGTAGCAACCAATACCTCCCCAAGTAATATTAAAAGCAAAAGATAAACAGCAACGTTCCATCAACCAAAGGTTCCATAAAAATAAGAAACATCCTTGCTGATTGCGGACAGAATCTCCCGTCCCGGGAGGGAGGGATTTTTCCCTCCGTGTTCCGCTCCTCCCAAATCGTATTCTACATGGAGTATTTTGGGCACCGCTACCGATTTAAAAATGTCAGAAGAAGCAATCTTCCCAAAGTCGGCATTGCCCTTTCCTAAGGGAACGGTCACAGGCCGGTCTCTCCCAGAAGACCCCTCCCATCGAAAATCTTTAATGTCAAAAGTGGTGATCTTGTCCTTGACTACGTGAAAGCCAGTCTCCCAAGACCGGTAGCCTTCCACCATAGCATGTCGAAGATCATATTGAATGCCAATGCGCCCCGGGTCGATTCCGTCCAGTAAATGTGTGAGTTCCCAAACCGACCCCCCCACTCCGCTGCCGGCGTGATTTTGATAATGCCCCTGCACCTGGTACCGGCCATGAAGCTCAGCCAGTTTTTTTAACCCGTTGTTATAGCCCTCCAGTTCTTTTAGTATTTTCCGGGTCCGGTATTTCAGCCAACCCATCCTATAATGCTGTACTCCTTCTCCCGACACGATTTTTAGAAATTCCTCGGTTTCCTTTAGGTCCTCTCCGGTCAACTCCGTGGTAAGAATGGGTGCGCTCAGTCCCAAGCGCTTCGAGGCTGCCACCAGCGGCGGGAGCTTTTCCTTTAACTCAGCTATGGTGAAATGACCGTTACTTCGCACAGCTATGTCAATTCCCGCAAAACCTAAGTCTTGGACGATTGCAGGCAAATCTTCTAAGGGAATCCACTGCAGGACTTTGGTAAAAAGGTAAAGCGGCTGGGTTGGCTTCTTAGATGAAGTCAGAGGAAATAAGCCAGCGGGATCCGACAAGGCTTCATTTACCATAAAGGGGATGGCGAGACCGTAAACCAACTTTTTGATGGTCGTTCTTCTGTTCATAGGAATTTGATTCGACTCTTTCCATGCCAGGCTACCCGGAAGCTTGGCTAGCCGAATTGTCCGCCGGCATAATAAATAGCCCCTGCCCTTTTGCAAGAGAAATTTTTTAATTGCTACATTTTTTTTACTATTATACAAAATAACCACGGTTCTCAACCGGCTCGATCAAAAAACCTATAAAACGTAAACCAACGATGGACAGATTCCTGCAAAGCCTTAAGGATATTGATGCAATTAATGCAGAAGACCCACATCTGGAAACAGCGGACGGACAACCATATCCCAAGGAGTTATTGTATAGCCAGCGGATGACGGCCATGCTGCATGAACTTGAACCGGATGCCTCGGAGATCCTGAGGCTGGCGGCCCGTTCCCAGCACATCAAGCGCTGGGCTATCCCCCGGGATAGCTTTCCTATGGACAGAAAGGGCTACCTACAATGGCGGGCCAACCTAAAGAGGTTCCATGGGGAACTGGCCGGATCCATCATGGCCAAAAACGGTTATTCCCAAGAGGAAATTGGCAAAGTGGACGACTTGTTGAATAAACGGGGATTAAAAACGGATCCCGAAGCACAGACTCTTGAAGATGTGGCCTGCCTTATCTTTCTCAAATACTATTTTGACGACTTTCTTACCCAGCATGATGAAGAAAAGCTGGTGAATATTTTGCAGAAAACCTGGCGGAAAATGTCGGGCAGGGGTCGCCAGGCTGCCCTGTCCCTGGGCTTATCGTCTGCCGCAACAGGTTTGGTTCAAAAAGCCCTTGCTACACGGTAAACGCCTCCATGCCGGGGGACTTATCTTACCCGTCTTATCCCATACATTATTGAAGATCCAAATATCCTCATCACATGACAACACTTAAGGACCAAGTAGCTATTATCACCGGTGCAGCCTCAGGTTTAGGGTTCGCGATTGCTGCCAAGCTTTCACAGGAAGGCGTAAAGCTAGCCCTCCTCGACTTCAACGGTGATAAACTGCACCAAATAGAAAGCCAGCTGGCTACCGAAACGAAATCTTTCATCCTGGACATCACCGATGAAAAGCAGGTGCAAGACACCATGGAAGAAATCATGGGGCATTATGGAAGGATAGACATCCTGGTAAACAGTGCAGGCATCACCGGAAAAACCAACGTCAAGAGCCATGAAACAGAAACCGAAGATGTTAAAAGTGTTTTCGACGTCAACTTTTTTGGCTCCTACTTCACTTCCAAACATGTCCTACCGTACATGATCCAGCCAGGTTATGGAAGGATCTTGCATATCGCATCCATTGCAGGCAAGGAGGGCAATGCGGGCATGGTCGCCTACTCTGCCTCAAAAGCCGCAGTGATCGGAATGACCAAAGTACAAGGGAAGGAATATGCAGAAAGGGGCATTACCGTAAATGCCATCGCTCCGGCTGTGGTACAGACGGCCATGGTGGATGCTTTACCGGATGAACAGGTAAAATACATGGCCGACAAGATCCCCATGAAGCGATTCGGCACCCTGGAAGAGGTAGCCAATTTGGTAGCATATATCGTGTCTCCCATGAATAGCTTTACTACCGGCTTTACTTTCGACCTATCCGGGGGACGGGCGACGTATTAAATGGCATAAAACAGCCGGTAAATCAGGTCACTATTATCTTTAGGCGCCTGCAGGGCTTTCATGTCTTGCTACCTCGTAAATACTTGATTCCAACGGGCCTAGCTGAACATACGCTTCCCCTTCATTTCCCCTGAGGATCAATTGGGTAGCTGGCCAATGTCCTATCTTATCCACCATCTCATACGTCCCCTCGTCAAGACCTAAGCCCTGGACAACCTCCGGGGAAATCCGCACCTTCAGTTTTGCGGTGCAGTCAGCGCTAAAGTTGACTAGGATCAGCAGGGCTTGCTGATCCGACCACCTGGCAAAAGCAAAAAGATGGGAAGGATAATCCGGATTCCTCATCCTGTTGTAACGATGAAGGTCACCGTAATTGCCCATTAAAGCAGGTGCTCCCAGGGTAAAGTTCAGCAGTCTCTGGTAAAAATCGCGGAGCGACTTTTCTTCCTCAGAGAGCTGTCCTCCGTCAAACAGCCCGTTGTTCATCCACTTTTGGTGATGGGGTACACCAATATAATCAAAAATGGAAGTTCTGGACGGGGATCCGAAACCTGCAGCTTCCGCGGCGGGCTCCCCCACTTCCTGCCCAAAATAAATCATCGTAGGCGAGGTACCTACCGTAGCAGAGAGCACCATGGCCGGCCGGCCCTTTGATGCAGCTCCCGCAAACTCCGGACTGGCTATCCGCTGCTCATCGTGGTTTTCAAGGAAATGCAGCATATGGTGCTCAATGTCCTGAATTTCATCTACCCGGTAAGGAAGGTGGTCGGCGTCCCAGTGCCCCTGCATGATCAGTTTTAGCGTATCATAAAGTCCTACTTTGTCATACAAGTAGTCCATCTTCCCCAAGCGAAGGTAAGACCGGTATAAGTCCCGGTTATAGACTTCTGCCAATAGAAAAGCCTGGGGATACTTATACTTGATGTGGGAATTGAGGTAACTCCAGAACGCTACCGGCACCATCTCTGCCATATCGTAGCGGAAGCCGTCCACACCAAAGTCCATCCAGAATAAGGCAATGTCCCTGAACTTCTTCCATGAATCCGGTACATCCTGATTTTTCCAAAAAAAATAATGATCCTGGATATCTTTCCATTCATAACCCTCTGGCAGAAGGGGAAACTCGTTACTTCCATCAGGCCGGATGCCATAGTTGATTTTTACTGTTTCATACCAATCATTGAAGTGGGGGCGTGACAACCGGGATCCATTCCCAGTCCATTTGGCAGGGTGTTCGTCAAATTTGCCGTCAGACAAAGGATGTGGCTCCCCTCCAAGCGGGCGGTAATCATTATGCGGGTAAGGTACTTCAAAACTTTCCCCAGGATTGTAATAAAAATTATTGTCCCGCCGGTAGACGACCATAGGGTCATCCATGTCCCCAAAATCCCGCACCCCCTCAGGATTGTTTTTTCCCTCATACCTCCTAGCCACATGATTGGGTACAATATCGATAATCACTTTCAAGCCCTGATCCTGGGATCTTTTTACCAAATCCCGAAATTCTTCCAGCCTTAGTGAAGGATCATCTGCCAAATCCGGATTGACTTGGTAGTAGTCTTTTACCGCATAAGGCGAACCGGCCCGCCCCTTGACCACATCAGGATCGTCATCAGAAATACCATAAGCTTTATAGTCTCGTATCACAGCATGGTGTAAAACGCCTGTGTACCAGATATGCGTGATGCCAAGCGCTTTGATCTCCCTCAACGCCTTCTCGGTAATATCGCTGAATTTACCAACACCATTTTCTTCAATCGTGCCCCACGGCTTATTCTCCGTTTTTACATTACCAAAGAGCCGTGTAAAAATCTGGTAAATATTAATTTTATAGGGGAGCCTTTTGGACTCCCCCGATAACTTTTGATACATTGACAGGTTTCTTCTAGTTCATTAGGCCATTTCCCAGCCTTTTCGGACAGGTTCCTTGATGTAGACGGCGGCTTCCGGCAGGCCTTTGGCTTTCATGTTTTCCGCATCCCAATAGATCTTCTGTCCGCCCATCCTCAAAGACAACACGCCCAACAACGTGATCTCGGTAAGGTCAGCTCCATATTCAAAATGGGAACTGGCTTTGGGACCTCCTTTAATAGCATCCACCCAATCTCTATAGTGACCATTGGACCGGGCAAGCGTCTGGGCAGGAGGCGTATAGCTATCCCGTAATGCTTTGGGGAAAACCTGAGGTGCCCGATTGCCTCCATCATTCAAGATCAATCCTTTCTCCCCAACGAACATTGAACCCCGGCTCGGAAGCTTAAAATCATGGGGCAACATTTCATGAAGCTCAGGGCGCAGGCCTCCGGAATACCAGGTTAGCTTAAGGGGCTTTTGCTCTCCTTTTTCCTTAAAGTAATAGTAGCCGATCTCCCCATAGGGAGTGATATCTCTGTCACTATAGCCTGCGGGAAAAATCTCCACGCTATCCGGGGCGGTCAGATTAAAAGCCCAAGTAGCGGCATCCATATCATGGCAGCCGAAATCGCCCAGCGCCCCCAGCCCAAAATCCCAGAAATCCCGCCAGGTGACCGGTGAATAAACCTCATGATAAGGACGGTCTGCGGCTGGCCCTAACCAAAGGTCCCATTCTCTGAAACCTTCTGGAAGGGGGGAAGATCCGGCAGGAACCCCTTTTAGAGAAGGGATCCAACGGGTAGCCGGCACCCAGGCCTTAGCCTCAGTGACCTTACCGATGGCGCCATCCCTTAAGTACTCCACCGTTTCCCGCATTCCGTCCGCACTGTGCCCCTGGTTTCCCAGTTGCGTGGCTAAGCCGGTTTCCTTTGCTACTTTTTTCAGAAGCCTTGCCTCCCAGATGTTATGGGTCAGGGGCTTTTCACAATAGACGTGCTTACCTGCCCGCATGGCCAGCAGAGATATATAAGCATGGGTATGATCAGGGGTAGAGCAAACAATAGCGTCTAAAGCCTTTTCCTTCTCCAGCATTTTTCTGAAATCCACATATTCAGCCACCTTGAAGTTAGGGGTCTTCTTTTGGTAATGCTCTTCTACTATATTCTTAACTGGTCCTCTGCCTGCCTCAAATCGGTAATAAAAATCAGCCAGGTTCCAGTAGTTGGCCGGATCAGCGATCGCGGTTACCTGCACATCGTCAAGCTTCAACAAATTTGCTGTGTTTTGTCTCCCCTTGCCACCCGCACCAATGATTCCTATATTCACTTTATCACTCGGTGGTACAAATCCATTTCCCCCGAGTACATGACGCGGTACGATCACAAAGCCTGCTGCGGACAATGTGGATGCTTTGATAAAGTCTCTTCTTGAGACATGCCGGTTTTTTTTCTTTTCTTCAACCATAGTAATTTATACAGGGATACATGAATTCGTAGGGAGTCCAACATCACTTCTAACGGGCCCATAATTTAGAAATATAACGTTAAATAAAAAAAGAAGGTATAGTAAATTACCTCACCCATACCCCGCCCAACGTTTATAGACTCTAAAAATCATTTTTTTTTACAGAGGTGTGGAAATATTCGATTTAAACC
>CAZHZP010000021.1:0-10139 GCA_964537165.1 uncultured Roseivirgaceae bacterium | reverse complement strand
TACTGTTTTTATTGGGAAACCAATTAATTCTCTTCATCAATACATTCATTCATGATTATTTGGTAATCAATCCATGGGGGCTATTGGCGTGGTCTTCTTAGTCTCGTGTATGTGATAAACCTTCCTTTAATTTATTTTATTCCAAAAGAACTAAATCAAACAATTCATGATGAAAGCGACTATTCTATCAATCTTAAAAAGTCTTGGTTTGTATGCTCCAATGAGGAAATTTCAACAGCAGTATCTGGCCCCGCTTGGCTTAGCCAAACCGGATCCTTTAATTCCTGAAGAAGCGTTTTCGGTAGCTGTTAAGCATGCGTTGTTTAAACTTCTGGAACATGAGTCGCCGGAAAACCTGGGGGAATACCTGGAATTCGGGGTGAGTAGGGGGACTTCGATGGCTACTGTGTATCATGTGCTGGAAGGCATGAACCTGAAAAGCTCCCGGCTGATTGGTTTTGACTCCTTTGAAGGGTTACCTCCGGAATCGAAAGAGGAGGGCTGGAAGCCCGGGTCTTATCGTTCTTCTATTTCCGCAACAAGAAAATACCTAAAGAGCCGTGGCGTAAAGGAAGAAAGGATAGCCTTAGTCAAAAGATGGTTTAAGGACGCGTTGAACCCTGAAACCACCACGAAACTGACGCTCAAAAAAGCAAGCCTTATCATGATCGATGGTGATATTTATTCGGCATCTAAGACGGCTCTGGAATATGTCATGCCTTTAATCGAGGACCACGCTGTAATCATATTTGACGATTGGGGCTGGACAACCGGCCCCGACCAAATCCGACAACGAGAAGCTTTTAAATAAATATCTGAAGGTCGTCCTAACTACATCGCCGAACCCTTGCCGGGATACATTCCCCAATCAAGGATTTTTTTATTACCGCCCGCAAAAGGCACAACCGGCAGGAAAAACCTACAGAAAAAGTGAAGAGATTCACGTAAGGAAGTTAGCGGCTTTTGTCCCAACCAAACCCCTCCAACAAAAAAGGGATCGCCTTCTGCAGGCTTCCCTCTTTGCTTTTCTTATACTGACTGATGGGTTAATCCTTCCCTTGGGACTCATTTTGGCTTTCCTGCTCCCGCCGGTCTTTTTCCACCTCTTTGGCCAACGGGGTCTGCTCGGTGTTTTCCCCCAAGGTGTCGTCACTTGCGTCGACATCATTGCCTTTCCCTGTTTCTTGATCTTTGTTCATGTTCATATTCTTTTCTGTTTATGGGTTATCAATCGTGAAGGAAACCTTTGCGTTGACTCCATACGAAACGATCTTGTTGTTTTCCACGTTAGCCTTGAAATGCTTGACATAGATGGAGTCGATGTTTTTTACCGTTTTCGAAGCTTCCTTTAAAGCATTCTGAACCGCATCATCAAAGCTTGTCTGAGAACTTGCTATTACTTCAATTACTTTCACAATAGACATAGCATAGGTGTTTTAAGGTTAATAATAATGTTGATGCTAAAACCGTCCAATAACTGAACCCTAACCGACACCCTTTAACTGCCTGATTCCCCGCAGCTGATAGGATATGTCGTCTAAAAGCGCCTAAACAAAGAAGGGAAGCACTTTGACCGCTAATTATAAATACACTACCTTTGGTCAGTGGGATGTACCTTTGCCCGCTTTCGACCCTTTATCATACTTGGATGTTCCAACGATGGAACAAAGTGTTACCGCCACACCTCAATCCATTCGGGTTAAGAAAAGGCTATGGCTGCCATAGCGGACATCCTCAGTTTGGCATAGTTTTTAATCGTTTTACCCATATTTTAAACTTCTATTAATTATGAAAAAAGTAAATTATTTTCTTTTTCTAGGTGCGGCTTCCTTTATGGTAGCGTGTGGATCGGGCACAAACAATACCGGAGAAGGGCTTTCTGACAGCTTGGGAATAGCTCCAGGATCTCCTATGGAAGTCAATGATAATTTAGGCGATAGTAACCAGTTGAATGCTGTCGCCGAAATATCGAGTGCCAGCGGAAGTAACGTAACCGGCACCGCTACTTTCACCCAAGACGGTGACGGCCCGGTAAAGATGACCATCCGGGTAGAGAATCTCACACCAGGTGAACATGCTATCCACCTCCATGAGACAGGTGATTGCAGTGCGCCTGACGCTACCTCTGCCGGAGCACACTGGAATCCAACGGATGATCCTCACGGCAAGAGAGGTGAAAACGGTTTCCACGCCGGAGACATTGACAACTTGGTAGCAGGAGAAGATGGGGTGGCTACCCTAGAAATGGAGTTTGACGATTGGTCTATCGGAGGATCGGACGATACCAACATCCTCAACAAGGCAGTCATTATCCATGCTGATGCAGACGACTTCGAGTCCCAGCCTTCCGGTGCGGCCGGAGGAAGAGTCGGTTGTGGAGTAATCCAAGCTTCAGTTTGATAAACTAACCGAAATACCTAAAACAAACGCCCGTGATCTATTCAGACACGGGCGTTTCCATTAGCTTTTACTGTTCGCTTCTTCCTCGCTTTGGGCTAGAAGGTACGCTTTTATAAATTCATTCAATTCCCCGTCTAAGACCGACTGCACGTCTGAGGTTTCATGCGCCGTACGGGCATCCTTAACCAACTTATACGGATGTAAGACGTAGTTTCGGATTTGGGAGCCAAAATCAACCCTAAGTTTACTGGATTCCACCTTAGCCCGTTCAGCATTTCTTTTCTCCATTTCCAACTGGAAAAGCCGCGACTTAAGCATCTGCATCGCTTTCTCCTTGTTGGCCAACTGCGAACGTTCAATCTGGCAGACCACCACAATACCCGTGGGTTTATGTGTCAATTGGACTTTAGTTTCCACTTTATTGACATTTTGCCCGCCGGCTCCTCCGGATCGGGAGGTATGGAATTCGATATCCGAGGGATTGATTTCAATATTGATCGTGTTGTCTACGACAGGATAACAATATACCGAAGCAAACGAGGTATGTCTCCGCCCCCCGCTGTCAAAAGGAGAGATCCTTACTAATCGGTGAACCCCGATTTCTGATTTTAGGAACCCATAGGCCAGAGGTCCGTCGAACTCCAAAGTCGCGGATTTTATGCCCGCCACATCGCCTTCTTGCAGGTCGACCTCCCGGACCTTATACCCGTTTTTCTCCCCCCACATGATGTACATCCTCATGAGGATGGAAGCCCAGTCGTTACTTTCCGTACCACCGGCTCCGGGGTTGATTTCCATCAGGGCGCTCAGCTGGTCCTCTTCGCCACTCAGCATCTTCCTAAGTTCCAGGTCTTCCAGCTTTTTGAGCCCTTCCTGGTATTCTTTGTTTACTTCCTGTTCGGAAGCATCCCCGGCGGTATAAAATTCATACAATACTTCCAGGTCATCCACCTTGGTCTTTATCTCCTCAAAAGATGAAGTCCAGGCTTTTCTACCCTGGATCTGTTTCATTACCTTCTCTGCCTCTTCCGTATCGTTCCAAAAATCTGGCTGGGCTGAAATGGCTTCGAAGTCGGCTATCTCTGCAATCTTACGATCGTAGTCAAAGATACCTCCCCAAGGCCGAAACACGGGCCTTCAAGTCTTTCAACTGGTCTGATGTCATAGTTCTGTTTTTTTAAGTGAAATGGACTGCGAATTTCAGGAAATATGCCCGGGAAAAAAAGCTTTTAATAGATATTTGACTTTCAAGGTGGGTCAAGTGATCGCCTCAGATTTTAATCCGCTTTGTACTGCTTTTCAGTTTGCTTCAAATTCGCAATACAATGTCACAGAGTCCGTATAACGGACAGGTCGTTCCCTCCTTACTGCCGTCTCCAGTTTCTCCCGTCTTTTCTCTAACAGCTTACCTTGCCTCTATTCCTCCAGATAAATAATTTGGATTTTGTTCCTCCCCCGATTTTTGAAGTAACGGTACTTTATTTTAGATAGCGTAAACCCGGAAACCAACAAGGAGCCGGCGACAGTTAAACCTTCGTCGCTGTATCCCAACCTCTTGTCATGATACAGACTGTTGATCGTTTCGGCCACGAGCATCAAGCCTGCTCCCGCATACATCAAGATACTGAGGTTCTTCAGCGTTTGATTCCGTTCGTCTTTGTTCCGCACATCCACCGTGGCAATCTCCTCCGGCCTCAGGATATTTTCGGCCAGCACCAAAAAATCGGGATGGATCTCTCTTATCCTATCTGAGACAAAGTATTCCTGCCCTTTCTGTTGGTACCTGATTAAGTCTCCTTCTTCGTATTTTATCCTGGTTTTCTCGTTGCTCCCTTTCTGGAGGATCATGAATTTCTGCGCTTCCGCCTCAGCAAACCCAAAGAGTAACAGCAACAAGAGAACTACTTTTTTACCCATTCTTTGCGAAGATTAGCTATAAAGCAAAAGTGCCGGCAGTCTTTAGCTCCGACACTTTCTACCTCATCAGCTATTTGACATTAATATTTAATGATCCATCCGTGCTGATCTTCAATCCTGCCGTACTTGATCTTTTCCAGCAGTTCTAGTATCTTTTTGGAAAAAGCACCTTCAGCAACTTCGGGAAGCTTATAATCCTCCCCATCTACATTGATCAGGGATATGTGGGCGATCGTCGCCGCGGTGCCGGTACCAAAAGCTTCTTGTAAAGTATTGTTTTCCAGTGCATCCTTAAGCTCCGCCACACTCAAAAATCTTTCTTCTACGTCCACCCCCATTTCCCGCGCCAAAGTCAACACGCTGTCACGGGTGATTCCCTTCAAGATCGTACCGGTAGTAGTGGGCGCTGTGATCAATTTATTGTTGATCATAAACATCACGTTCATGGTACCGCTCTCTTCGATAAACTGATGGGTTTTGCCGTCGGTCCACAGGAGTTGGTCATAGCCTTGTCGTTGGGCGATAAGTGCAGGATACAAGGATCCCGCATAATTACCCGCAGCTTTGGCAAAGCCTGTCCCCCCTTCAATGGCCCGGCTGTAGTAGGTTTCCACTTTTACAGTAACCGGTTTGGCATAATAATGCCCCACGGGACAGGTGAAGATCATAAATTTATATTTTGCCGAAGGCCTAATTCCCAGGTAATCGTCCGTGGCGAAAATAAAGGGCCTGATGTACAGAGAGCAACCAGGTGCATTAGGAATCCAATCCCGGTCGATCTCAAGAAGCCTACTTAAGCCTTCCATGAAAATATCCTCCGGCACCTCAGGAATACACATTCTTTTAGCCGATTCATTCAGTCGCTTCTGGTTGGCATCGCCCCTAAAAACCAAGACTTCTCCTGCTTCGTTTTTATAGGCTTTCATCCCCTCAAATACCGACTGTCCATAGTGAAGGGTCGCATTTGCAGGATTCAAGGCCAAAGGCGCATAGGGAGTAATCCTTAGATCGGTCCATTCACCGTCCACATAGTCTGCCACAAACATGTGGTCACTCATAATTTGGCCGAAAGCCAAATTGCTAAAATCCGTCCTTTCCAACTTGGAATCCCGGATTTTATCCACTTTAATTTCCATCGTGCTGTTCATTCTCTGTTCATTCTTGGCACCCAAGTTACCTCTTCTACATTCAATTCTTTAGCAATCAACCGACCCAACACAAAAAAGTAATCGGATAACCGGTTTAAATATTGAATAACATTTTCTTTTACTTCCTCTTCCTCCTGCAAATTGACGACACAGCGTTCGGCTCTTCTACACACCGTCCGGGCTATGTGACAAAAGGACACCACTTGGTGCCCCCCGGGCAAGATAAACTTGGTCAAGGGTTCAAGCTGGCTTTCCATTGCGTCAATCTCAGCCTCTAAAGCACTTATATCTTCGGGATAAATATCCGGTTTTTTCACCTTCTCCTTACCGGGAACGGTAGCCAGTGAGGCCCCCATTACGAACAGTTTCTCCTGGATAGTTTTTAAGAATGCTTCACGCGGGCGGTTGATTTCCTGATCTTTCAACAAGCCAACATAGGCATTAAGTTCATCAACCGTACCGTAAGCCTCAATTCTTATATTCCCCTTCGAAACCCGTTTGCCGCCTAAAAGCGAGGTGTTACCACCATCGCCTGTCTTCGTATAAATCTTCATCCCTTTGGTCTATGCCTACGACTTATACCACCGCCGCCTGTAGCGTAGGGTGCGGATTAATGGTATCGGATTCCACAAGTCCATCCCGCAGCCTAATAATCCTGTGTGCAAAATGTGCGATATCGTCCTCATGCGTTACCATAATAATGGTATTTCCTTTTTGGTGAAGCTCATGGAACAAGCCCATGATGTCATGGGAAGTTTTGCTGTCGAGGTTACCGGTTGGTTCATCCGCCAGGATAATACTTGGGTCGTTGACGAGCGCCCTTGCGATGGCCACCCTTTGCCTTTGTCCCCCGGAGAGCTCATTGGGTTTGTGATGAACCCTATCTTCCAGCCCCACGCTCTTCAACGCCATAAAAGCCTTGTCTTCCCGGTCTGATTTGTTATAACCGGCATAAATCAAAGGCAAGGCGACATTTTCAAGACAGGTGGCCCTGGGCAGCAGGTTAAAAGTCTGGAACACAAAGCCGATTTCCTTGTTCCGGATCTCCGCCAGTTCATTTTCAGACATATCACTCACATCTTTGTTATTTAAGATATAAATGCCGGCAGTGGGTGTGTCCAAGCAACCTATGATATTCATCAAAGTAGACTTACCTGAGCCGGACGGCCCCATGAAAGCCACGTATTCTCCCCTGTCAATGGTGATACTGACAGATTTAAGCGCACGCACTTCCTCCATCCCCATCTTATAGGTCTTCTTGATGTCGTTTGTTTCTATAACCTTTGTCATCCTAAAATATTATTAACCGATGTGAAGTTAATATTTTATAACTAAAAACACGGGGTATTGTTGCTTAAATTATGTGAAAGGAAGTTAAAGGTTTTTAAGCTGTAATTCCTCGAGTGTTTTAGCATCCACCCATTCACTCATCCTGCTCAGAATGGAAGTGGTATAATGGCCTACCCCCGCCAGTCGGCTGTACTTCACCAAGTTAATCCAAAGCAAAGGATCTTTGTTGAAGTCAGATGCCTCGACCAGTATATTATACTTTTCTAAATTATCTGTCGCTTGTTCTACAGCCATTAGCACCAATGGTGTCCAGTAGGCATTTCTATCCAGTGGCAAGTCCCCTTTCAACAACTTTCCTTCCCTAAGTTGCTCCTCTTGAAGTAAAATTGCTTTCAACTCCGAATACTTATATCTTCGTTCGCTGTCAGGATCCTGTTCCAATTCACTGAAGAGGCCTTGTAGTTCACCCTCATTCATCCAATGACCCTTGTTTAAAAGCAAGTGGTAGGCATAAAAACGCTTAAAGCTGTCGGATTGAAGGGAACCCATATGCGCCAGAAACTGCTCCTTTACCATGGTGTGCATGGACGCCAGGCCAAGAAAGAAAACAGTAGTGTCATTTGGAATCAAATTAGCCTGGTCGTCAAACTTCATCCAGCCAGGAAAGCCAACCTGATGTTTGCCGCTGATCTCAAAGGCTTTGCCTTCCAACCCTCCATAATATAAAACAGGCAGGTCCTGTGACCTGAAATGACTAAAGCCCTTTTCCTCGGCCTGCATCAATTCGATGGCGGCTTTTTCAAAATCCAGCTGTCCAATCAAAACGTTAGCGGCCATATAATGATGCTTGGCGGCCGAATTGGGAAATTGGTAGGCCAGCCCGTTTAAGTGCTTCAGCGTTTCATTGATATAGTCTTGCCGATAGGTTCTGACCACCCTACTTTGCCGCAACTCTTCTTCCACTGCGGAATTTATTCCGTTGGTCAACAACGTATCTACTAACGCCATATCTACAGCGATGTCTCCCTGGATATCATGGCTCCATTGGTTCCGGAGAATCGCCCTGGAAATAAGATCCGTATCAGCGACATTCGCTGTCGGCAGTGAGAAATCAGCACGATTGCCTTTCAGGTTTAAAAAAGCCAATTGATTGATCCGGCCGACGGTATTATCCCGTACATCAAAATCCTCGTCATAACGAACCAAGTGCCTGGCTTGTAAAGCGACTTGATTGGCGGTGACGACTTGTTTGTTTCCCCTTGCCTTTTCCAACAGTTGAAATGCTTCCTCTGCCCGGCCGTTAGCACTGTAATACAATGCGGTATTGTTGAGAAGGAAGGGGTTTTCCGGAAAAATGGAAAGCCCTTTTTTCAGGACAGAAAAAGCCCCGGCTTCATTGCCATTCTGGTGCATCAAATCGGATAACAGCAAAACATCGTGTACCGACGGACTGCTTTCAAAACTGCGTAACAAAGTATTCACCGCCACCGTAGGCCGGTTGTCCGCCAATGTCAAATGCACCACCGTATTCATGGCTTTTTCATTGCGGCGGTACCTTTCCCATGAATACTCATACAGGATCGCTGCCTCCCTGTTGCGACCAATGGCGTAGTAATAGTCTGCCGTCATATTGGTAGAAGCAGCATTGACCTGGACCCCAATGATCCCATCAGCAAATACCACGATGCTTAACAAGGCCATCATCGCACCTATCCTCATGTGGTAGTAGGCAAAAAACTTAGGTTTAAATAAAACAGTATCTACCTGGCTGCCCTGATTCATCAGGCTGCCAAAATTGGCCATGAGATACGCATAAAACAACAAGCTGAAAGCGAGCTGACTATAGATAAACGTATGTTCCAGAAAATCAATCAGGGGCCTGTTGCTGGACAGGCCGGCCTTCCAAAACACCAGTGCGGTAATGGCGAAACCGATGAGGTATAACCCCTCTCCTGCGGCGGAAAAAGAATAGGGCTGTTCTATCTGTTCGATCTTCCTCCTCGTTTCAAAATAACCCAAAATCCCTACCACTAAAAACAGCAACACTACGGGCGGTGTAGGAATATCCCATAGCACATTACCTGTGATCCTTAAGAGCAGAAAAAGTAAAAAGAGCAGATAGATTAAGCTGAGTACGGTGACGTGCCAGGATATTTTCAAGCCCACTCCCCGATTAAGCTTGGCGAGGCCGACAAATAAAGAAGAAATGACCGCATGGCCAATATAGAGCATAAACAGGGCAGCTATGGCCAGCCCAAACATAGCCATGTTTTCTGAGATCAAAAGGCTCCCCTTATTGACATCTCCCAACCAGAGCAACAGCGGCAACGTCACCAACGCAAGAGGAAGAATTACTGCTGTCCGTTTTCCAAGTCCCCAATCAATGCAAAAGGTATGGATAATGGCTGATGGAAGGATCAGTCCTACCATCAGGACCATGGTGGCCAGGTTGGTATTGACGCCACCGATATGAAGTCCGTTGACACCGATCAGGGTGAGAAGAAATATAATCAGTCCCATGCTGATGACAAACTGCATCCGATTGAACAAGGATACCAAAACCAGTCCCACGCCCATCAAAAGCCATACAGCCAAACCAAAAGCCAAAGTCAAAACTGGGAAAGCCAGAGGTGGAAGCGATTCAAAGGACTGAAAGAGCAGGTAATTTTCCGTCTCCACGAGATATTGATGGACTTCCAGATCGAGAAAATCCAAGGGGATCTTCACCATCTCTGAACTTGCGGCGGGGGCGATAGGCATACTGCTCCCCTTGAAGGGAAAGTGATAGCCAATCATAGCCATACTTCCAAGAATCAAAAACAGGAGCGGCAGGCCTTTAAATAAGAGGGTGTATTGTTTTCCCGGCAACCTGGTATGCATTATTCCATGACCTTAGGTACACGAAAATAATCTGAATCGCGCTGTGGGGCATTTTTCAAACCTTTTTCATGGGAGAGATGCCCACCTACCACATCTTCTCTTAGTACATTTACTTCGGAAGACATGGTCGTAATAGGCTCTACGCCCTCCGTATCGACTTCATTCAATTTCTCTACCCAGTCCAGGATCTGCGTCATATCCTGTTTCATTTTCTCAGCGCCGGTCTCGTCAAACTCCAACCGGGCCAGATGGGCAATTTTCTTGATGGTATCGGTATCTAATTTCATGGGTTGTCCAGTTTATTATCTTCCAGCAATTGCTTCTGGATAACGTTAAAGCATTTTTCTTTTAATTCCGCCACAGACCTTTTGTCCCTTTCATCTACGGATATAGGAGGGTGGATGACGGCTTTCGCCGATCGGTAAGTAAGCAAAAGCTTTCCGTCGTCCGGCAAAATTATATGATTATACGATAATGTGACAGGGATTATCGGGATTTGTTTTT